>CAZHRY010000030.1:0-23418 GCA_964535065.1 uncultured Actinomycetes bacterium
CAGGGACGCCGCTCGGCGCGCCGCCTGCGGCGCCTCGCCGAGCGGCGTCCCGAACTTCGACTCGGCATGGCCTGTGGCGATCGCCTCGTGCGTCTGCACCTCGACCTCGGGGATCACGCGCAGCAGCACGCGTATCACCCGCCCGCCCGCCCGGGACGCCTCGTTCAGTCTCTCCAGCTCCTGCGGCGAGTCGACGATCACCAGGCCGAGTCCGGCGGAGGCGGCCAGCGAAAGCTCCTGATCCGTCTTCGCGTTGCCGTGAAGCTGCACTCGCTCGGCCGGCACACCCGCCCGCAGGCACGCTTCGACCTCGCCGCCAGAAGCGCAGAGCAGGTCCAGTCCCTCATCGACAGCCATGCGAAGCACGCGGCGCGCCGTGAAGGCCTTCACCGCATATGAGACGCGCGGGAACAGCGCCCGCACCGTTCGCATCCTTTCGCGCATCTCGTCCTCGTCGAACACGAGCAACGGCGTCCCATATCGCGCGACCAGATCGGCGACCGGGAGCCCCGAAACGCTCAGGCCGTCGACGAAGCGGGCAGACGCCGGCCAAGGCCCTCCCGGCGCATCCCCTACGGACTCAGTCATCCTCGCGTTCCATGCGCTCGGGCGCCGAAACGCCAAGCAGCCCAAGGAAGTTCGCCAGGACCGTCTGGGTCGCCCGGCAGAGCCAGAGCCTTGCCTGCGTCAGAGCTTCGTCGTCGGAAACCACCCGGCAGTCGGTGTAGAACCTATGGAAACGCGCCGCAAGATCCTGCGCCGCGTGCGTCAACCGATGCGGCGCCCGCAGCTCCGCCGCCTTCTCGATCACCCTCGGCGCTTCGGCCAGCACGCGCATCAGATCCACTTCGGATCCGTGAACGAGCACCGAAAGGTCGGCATCCGGCCTGATCGACACGCCCGATCCTTCCGCCTTCCGAAGGATCGACGCGATCCGCGCGTGCCCGTACTGCACGTAGTAGACGGGGTTGTCCATCGACCTCTTCTTCACGGCATCGATGTCGAAGTTCACCGTAGCGTCGTTCGAGAACATCAGCAGGGTGAACCGCGCGGCGTCCGTACCCACCTCGTCCATCAGATCGTCGAGCGTGATGAAGTTGCCGGCCCGTTTGCTCATGGGGACCGGCTGCCCGTCCCGCAGGAACGAGACCCACTGGTAGATGAGCATCTCGACGGCGTCCGGCCGGATGCCGAGCGCCTCGGCCGCGCCTCGCACACGAACCACGTCGCCGTGATGGTCAGCGCCCCACACGTAGATCACGTGGTCGAAGCCGCGCGAGAACTTGTCGATCACGTAGGCGCAGTCGGCACCGAAATAGGTGTGCTGTCCGTTCGACCGGATCACCACCCGGTCCTTGTCATCGCCGTAGTCGGTGGACCGGAACCACACCGCGCCGTCCAGGTCGTATGCGTGCCCGGAGGCGCGCAGCCGCTCGACCGCCTCGGCTATCTCACCTTTGCGAGCCAGCTCAGCCTCGGAGAAGTAGGAGTCGAAGACCACGCCGAAACGCTCGAGCGTGCGCCGGATCCACTCCATGGTCCGCGCCGCACCCTCCTCGCGCATCCGCAGGAACCTCTCTTCGTCGGGGAGGTCGGCCAGGCCCGGACCGTGGGTCTCAAGGATGTCGCGGGCAAGGTCTTCGATGTACGAGCCGTGGTAGCCGTCCTCGGGGACCTCGGCCTCGCGTCCCACCAGCTGCAGGTACCGCGCCTCCACCGACGCGCCGAACCGGTCCATCTGCCCGCCGGCGTCGTTGAAGTAGTACTCGCGCTCGACGTCGAAGCCCGTGGCGTCCAGCAGCCTCGCCAGCGCGTCGCCTATCGCGGCGTTGCGTGCGTGCCCCAGCGTAAGCGGCCCGGTCGGGTTCGCGCTGACGAACTCCACCTGGACCCGCTTGCCGTTGCGAGGAGACCGGCCGAAGGCCTCGCCTTCTTCCGCGATCCGCCGGACGGTCTGGTGCAGCCAGTCACCCGTCAGGAAGATGTTGATGAACCCGGGTCCTGCAACCTCCACCTTCAGAACGAACGGGGCCGGGGCGAGGGCATCGACCAAGGCCTGTGCCACCTCTCTCGGCGGGCGGCCCGCCGCCTTCGCCAGCGCCAGAGCCACGTTGGTCGCGAAGTCGCCGTGTTCCTTCTGCCTGGGGGCCATCAGTTCGGGCTCGGGCAGCTCACCAGACAGGCCTAACCCCGGGGCGGCGGCGGCCAGCCCCTCGCGCAACCATCCGACGACCGACCCCTCGATCACTCCCGGACCAGCCTCCTCTTGACGGCGTCGACCAGCTCGGTCGGATCGAAGGGCTTGGTCACGTAGTCCACATCCTCGGACGCGTAGCGTGCCAGGTCCTCGTCCATCGCCCTGGCCGACAGGAAGATGACGGGGATGCCGGCCGTTGCGGGGTTCTCTCGCAAGCTCCGGTAGACCTGGTGCCCGTCCATCCCCGGCAGCATCACGTCCAGGACGATGACGTCCGGCGGCTCGGTGACCGCGGCCGCGATGGCCTCTTCCCCCCTGGCCGCCATCGACACCTCGAAGAACTCCAGCCGGAAGTTGACCTCCAATAGCCGGAGGATCACCGGATCGTCGTCAACGACCAGCACACGAGGCACGAACGGAGCATACCGGCGGGTCCGGGCGCGACCGAGGTGGTTGCTAGACTCGCCTGGCAGGGCCCCCGTAGCTCAGAGGATAGAGCGCCGGCCTCCGGAGCCGGGTGCGCAGGTTCGAGTCCTGCCGGGGGCACCGGTCACGCTCCAGGTTCCTCGCCTCCTTCGAAGCTGATCAGCAGGCGGCGCAGAGCGCCCGCAAGAGCTCGCTGCTCCGACCGCGACAGGGGCCCGAGCATCGTCCTCTCGTTCTCGATGTGTCGGGCTACCACCACGTTCACCAGCTTCTTGCCCTCGGGAGTCAGCGCTATCAGCACCCCGCGGCGGTCTCTCGGGTCGGGCTGGCGGCGCAACAGCCCGGCAGCCTCCAGGCGGTCCAGCCGGTTGGTCATGGCCGCGGCCGAGAGCATGCACGCCCCGGCCAGCTCCCCATGAGAAAGGCGGTACGGCCTGCCCGAACGGCGCAGGGTCGCAAGCACGTCGAACTCCCCCGCATTCAGCCCGTGTTCGCGGAAGACCCGCTCGAGGCCGCGCTTCAGGAACGCGCTCGCCCTGGAGATCCGCCCGACCACACCCATCGGCGAGGGGTCCAGGTCCGGGCGCTCCCGGCGCCACTGCTCCAAGATCCCATCCACGTGATCCCGATCCATACCCCCGATCGTACCTCATCTCTGTTCGTTATCGAATGATTTGACACCGAACTATGCACGGCGCTACACTTCGTTCGACGTCGAACTATTGCGGAACGGAGAGGAAGGGGATGGTGAAGGCCAGGGCAGGAACGCTGCTCGCCACCGCGGTGGCGCCCGCCCTGTGGGGCACCACGTACGCGGTCACGCGCGAGCTGCTCCCTCCCGGCCGCCCCCTGCTGGCCGCAGCGATCCGCTCGCTGCCGGTCGGGCTCGCCCTGATCGCGATCACCCGCTCGCTCCCCCGCGGGCTGTGGTGGCGGCGCGCGGCGATCCTCGGCTTGCTCAACATCGGCTTGTTCTTCGCTCTGCTGTTCACGGCGGCCTATCGCCTTCCCGGAGGGGTCGCCGCCACCGTCGGGGGTCTACAACCCCTCGTGGTCGTCGCGCTCTCCTGGCCGTTGCTGGGGGAACGCCCGTACGCCCACCGCGTGAGCGCGGCAGCCATGGGAGCCCTGGGCGTGTGGCTGCTCGTCGCTCGTGCGGCCGGCGTACTCGACCCGGTCGGAGTGTGGGCGGCGATCGGAGGCACGGCGTCGATGGCGACGGGCGTCGTCCTCACCAGGCGGTGGCAGCCCCCGGTCTCACTGCTCGCGTTCACGGGATGGCAACTCGCCGCGGGAGGGCTCCTGCTGCTTCCCGTCGCCGTCGCGTTCGAGGGCGTGCCCGCCGTGATCGAGCCCAAGGCCGCGCTCGGCTATGCCTACCTGGCCGTGGCAGGCGGCGGGCTCGCGTATGCGCTCTGGTTCCGGGGGATCGCTCAGATCCCGCCCGCCGCCGTGTCCCTGCTCGGCCTTCTCTCCCCCGTGGTGGCGCTGCTCATCGGCAGGGGACTGCTCCACGAGACCCTTACGGGCACTCAGGTCCTGGGCGTATCCCTCGTGCTCGGTGCCGTTGCGGCGGGCCAGATGCGAGCCAGGCCGGCACCCGATACAAGGCCGGTTGGTACGGCACAGCCAAGCCATATAGTGCGGACGTGACGCTCCTCGAGCCCATCTTCGACGCGCTGAACGAAGCGCAGGTGCGCTACGTCGTCGTGGGAGACGTGGCAGTCGTGTTGAGGGGAAATGCTCGGCTAACGGCCGATCTCGACATCGCGGTGGACCTCGATCCCGATCAGGCCGGCAAGGCCATCCGCGCACTCACCTCGCTGGGCCTCAGGCCCCGTATCCCGGTAAATGCGACCGAGTTCTCGGACCTTGCGGCTCGCGAGGGATGGGCCAGGGAGAGGGGCATGACCGTCTTCACGTTGGCCGACCCCGATGACCCCTTCCGCTCGGTGGACCTCTTCATCGAGAACCCGATCGACTTCGAGGAGCTATGGGCACGCTCGGATGTGGTCGACCTCAGCGGCACAAGCGTCACAGTGGCCAACGTGGAGACCATGACCGACAGGCGGACCGACGACGGCTGGGAGCGTCATCGCAGGGAGCAGGCGGCCGCCCAGTCGCTCACGACCCCGGCTTAGCGGCTCCGCTGGCTGGAGGAAGCGATCGAGTTCGCCCGCCGCGCAGGCACCCTCCCTCGACAGCCGCAGCAGCCAAGCGAGCCCACAGGAGATGGGCCGAGCCGCTAGACGCCGGACTCCAGAACCGCATCCACCATCGCCAGGATGTTCTCCGCGGGCACGTCGTTCATGACCGAATGGACGGAGCTGACCATGTAGCCCCCTCCGGGACCGAGGATCTCGATCACACGGCCAACCTCGGCTCGCACCTCCTCCGGGCTCCCCCACGGAAGGATCCGCTGCGTGTCTATCGCTCCGCAGAAGACCAGACGGTCGCCCCAGCGGGCTTTGAGCTCCTGCAGGTTGGCCATCTGGCCGGCCGAGGTCTGGATCGGGTTGAGGATGTCCACACCGACCTCGATGAAGTCGTCGATGAGCGAGAAGACGTCGCCGTCGGTATGGAAGAAGACCTTCGCCTTCGTCCGCTCCTTGATGAACCCGATGTAGTCGGCGTGAACGGGCTTCAGGAACCGCTTGTACATGTCCGGTGACATCAGCGGGTTGTCCTGCATGCCCAGGTCGTCGCCGATCTTGATGATGTCGACGTTGTCGCCCAACTCTTCCAGGAAGTGGCCCATCAGCGTCTTGCACAGCCCCTCGATCCTCCAGAGCAGGGCCTGGGCGAACGCGGGATGGAACACCAGGTTCTGGAGGAACACGTCGGTTCCCTGCATGGCGAAGGCGCGCTCGAGCGGGAACAGGAGCCACGGGGTGGCCATGATCGCGTACCGGCCGTCGGCGGCGAGCTGGGCGGCCTCCTCGGCAACGTGCGCGACCCGCGAGGGATCGTCCATGTCGGGCCATGGGTAGTCCTCGATCTCCTGGATGGTTGTCGCTTCGGCCATCGGGTGAACGCCCGGGAACCAGTCCTCAGGCCCGATCTCTACGGCGCCCGAGCCCCACGAGTTGATGTAGTCGTCGTGCGGCGGACGTGCGGCGTTCATCTCCAGGACCCACGACGGCTCCACGTCCAGCACTGAGCGGACGTCGGTGCCAAGGCGCCGCAGCGTCTCCTCGTCGATCTCTGCGGCGCCCAGCTCGGGCCAGCGATACAGGTACCGGTCCGGCGCCTCGATCCCCAGGAGCCGCTTCAGCTCCCGATAGGGCTTCATCTTGATGCCCGTGGCGTTGCTGACCCCGAGTACGATCGGCACCCGGTCCGGCTCCTCGTGCCGCAGGGTCGTGAGAACGCGTTCACGCGGCGTCATCGTCACCGCGCAACTATGACCCGCGGAGCCTCACTCCGTCTGGTTCCTGACACCCACACCGCCGAGGATCGCGAACGAGCTGTCCCGGTCGTACCATCCGGACCACATGACGCCGGACGAACCGATCCACGAGCGCACGCTGGATGAGAGCGATCTACTGGACGATCCGATCGAGCAGTTCCAGGGATGGCTGGCTGAGGCCGAGGCGGCCGGGGTCGTCATGCCCAACGCCATGGCCCTTGCCACAGCGGACGGCGACGGCCGGCCCGCCGTGAGACACGTGCTGCTCCGCCATGCCGACGACCGCGGTTTCGTCTTCTTCACCAACTACGAGAGCCGCAAGGGCCGGCACCTGGAGGCGAACCCACACGCTGCGCTGGTCTTCCTCTGGAAGGCGATGGATCGGCAGGTCTGCGTGACCGGCCGGGCCGAGCAGGTGAGCGCGCAGGAGTCCGATGCGTACTTCGCGACGCGGCCTCGCGAAGCTCAGATCGGAGCGTGGGCCTCTCCCCAGAGCGGCGTGATCACCGGTCGGGCAGAGCTGGACGAGCGCCTCGCCTCCTTCGAGGAGCGGTTCGAAGGCGAAGAGGTCCCGCGGCCCCCGCATTGGGGTGGCTACCTGGTGGTCCCCGACACGATCGAGTTCTGGCAGGGGCGCGAGTTCCGGCTTCACGACCGATTCAGGTACACGCGGGAACCCGGCGGGTGGCGACT
The DNA here is from genome assembly GCA_964535065.1 of uncultured Actinomycetes bacterium. GTDB lineage: Bacteria > Actinomycetota > UBA4738 > UBA4738 > HRBIN12 > AC-51. The sequence goes on from CAZHRY010000030.1 coordinate 6,726, forward strand.
GGAGCGGCTGGCTCCCTAGGCGGCCACAGCCGGCGCTACCCAGGCGGCGCCGCATCCGGCGCTCCTTAGGCGGCCGCAGCCGGCGCCTCCGCGACGATCGACACCTCAGGCGCCTGAACGATGGAGTTGTGAACCGTGCAGTGCTCGATCACCGCCTGGAGCCGATCCAGCTTGTCCGGCGGGAACCCCTCGGGGAGTCCGACGCGAACGTCGATCCGATCCACGCGGGCGGGCTTGTCGGACGCGAACGACCAGTCGCACGTTACCGACAGCCCCGCCGGGTCGATGCCGTGCCGCTGACAGAACCGCCCTGCGTAGAACCCGACGCAGGACACCAGCCCGGCCACGAACAGCTCCGTGGGTGTGGGCGCGGCATCTCCCGTGTCCGGTTGATCCACCTTCAGCTCGTGATCCCTGATCTGGATCGAGAACCTGTCTGCCTCTTCGTACCTTACCTCTATCCTCTGCATCTCGGGCTCCTCGCGAACGCAGGTGCCCCCCCACACATCGGAACGCCCGCGGGCTGCCGCGCCTTCCAAGTCCCGACCCTGCGCGCCCAGGACCTTCGGACTTGTCGCCGGAGGCTACGGGACGGACGATGCAAGCCATGGATACCGAGGTAGCGCCAGATCGCACGGCCCTCAGACCCTGGCAGGTGGTGGACGGGAACGAGGCGGCCGCCCGGATCGCCCACCGCCTCTCGGAGGTCATAGCCATCTATCCGATCACCCCCTCTTCCCCCATGGGCGAGCTCGCCGACCAGTGGTCCGCGAGCGGCACCACGAACCTGTGGGGAACGGTCCCGCAGGTGATCCAGATGCAGAGCGAGGGCGGCGCGGCCGGCGCCCTCCACGGGGTCCTGCAGGCGGGAGCGATGGCCACCACATTCACGGCGTCCCAGGGTCTGCTGCTGATGCTCCCCAACATGTTCAAGATCGCGGGCGAGCTGACGCCGACGGTGATACACGTCGCGGCCCGGACGATCGCCACGCACGCCCTGTCGATCTTCGGTGACCACTCGGACGTCATGGCGGCCCGAACGACGGGCTTCGCGATGCTGTGTTCGTCCTCCGTGCAGGAGGCGCAAGACCTGGCCCTGGTCGCGCACACCGCCACCCTCGAGACGCGCGTGCCGTTCCTGCACTTCTTCGATGGGTTCCGCACGTCGCACGAGGTCGCGAAGATCCGGCCGCTGACCGACGACGACATCCGCGCGCTGATAGACGACGACCTGGTGCGCGCTCACCGGGGGCGAGCCCTCTCCCCCGACCGGCCCAGGTTGCGCGGCTCGGCGCAGAACCCCGACGTCTTCTTCCAGGCCCGGGAGGCGGCTAACCCCGCCTACCTAGGGGTACCCGACGCCGTCCAGTCGGTGATGGACCGCCTGGCAGCCCGCACGGAGCGCCCCTACCGCCTCTTCGACTACGCGGGCCACCCGGAAGCCGATCGGGTCCTCGTGCTGATGGGCTCGGGCGCCGGGGCCGCCGCGGAGGCGGTGGGGGCGATCAACGCCACAGGCGAGCGCGTAGGCATGGTCACGGTCCGCCTGTACCGGCCCTTCTCGGCTGCAGCTTTCGTCGCGGCTCTCCCGCCCACCGTCAGGTCGGTGGCCGTGCTGGATCGGACCAAGGAGCCGGGCGCACCGGGGGAACCGCTCTACCAGGACGTCGTCACTGCCCTGGCCGAGGAGGTCGGCGCCGGACGCGCTGCCTTCGCGATGCCCCGTGTGATCGGGGGGCGGTACGGCCTGTCATCGAAGGAGTTCGACCCAGCGATGGCCAAGGCCGTGCTGGACGAACTGAAGGCCGCCGAACCGAAGAACCACTTCACGGTCGGCATCAACGACGACGTCGGCGGCACGAGCCTACCCGTGGACCCCGACTTCGACACCGAGCACGAGGACACGGTCCGCGCCGTCTTCTACGGCCTGGGCAGCGACGGAACGGTCAGCGCCAACAAGAACTCCATCAAGATCATCGGCGAGCACACCGACCTGCATTCCCAGGGGTTCTTCGTCTACGACTCGAAGAAGGCGGGAGCGGTCACGGTCTCGCACCTGCGGTTCGGGCCCCAGGAGATCTCGTCCACCTACCTCATCAAGCGCGCGCAGTTCGTGGCGTGCCACCAGTTCGAGAGGCTCGAGCAGACCGACGTGCTAGCCGTTGCGGCGCCGGGCGCGACCTTCCTGCTGAACAGCCCTTACGGCCCCGACGAGGTCTGGGACCACCTGCCGCGCGAGGTCCAGGAGCAGATCGTCGCCAAGGGTTTGCGCTTCTATGTGGTTGACGGCTACGAGGTGGCCAAGGAAGCGGGGCTCGGCACGCGCATCAACACGGTGCTGCAGACGTGCTTCTTCGCGCTGACCGAGATCCTTCCGATAGACGAGGCGGTCCAGGCGATCAAGGACGCGATAGTCAAAACGTATGGCAAACGCGGGGAGACCGTCCTCACGCGGAACTTCGCGGCCGTCGACGCCGCGCTCTCAGCCCTTCACGAGGTGACCGTCCCCGCGGGCGAGCCCGCCGGCTCTCCGAGACCACCCGCCGTTCCCCCCGATGCGCCGGACTTCGTCCAGAAGGTCACGTCGCTGATGCTCGAGGGCAAGGGAGACCTGCTGCCGGTGTCGGCCATGCCGATCGACGGCACCTTCCCGACGGACACCGCTCGCTGGGAGAAGCGCTCGATAGCCCGTGAGATCCCCATCTGGGATCCGGCGATATGCATCGACTGCGCCAAGTGCGCGCTGGTGTGCCCGCACAGCGCCATAAGGATGAAGGTGTTCGACCCCGCCGCGGTCTCGGGGGCGCCGGCCACCTTCCAGCACAAGGAGTGGAAGGACCGGGACAACCCGGGTCGCGGGATGACGATCCAGGTCGCGCCAGACGACTGCACCGGATGCGGAGTGTGCGTGGACGTGTGCCCCGCTCGCTCCAAGACCGAGGTCAAGCACAAGGCGATCGACATGCTGCCGAAGGAAGGACACCTGGAGGCGGAGCGTGCCAACTGGGACTTCTTCCTGACGATCCCGGATCCGGACAGGCGAGACGTGCGCGCCGCGACGGTGAAGGGCTCGCAGCAGCTCAGGCCACTGTTCGAGTTCTCGGGAGCGTGCGCCGGGTGCGGGGAGACCCCGTACCTGAAGGTCCTGACGCAGCTCTTCGGAGACCGCATGATCGTCGCGAACGCCACCGGGTGTTCGTCGATATACGGCGGCAACCTCCCCACGACCCCGTGGGCGGTGGACGGCTCCGGGCGCGGTCCCGCCTGGTCCAACTCACTGTTCGAGGACAACGCCGAGTTCGGACTCGGGATGCGGCTCGCCCTCGACGCCAAGCGGGATCTAGCCGTGTCGCTGATCCGGGAGCTCGACACAGAGATCGGAGCGGAGCTTGCCGGCGGACTGATCGCCGGCGCCACGCTGCACGGAGACGAGGCGACCGCCGCCCAGCGCGAGCGGGTCGAGAACCTCACCGGCATACTGGCCGGGATCGACGACCCGCGCGCCCGGAACCTGGAGGCCGTCGCCGACGCTCTCGTCCCGCAGAGCGTCTGGATCGTCGGCGGCGACGGCTGGGCCTACGACATCGGGTTCGGCGGCCTGGACCACGTCCTGGCCACGGGCCGGGACGTGAACGTCCTGGTCCTGGACACCGAGGTCTACTCCAACACCGGCGGCCAGGCCTCGAAGGCGACCCCGCGCGGCGCCGTGGCCAAGTTCGCCGCCGCCGGCAAGGAGCAGGGCAAGAAGGACCTCGGGATGATCGCCACCGCGTACGGCGGCGTCTACGTGGCGCAGATCGCCCTGGGCGCCGACATGCCGCATACCGTCAAGGTGCTGGCCGAGGCCGAGGCTCACCCCGGGCCGTCCCTGGTCATCGCCTACAGCACGTGCATAGCGCACGGCATCGACATGTCCACCAGCATGGCCCACCAGAAGGAGGCCGTGGACAGTGGGTTCTGGCCGCTGTACCGCTTCGACCCCAAGCTGACCGAGGGAGGGCGCGTCCCCTTCCAGCTCGACTCGAAGAAGCCCACCCTTCCTCTGAAGCAGTTCGTGATGAAGGAAGCTCGCTTCGCGATGCTCGCCCGCGCCAACCCGTCGAGAGCGGCCGAGCTGCTCGAGGAAGCCCAGGAGGACGTGGACGCGCGCTGGCACCTGTACGAGCAGATGTCCGGCGTCGAGCGCGGCCCCGAACACGAAGGGGAGGTGGAAGGATGAGCGCGGACCTTGCGACACGCTATCTCGGCCTAGACCTGAGGACGCCTCTCGTAGCTTCCGCCTCCCCGATGGGTCAGCGGATCGACACGCTGCTGCGCCTGCAGGAGGCCGGCATCGGGGCCGTGGTTCTGCCCTCGCTGTTCGAAGAGCAGATCGAGCACGACGAGATACAGATCCACGGCGTGCTCGACATGCTCGCCGACTCCAACCCCGAAGCGCTGTCCTACCTCCCGGAGTTCGAGGACTACAACACCGGATCGGACGCCTACCTGTTCCACCTCGAATCGTGCAAGAAAGAGCTGGACATCCCGGTGATCGGGTCGCTGAACGGCATCTCGCTGGGCGGCTGGATCTCGCACGCGAAGCGCTTGCAGGACGCCGGGGCGGACGCGCTCGAGCTGAACGTCTACTTCATCGCGGCCGACCCCGACGAGACGAGCACGGAGGTCGAAGCCAGGTACGTGAAGCTGGTCGAAGCCGTGAGGGCCGAGATCAGCATCCCTCTTGCCGTGAAGGTCGGCCCGTTCTTCTCCTCCATGGGGCACATGGCACAGCAGCTGACCACAGCCGGCGCCGACGGCCTCGTCCTGTTCAACAGGTTCATGCAGCCCGACATCGACCTCGACTCGCTGCAGGTGAACCCGATCGTGAACCTGTCCACCTCGGCGGAGATGCTCCTTCCCCTTCGCTGGATAGCGATCCTGCGTGACCGGGTCCAGGCTTCTTTGGCTCTCACGACCGGATGCCACAACGCCGAGGACGCCCTGAAGGCACTGCTGGTCGGAGCCGACGTGGTGATGATGGCCAGCGCTCTGCTGCACGAAGGCCCAGAGCACGTAGGAGCGATGCTTCAGGACATGCAGGCATGGCTCGACGAGCACGGCTACGCGTCGGTCGAGCAGATGAAGGGCTCGATGTCCATGGCCAACGTGCCCAACCCGATCGCGTTCGCGAGGGCGAACTACGCCAGGCTGGTCACGACGTTCGTGTCTCCCTACGACTGGCGGCTGATCGAGAGTGGACCCCTTGCCTGACGGCCGATCCTTAGGCCCGATGACGCGCCGAAGTCGCGCGTGTAAGTTGCGCCCATGGATACCCCTGAGTTGAAGGAGCGCGTTGCGGCCGAAGTCCCTCGGATGATCGACGAGCTGTCGCAGCTGGTCGCCGTCCCCTCGATCGGATACCCGGGCTACGACCCGGCCCACGTTCGGACCAGTGCCGAGCTGACGCGCGAGATCCTCCGCGGCGCAGGCTTCGAGGACGCCCGGCTGCTGGAGCTGGAGAACGGCCACCCGGCCGTGTTCGGAGAGATCCCCGGCCCGGAAAGCGCACCAACCCTGCTGCTGTACGCGCACCATGACGTGCAACCCGAGGGCGACCCGGCCGAGTGGACCTCTCCCCCGTTCGAACCCCAGGTGCGTGACGGCCGCCTCTACGGGCGCGGTTCCGCGGACGACAAGAGCGGCGTCGTGATCCACGCCGCAGCGCTGCGGGCGCTGGGCGGGGAGCCCCCCTGCACCGTCAAGGTCCTGGTGGAGGGCGAGGAGGAATGTTCGGCCGCCAACCTGCCGCAACTGGTCCGCGGACATGCCGACCTGCTGAAGGCCGACGTCGGGATCGTCGCCGACGGGGGCAACTACCGGACGGGAACGCCCACCATCGGAACCTCGATACGCGGGTCGACGGCGGCGCACGTCCGGGTGGACGTCCTTCCGGTGGCCCAGCACAGCGGCGCCTTCGGCGGGCCTCTACCCGACGCCGTCATGGCTCTGTGCCGCATCATCGCGACGCTGCACGACGACGACGGGAACATCACCCTCCCGGGGATGCAGGAGTTCGAATGGCAGGGCACTCCGGTCAGCGAGGAGGAGTTCCGCGAGGAGTCCCGCGTGTTCCCCGAGGTGCGCATGATCGGGACCGGGTCGATAGCCGACCGGACGCTGTCCAAACCGTCGATCAACGTGCTCGCCTTCGAGGCGCCTCGGATCGCCGACGCCGCCAACCAGATCGTTCCGACGGCCCGTGCCGTCGTGGGCCTGAGGACCGCGCCCGGGGAGGATGCCCCGGCGGCTGCGGCCAAGCTGGCCGCTCACCTGCGCGCCGCCGCCCCCTGGGGGGTGCGCGTGACCGTGGACGTCGAAGATCCGGGGGACGGCTACATGGTGGACACGTCCACCCCCGGGTACGTCGCCGCCAAGGCCGCACTGGCCGAGGCGTTCGGCCGGGAAGTGCTGGAGATGGGCTCGGGTGGGTCGATCCCGATAGTGCCGATGCTGGCGAGCGCCCTGCCGGGCATCCAGCTCCTGATCTGGGGCGCGATGGACCATGTGTCGAACATCCACTCCGTGGACGAGAGCGTGGACCTCGAAGACCTGGAACGGATGGCGCTCGCCGAGGCGCTGCTGATCCGGAACCTAGGCCGGAGGGACTGAGAGGCGGGGACTTGGAAGCGTCGCTCGACGCCCTGCTGGAACGGATGGGGTCCCTGCTGACCCCGATGGTCGAACAGGGCGACGAGCGACGTCACTTCCTGGCCGTCTACATGAGAACGGCCGCGGCCGTGGACGACGAGATCCGCACCGCGCGGGAGGGCGGCTTCGCCGACCCCGCATGGATGAGGCGGTGGTTGCTCGCCTTCGCGAGCCTGTACGTCGAGGCGCTGGAGTGCTGGAACAGAGAGGGGTCAGCGCCTGGCCCCTGGCAGATCGTCTTCGCGCAGACCGGCCGCAGGGTGCCTCCCCTGCGCCAGGTTCTCGTCGGCACCAGCGCCCATGTCAACTACGACCTGCCGCAGGCGCTGCTGGAGGTCACTCCCGCCGAGGACTTCGACGACCCCGGACTGATCGGGGACAAGAGGAAGGACCATGAGCACCTCGACCGGCTCTTCGCGCGCCGGGCCGCCGAAGAAGACCGCCTGCTCCGTGAAGCCGAGAGATGGAGGGACCGCTCCATCACGGAGCGGGCGCTATCGCCCTTCGGTGGCCCGGCGACGGTCCGTTTCCTGAAGGACGCGCGGGAGCGCGTGTGGCGCAACGCGACCGTCATGTCTCGCGCCCTGCGCGAAGGGCCGGCCGCGCTGAAGGCCCGCGTGGACGAGCTCGGTGAGCTGTCGTCTGCCAGGGCCGCGTACCTCAGCCGGCCGGGTGTGACGATCCTGCGCGCGGCCAAGGACGCCCCGCAGGTCCTGTTGGAGGGCGCCTGAGAACCTCCGGATGCTAGGTTGGAGCGCATGAGCGACGAGACGACCGAAGTTGTGCAAGCGGTGCCGGTCGAGCCGGGCGAGGGCCAGGCCGGCGCCCAGGAGACCATCACCGAACCCGCCAAACTCCTGCGCATCGCCAGCATGGTGCGGGAACTTCTGGACGAGACCAAACAGACCGCCCTGGACGAAGGTGGACGCAAGCGCATGGCCGAGATCTACACCAGGGCCGTCGGCGAGCTGACCGGAGTCCTGTCCGAAGACCTCAGGGAGGAGCTGGCGTCGCTCGCCCCGCCTGTCGAGGGCGTGCCATCCGAGTCGGAACTGCGCGTCGCCCAGGCGCAACTCGTGGGCTGGCTGGAAGGACTCTTCCACGGCATCCAGGCCGCGATGTTCGCCCAGCAGGCCGCGGCCCGCGCTCAGTTCGATGAACTCCGGCGCAGGGGCCTCCTGGCCCAGAACCCCCAGCCCGAGGAAGAGCAGGACACCTCGAGGCAGCGCGGCGGCCAGTACCTCTAGGAACCCTGGGGGCCGGCGCCGCGACCCGTCGCGGCGCCGGCCGCCTGCTCGGCTCCCGCCAGCCGCTGCGCCAGGTACACGGGCACAAGCGAGAACAGGATCACGACGATCGCCACCGCGTTGCCCACCGGGCGGTTCCTGGGCAACCGGATCGTGTTGTAGATCCACTTTGGCAGCGTCAGCTCCGAACCCGACGTGAAGTTGGTCACGATGATCTCGTCGAAGGACAGCGCGAAGGCCAGCAGGGCACCTGCGACGAGCGCCGTGGCGATGGACGGCAGCGTCACGTAGCGGAACGTCTGCCAGCCGTCGGCGCCCAGGTCCATCGAGGCTTCGACGAGCGAAGTCGGGGTTCGTCTGAGCCGCGCTATCACGTTGTTATAGACCACGACCACGCAGAAGGTGGCGTGGCTGATCACGATCGTCCAGATCGTGAACGAGAAGCCGCCGGTGTTGAAGGCGGTCCGCAGAGCCATCCCCGTAACGATCCCCGGAAGCGCGATCGGGAGCACGAGCGCGAAAGACACCGACTCCCTGCCGAAGAAGCGGAAACGGTGCACGGCGAAGGCCGCCGCCGATCCGAGGACCAGCGCTATGAGCGTGGCCGACAGGGCTATCACGATGGACGTCGTCAAGCCCTCTCGCACGTTCGCGTCGCTCCAGGCTCGGGCGAACCACTTCGTCGTGAGCCCCGACGGCGGCCACGCCTGCGCCACGCTGTCGTTGAACGCGTAGATGCCGACCACCAGGAGCGGCACGTAGAGGAACGCCAGCGTCACGCCGGTTCCGAGCCTGAACAGCCAGCGTGCTCCCCGGCTCTCCATCACAGCGCCTCGAAGGCTCCGAGCCGCTTCGCCCCGTACAGGAACATCGCCATGATCACCACGGGAACGAGCGCGAACGCAGCCGCGAGCGGCAGGTTGTTCGCGACCCCGACGTTGTCGTAGATGACGCTGCCTATGAACTTCGTGTTGCCCACTAGGCTCGGAGCGATGTAGTCGCCCAGCGTCAGCGAGAAGGCGAATATCGAGCCGGCCACCACGCCCGGAACGGCGAGAGGCCAGACGACCTTGCGGAACGTGGTCCATCCGCGGGCGCCCAGGTCGCCCGACGCTTCGAGGTACGAGTCCGGGATCCGCTCCAGGGCCGCGTACACGGGCAGCGTCACGAAAGGTAGCCACAGGTAGGTGAAGGTGAGCCAGATGGCCCACTGGGTCTGGCCGATGTTCGCCTCCGGGATGCCGAAGAGGCCCAGGAACGAGTCGAGGACCCCGCCGGGAGCGGTGATCGTCTGCCAGGCGAAGGCCCTGACCAGATAGCTGGACCACAGGGGAAGGACCACGGCCACCAGGAGCAACCGCCTCGTGCGGGAGGTCGCGATCCGAGCGGCGTAGTAGGCCAGCGGGAAGGCCAGGACGACGTCGGCGAAGGCCGTGGCAGCCGCGATGCCGGCGGTCCTGAACGTGATCGTCCGGTAGACCGGCGTTTCCAACAGGAACCTGAAGTTCTGCAGTCCCCAGTCCCTGACCACGTCGGAGGTGAAGACGTTGACCCTCCAGAACGCGTTGGCGAACAGGAGCGCCAGTGACCCGAGGTAGACGATCAGCATCCAAGCGGCGGGGCCGCCTATCGTCAGGCCGAGCTTCAGGCCCGGCCTCCTGTTCAGGTAGGCGGAGAGGCGGCGCCCCGCCGTGCCGGCGGGGCGCCGCCCATCTACGGTTCCTTCTCTCACGCGCCTCGGATCTCGGTCCAGCGCTGCGTCCAGACCGAGTAGTCCATGCAGTCCATCCTGCCGTCACCGCAGTCCGCCTGTGGCGTCTTCCACAGGTACAGCTCGTTCAGGAAGTCCGCGTTGCCGCAGTAGCCGTAGCGAACGGTATCGACGGCATACCCGAAGTCCCACTGGTCGTCGAGGGACTTGCGAAGGATCGGGCACGACTCCACGTTGCTCCCGGCCGCGCCGTAGTACTCGCCGACCTCGGCCTGCACGTCCGCCTTCATCGTCCACTTCATCCACTCGAGCATGCAGTTCGGGTGCGGTGCGCTGGACGACATCATCCAGGTGTCGGCCCAGCCGGTCATCCCCTCCTCCGGCTCGGCGGCCATGATCTCGGGGTAGTCCAGCTCCAGCAGGCTGAGGTTGACCGGCCACGCGGTGCCGACCACCATGCTGCCGTTCGCGAATCCGTCGATCTCGTCGGTGTACAGGGCCCAGTAGTCCGACACCATCTCCGACTGCCCCTTCAGCAGCTCCACGGCAGCGTCCAACTGCTCCTGGGTCAGCTCGTAGGGGTCGGTGATGCCCAGATCCGGGTTCGTCTTCATCAGGTACATCGCCGCGTCGGCGATGTAGATCGGCACGTCGTACGCGGTGACGCTCCCGGCGTAGGGGGAATCGGCCTCGAACACGACGTCCCAGCTCGTCGGAGCGGGATCGACCTCCTTCGAGTTGTACATCAGGAAGTTCGGGCCGTACATGTAGGGCGTTCCCCACACGTGCCCGTCCACGACGTAGTGCTCGTTGTTGGTCCCGTTCTCCGGATCCAGCGGCGCTATCACGTTCTCGAAGTCCGGGAACAGGGCGGGATCGACCGCCGACACCGCGCCGGACGCGATCAGCCGGTTCGAGGAGTCGCCCGATGCCGACACGCCGTCGTAGGAACCGGCCTGGGTCGTCATGAGGTTGTACATCTCGTCGGAGCTGTCCGCGTACTTCACCTCGACCTGACAGCCGGTCTCGTCTTCGAACGGGGTGACCCAGTCGTACATCTCGTAGCCCTCGGTCGTTCCGTCCTCCGTGTAGCCGTGCCAGGCGATCAGGTTCAGCTCGCCTTCCAACTCTCCGATCGTGTCCACGACCGTGACGGCCGGCGGCTCGGTCGTCTCCTCGCCGCAAGCCGCGGCTACGAGAGCCAGCACGCCCAGCACCGCCATCCACTTCGGGAACCTGCTCATACTCCCCCCTCCTGGTCCATCGACCCTTCGGACGCACCGGCTGGTTCCTCGACCGGCCGGTTGTTGCTCCTGCTCCATACGAGGCTCACCGTCTTGCCCCTAACCTGGAGCGCTTCCATGGAACTGGTGGACAGGTTCTGCTCCATCACAACCAGTTCCCCTCCAGCATCCAGCTCCACGATGTACCTGGTGATCGCACCCAGGTATACGACCTCCCGGACGTGTCCGGTTGCGGCGCACTCCCCCGGCCCCGCCTGGTGGCCCGGCTCCCGCATCGCGATCTTCTCCGGTCGAACGGTGAACGGTCGCGGGTCGCCCGCTATCGCGGCAGCGGTGGCCCCCTCCAGGACGTTCGACACACCCACGAATCCCGCCACGAACCCGGTCGCCGGCCTCTCGTACACGTCGGCGGGCGTCCCGACCTGCTCCACCCTGCCGTGATTGAAGACCGCCAGCCGGTCGCTCATGGTCAGGGCCTCCTCCTGGTCGTGGGTCACGTATACGAACGTCAGCCCGACCTCCTGCTGGATCTCCTTCAGCTCGATCTGCATGGCCTGCCTGAGCTTCAGGTCCAGCGCTCCCAGCGGCTCGTCGAGCAGCAGCACCTTCGGGCGCATCACGAGGGCCCGGGCCAGCGCGACCCGCTGGCGCTGCCCGCCCGAGAGCTGGGCCGGCTTGCGTCCCCCGTACTCCGGAAGGCGGACCATCTCGAGGGCCTCGACCACACGACGCCTGCGCTCCTGACGGGCGACCTTGCGGACCATCAGTCCGTAGCCCACGTTGTCCTCGACGCTCATGTGCGGGAACAGCGCGTAGTCCTGGAACACGGTGTTGACGTCGCGCTCGTAGGGAGCCGTGCGGGAGACATCGATCCCTCCAAGCAGGATCCGCCCGGCTGTCGGCTGCTCGAACCCGGCGATCATCCTCAGGCATGTGGTCTTGCCCGAGCCCGACGGCCCCAGCATCGAGAAGAACTCGCCCTCCTCGATGTCGAGGTCCACGCCGTCCACAGCTACTACATCGCCGAAGCGCTTGAAGACTCCCTGCAGGCTGACCGCGATGCTTCCCGCCCGCACGGCGGCCGGGTCTACCTGTTGCGCAGCCTCGTTCAAGCGCCCCCCTCCCGACGGACCGCCGCGATTCTGACCGCCCTGAACGTGCCGTGCAACACCCATGAAACGTCGCCACTCATCAGATCGCGAGCATCCCCCTCGTCAGCTTCCCCGGCAGGCCCGGCCCCTCGTAGATCAGCCCCGTGTAGACCTGGACCGTGGCCGCTCCAGCCGCCAGGCACTCGGCCACATCTTCGGCCGTGAACACACCGCCGCACGCGTTCACATCCAACTCTCCTCCGGTCGCCCTGCAGACCTCTTCCACGCTCGCTGCCGTCCGAGGCCACAGGGGCTTGCCCGAGAGGCCCCCGCGTCCGACCGCCATCCGTCCGTCCTCCACCGGGCGTGTGTTCCCGCAGGTCAGGCCGCGCGCGCCGGCCTCGTGAGCCACCCTGGCCAGCGCCAGGACGACCTCCTTCTCCGTCCCTTCCTCGAAGGGCGGCAGCTTGACCAGCACGGGCTTGGACGTGTGCGAGACGAGCGCCGAGACCAGCGCAGCCAAGTGAGCCTCGTTGTCCCTGTCACGCCCCCACGAGACGTTCGGGCAGCTCGCGTTCAGCTCTATCCCGTCCACGTGAGGCTCGATCAGATGCAGCGCATGGACGGCGTCTTCCACCGACTCGTCCGCCAGGCTCACGAACCGCGGGCAGGTCCGGCGTCCGCGCTCCAGACGCCCGGCCACCACCTCAGCACCCGGATTGGGCAGCCCCATCGCATTGACCAACGCCTGCCGGTCCGCGTCGCGCGCGATCCGCGGGCGCGCGTTGCCCTCGCGCGGCGCGCGCGTGACCGTTCCCCCGACGACGTATCCGAAACCGAGCCGCCCGAGCGCGTCCAGCCGTTCGCATCCCTTGTCGAAGCCCGCTGCGAGCCCGATGGGATTCCGAAGGGTGATGCCCGCCATCGTCGCGGGCGCGATATCCCGGGCGACCCCTCCGATCCTCGACCACGGCAGCGGCAGCCCGAGCATCCGTATCGCGAGCCGGTGAGCGGTCTCGGGGTCCAACGCGAAGAAGGCGCGCCGTCCCACGACCTCGTACCAGCCCATCGGCGAGCCACTATAGTCCCCGCCCGTGAACGAAGACCTCGTGCGCCGCATGGTCGAAGCCTCCGAGTTGCACGGGGAGTTCGTGCTTTCTTCGGGCCGGCACTCCACCGTCTACTTCGACAAGTTCCGCTTCCTCACGCGCCCGGACCTGCTGGACGAGATCGCCGCTGAAGTGGCCGCGCTGCTGGCCCCCGGCACCGAGCTGCTCGGAGCGCCCGAAGGCGCCGCGATGCTCCTGGTGGCCGCCGTGTCGCTTCGGACGCACATGCCCGTGACCGTCGTGCGCAAGCAGCCGAAGGAGTACGGGACCAGGATGCAGGTGGAAGGCGAGGTGCCGCCTAGCGCCGTCGTCACGTTGATAGAGGACGTCAGCACCACCGGGCATCAGGTTCGCCGCGCCGCGGAAGTGCTGGCCGAGGCCGGCGCGGACGTCAGGCGGATAGTCCTGGCGATCGACCGCGGCGGCGCGGACCACCTGAGGCAGGCCGGGTACGAGGTCGAAGCGGTGGCGGTCCTTAGGCCCGAAGCCTAGGCCCGACGCCAAGGACGCCTCCTCTGGCCGGTGCCTACGACGTTTCGCCCTGCACGCAGCGCCAGATACGGAGTTGCCAGAGCAGGCGGCTTCCTCGCTGGCGAAGGTTCAGAAGCCCTTCTCTCATCATGCGAGCCACGGCTTTGGACCTGGCGACCAGGTCGGGAAGCGGGAACTCGCGCTCGAGGATGGACTCGATCTTGTCGCCGAACACCTCTCGCGCCGCCGCCAGGATCGTGCGCTCGTCCTGGATCGTTCCCGTCGGCAGGTACAGGCGCCCACCCGGAACCAGAACGCTGCCTATCGAACGCAGGAACTTGGTGGGAAGCTCCGCCCCCGTAGGCCCGCCGGCAGGGACGTCCTCGAACCAGCCCGAGGCCGCCGCTATCTCGTCGGGGATACCCGAGACGTCGCCGATGAGCACCGTGGCCTCGACGTCGCGCACGGGCTCCAACAGGTCGCCCTGACGGAACTCGCAGACGTCCTCGAGCCCTAGCAGCCGGGCGTTCTCGCGCGCCGTCTCCACCGCGGGCTCGGATAGGTCGCATCCGTAGACCTTCTTGGCGCCGAGCTTGGCCGCCACGAAGGCCAGGACGCCGCTGCCGCATCCGACGTCGATGACGGTGTCGCCCGGCTCGATCTCGAGGGCGTCCGCCAGGGTCCTGCTGGTGTGGGTCGGGCTGAACACGCCCGGACGCAGCTTCAGCGGGAACGGGCCGCCACGGCCCTTCCATTCGATCTGAACCGCTTCGCTGCTCATGCACGCTCCGTGGGGGTGAGAGGCCCTCCGGCGGAAGGCCCACCGTGCGGCCGAGGACCCGACAAGGCTACACGTCCGGCGGGTCGAACGTCGCGTCCTCTCCTGGAGGGAGCTCGCCCGACGCAACCCTCGAGGCATCGTGCTCGAGCCGCTCCGCCAGGAGAGGGCACGCGATCCCGCGGCGGCCAGCGGGGTACGAGCCGATCCGACCGGCCGCCCTGCGCAGCAACGTAACGGCCCCATGGGCGTTGCCCCTCAGCAGGTGTACGTACCCCGCCCCCATCTGCGACAGGCCCTTGAACAACTCCTCGTCCCCTGTTCCGCGAGCCTGCTTCCAGGACGTCTCCCACGCCTCGTGAGCGGCGAAGTAGTGGGCTTCGGCCAGGTAGCGCTTGGCCAGCTCGTGGTTCGCTTCGAGGGTCTGCGCATCGAAGTCGGGCAGTTCGAGGTCGCCTTCGGCTTCCCAGTCGAGCGGCCTGCCTAGCCTGTCCCGCGGGCGCTCCGGCTTCTGGCGGGTGGGGCTCGGAACTCCGGTCTTGCCGGTGGCTTCCTCGGGCATACGACGATGTTAAGCGCAACCCGCACAACAACGGTCAGCCGTGTTCCTCTTCGTTCACGCCGGTCAGCTCCTCGAGGGCTTCCCGGAGGATGTCGTAGTGCCGGTCCCCAAGCTCCCTCCTCGTTCGCTGCTCCAGGGCCTGGATGGCGCGCCTGCACTCGGCGGCAGCCGAGCGTCCGCGCGCCGTCAGCTTGACCAGCTTCGCCCTGGAGTCGGCCGGGTCGGGCACGCGCCTCACGTAGCCGCGTCCCTCGGCCTCGTCCACCAGGGACATCATCGCCTGCTTGGTGAGGCGGACCTGCTCGGCCAGGTCGGTCAGCCGGGAGCCGTAGCGCCGGTCGATCGTCAAGAACAGCGCCGCGTGACCGGGTCTAAGGTCGGGATAACCCCTGTCGGCAAGGTCGGCGTCCAGTTCGGACGCCAGGACCCGGCGTGCCTCCAGCAGCAGTCGGACGAGGTCGGCCATGGAACAGATGATGTAGGTACGGAGGCCGATAGTCAATCAGGTTGACCATCCTGAGCGATGTAACCTTCCTGACCTCATGGAACTGCAGGTCAGAGAGGCTCTGCTCGAGGAGCACGAAGAGGCCGGGAGGGTCACGGCCGACTCCTACCGGGAGTTCGTTCCCCTCGAGAGGGACCCCGACTGGGAGGAGTACCTCGGGATGATCGCCGACATCCCAGGGCGGGCAGAGCGGACCGTGATCCTGGTGGCCCTGGATGGGGACCGGATCGCCGGCAGCGCCACCCTCGAGCTGGAGGGCCGTGTCGAGGAGGACGACCGGCCGCTCGAGCCCGAGGAAGCCCATATCCGGATGCTCGGCGTGCTGCCGGAGCTGCGCGGGCGCGGCGCCGGGCGCGCCCTCATGGCCGAGTGCGAGCGCCGCGCCCGCGCAGCCGGCAAGACCCTTATGACCCTGCACACCACCCAGAAGATGACGGCGGCACAGCGGATGTACGAGTCACTCGGCTACACCAGGGGCGAGGACCAGGTCTTCCCGGACGGTTTCGTCCTGCTCAGCTACTCGAAGCGGCTCTAGCCCTCGACGAGCTGGTCGCGGAACTGCTGCTCGTACAGCCTGGCGTACAACCCGCCTCTCGCGAGCAGCTCGTCGTGGGTCCCCTGCTCCACCAGGCGGCCCCTGTCCAGTACGAAGATCACGTCGGCCTGCAAGATCGTGGACAGACGGTGGGCGATGGCGATCGTGGTTCGCCCGTGCATCAGGGGCTCCAGGGCAGCCTGCACCAGCCGTTCAGAGGTCGTGTCGAGCGAGGACGTCGCCTCGTCCAGGATCAGGATCTTCGGGTCCTTCAAGATCACCCGCGCTATCGCCAGGCGCTGCTTCTCGCCCCCCGAGAGCTTGTAGCCACGCTCCCCCACCACCGTGTCGTAGCCCTCGGGCAGCTCGGCGATCTTCTCGTGGATGTTCGCGGCCCTCGCCGCATCCTCCAGCTCGTCCTGCGTGGCGTCGGTCTTTCCGTAGAGCAGGTTCCTGCGGACCGTGTCGTGGAACAGGTACGTCTCCTGCGTGACCACGCCGATCGCTTCGCCCAGCGAATCGAGGGTCAGGTCGCGAACATCATGCCCGTCGATCCGCACGGACCCACCCTGCACGTCGTACAGCCGTGGCACCAGGTACGTGACCGTCGTCTTGCCGGCGCCCGAGGGCCCGACCAGCGCCGCGAGCTGCCCCGCCTCGATCCGGAGGGAAACGTCGTCCAAGGTCCACTCGCGCGGGGGCTCCGCCGGCTCGTCGGTGGGCGACACGGGCGCGACCCCCGGCTCGGGC
>CAZHRY010000031.1:0-23213 GCA_964535065.1 uncultured Actinomycetes bacterium
CAGCTCGATCTCCTCGCCCTCGGCCGAGCGCACCTCGACGTTCAGGCACAGGGACTGCATCTCCTTGATCAGGACCTTGAAGGACTCCGGGATGCCGGGCTCGGGGATGTTCTCGCCCTTGACGATCGCCTCGTAGACCTTCACGCGACCCAGGACGTCGTCGGACTTGATCGTGAGCAGCTCCTGCAGGGCGTACGCGGCACCGTAGGCCTCGAGCGCCCACACCTCCATCTCGCCGAAGCGCTGGCCGCCGAACTGGGCCTTCCCGCCCAGCGGCTGCTGCGTGATCATCGAGTACGGGCCGGTGGACCGGGCGTGGATCTTGTCGTCCACCAGGTGGAGCAGCTTCAGGATGTAGGCGACCCCGACCGTGACGGGCTCCTCGTACGGCTCGCCGGTGCGGCCGTCGAACAGGACCGCCTTGCCGACCTCGTCCACGAGACGCACACCGTCCTTGCTCGGGTGCGCGCTGCGGATCGCGTCCAGGATCTCGTTCTCGCGCGCCCCATCGAACACGGGTGTGGCGATGTGCACGGGTCCCTCGTGGTCCACCCCGTCCTTGCGGAACCCGACGAGCCCGGCCCAGCCGAGGTGCGCCTCGAGGACCTGCCCGAGGTTCATCCGCGAGGGGACGCCGAGCGGGTTCAAGATGATGTCGACCGGGGTGCCGTCGGCGAGGAACGGCATGTCCTCCTCGGGCAGGATCGTCGAGATGACGCCCTTGTTCCCGTGGCGCCCGGCCAGCTTGTCGCCGTCGGAGATCTTGCGCTTCTGTGCCACGTAGACCCGCACGAGCTCGTTCACGCCAGGCGGGAGCTCGTCGCCGTCGTCCCGGGAGAAGACCCGGACGCCGATCACCTTGCCGGACTCGCCGTGCGGGACCTTGAGGGAGGTGTCGCGCACCTCGCGGGCCTTCTCGCCGAAGATCGCGCGGAGCAGCCGTTCCTCCGGCGTCAGCTCGGTCTCGCCCTTGGGCGTGACCTTGCCCACGAGGTAGTCGCCGGGGTTGACCTCAGCGCCGATCCGGACGATCCCGCGCTCGTCCAGGTCCTTGAGGATCTCCTCGGAGACGTTGGGGATGTCGCGGGTGATCTCCTCGGCCCCCAGCTTGGTGTCGCGAGCGTCCACCTCGTGCTCCTCGATGTGGATCGAGGTGAGCATGTCCTCCTTGACGAGGCGCTCCGAGAGGATGATCGCGTCCTCGTAGTTGTGGCCTTCCCATGGCATGTAGGCCACGATCAGGTTCCGGCCCAGGGCGATCTCGCCGGCCTCGGTGGATGGCCCGTCGGCGATGACCTGGCCGGCCGAGACACTGTCGCCAGCCGCCACGAGTGGCTTCTGGTTGATGTTGGTGCCTTGGTTGGAGCGGCGGAACTTGATCAGGTCGTAGGTGTGGAGCTGACCACGAACATCCTTGACCACGATCTGCTCGGCCGAGACGTCCTCGACGACGCCGTTCTGCTGCGCGATGACCACGTCGCCGGCGTCCACGGCGGCGCGGAACTCCACGCCGGTGCCGACGAGCGGAGCCTCGGAACGGAGCAGCGGCACCGCCTGGCGCTGCATGTTCGCGCCCATCAAGGCCCGGTTCGCGTCGTCGTGTTCCAGGAACGGGATAAGCGCGGCGGCCACCGACACGAGCTGCTTGGGCGACACGTCCATGTAGTCCACGTCCTCGGGCGAGACCGAGTCCACCTCGCCGCCCTTGCGCCTGACCAGCACGGACTCGGCCAGCTTGCCGGTGTTGGGGTCGTACGGCGTGTTGGCCTGCGCGATGACGTGGCGGTCCTCCTCGTCGGCCGACAGGTAGTCGATCTTCGAGGTGACCTTGCCCCCCTCGACGCGCCGGTAGGGGGTCTCGATGAAACCGAACTGGTTGATGCGCCCGAACGAAGAGAGCGAGCCGATCAGACCGATGTTCGGGCCTTCGGGCGTCTCGATGGGACACATGCGTCCGTAGTGCGACGGGTGAACGTCGCGGACCTCGAAGCCCGCACGCTCACGGCTGAGGCCTCCTGGGCCCAGCGCGGACAGGCGCCGCTTGTGCGTAAGTCCCGCCAGGGTGTTGGTCTGGTCCATGAACTGCGAGAGCTGCGAGGTTCCGAAGAACTCCTTGATGGATGCGACCACCGGGCGGATGTTGATCAGCGTCTGGGGCGTTATGGCCTCGACGTCCTGAGTGGTCATGCGCTCCTTGACCACGCGCTCCATGCGCGAAAGGCCGATCCGGATCTGGTTCTGGATCAGCTCTCCGACCGAGCGCAGGCGGCGGTTCCCGAAGTGGTCGATGTCATCGGGGTCGTATCCCTCTTCGCCGGCGTGCAGCTTGACCAGGTAGGAGATGGTCTTGAGCATGTCCTCGTAGGTGAGGATGCCCTTGTACTTGGGGCCGCCCGTGCCCTGCTCGCTCTTGAGCTGCTCGGAGAAGACCCGGACGCGGAACTGCTCCCACGGCTTCTTGTCGGGATTGTCCAGCTCGGCGAGGGCTTTGTGGTGGGCCTTGAGCTGCTTGAGCAGGACCCCGTCGGCCTTCTCGAGCTTCTTGTCGACCTTGTGCCGGCCGACCTTGGCCAGGTCGTAGCGCTTGGGATTGAAGAAGAGGTTCTCGATGAGGGTCTTCGCGCTCTCCGCGGTAGGCGGCTCGCCCGGACGGAGCTTGCGGTAGATGTCCTCGAGAGCCTCGACCTGGGTCTCTACATGGTCCTTCTCCAGGGTGTTCTGGATGGACGGTGCGTTGTCGAACAACTCGAGGATCTCATCGGCGGTCCAGCCCAGCGCCTTCAGGAGGACGGTGATGAGCTGGCGGCGCTTGCGGTCGATGCGCACACCTACGGTGTCCTTCTTGTCAACGTCGAACTCGAGCCATGCCCCGCGACCCGGGATGATCTTGGCGAGGTATACGTACTTGTCCGAGGTCTTGTCCAGGTCGCGGCTGAAATAGACGCCGGGAGACCTGACGAGCTGGGACACCACCACGCGCTCGGTTCCGTTGATGATGAAGGTGCCGCGGTCGGTCATCACGGGGAAGTCCCCCATGAAGACGTCCTGCTCCTTGATCTCGCCCGTCTGCTTGTTGACGAAGGTGGCTTCGATGAACAGCGGCGAGGCGTAGGTGATGTCCTTGTCCCGGCACTCTTCCTCGGTGAACTTGTGCGGGCGGAACTCGTGCTTACCGAAATAGAGCTGGAACTGCTCGGTGAAGTCCTCGATAGGACTCACCTCATCTAGGACTTCCCTGATCCCCTCGTTCAGGAGCCACTGGAAGGACTCCTTCTGGATGGCCACGAGGTCCGGTGGGGGGAGGACCTCTTCGAGCTTGGCGAAACTGACGCGATTCCGAACAGGAACGAGCTGGTCAGGCAAACGGGATCCCTCCCAGGATGCTCAGGTGCGCACGGGAAACGGGCGCGGTGGACGGCACGGCAAACGTGCAGTGTACGCACTGAACGGGCGCGCGTCAATGGCACGCCTTTGCCGCCCCGCCATCGGGGGACGCCCGGCAGGGTACGCCCGGGGGAAGGCCCAGGTCAACCCGCCGAACGGGGGACCTTGGGGGGGCGGGGGAACCATGTCGCCCTCGGCTCGCCTGAGGGCCTACGACCCCTGCCGCCTGCCGACCAAAGTCTCGATTCCGTTGCTTCCGGTGGTCACTGCCGTTACCTTGGAGGTTCACCGAACCGACCAGAGGATGCCCCGTGCAGCGAGAACCCCAGCTAGAGCCGGAGACCGTCGACATCCGCTAGTTCCTCGCGGTGCTCCGCCAGCGCAAGGGAGCATCCTGCTCGTGACCGCCCTGGTGGTGGGCGCGGCGGTCGGCTTCACCCTGCGCCAGACGCCCGTTTACACCAGCGACGCCCGCGTGCTGGTGCTGCCGGTCGCCCCGGCCAACTCCCCCTGGTCGTTCCTGGTCGAGATCAACATGGACACCGAGAGCGGCCTGGTCGATTCGGTCGCCGTCGCCACGCTGGTTCAGAAGAACCTGGGTGAGACCGGGAACCCGGCGAACCTGCTCGGAGGGCTCGAGGTCTCGGTCGAGGGCGCAACCGAGATCCTCGACATCTCGTACACGGACCCTGACCCCGCCGAGGCCAAGCTGATGGCCCAGGTCTTCGCGGAGTCCTACCTGCAGTTCCGCCAACAGCAGGCGCTGGAGCAGGTAAAGACCCAGATAGAGAGCGTGACCCTGGACATCGAGCGCGTCACGGCCAAGATCAGCGAGGACCAGGCCGCGCTGAACGCCACGACCGACCCTGCCGTCCAGCAGGAGCTGCAGGCCGCGATCGAGCAGTCGCGGGCCCGCCTCATCGTCCTTCAGGGGAACCTGGAAGAGCTGAAGAGCACCACGACGCAGTCGGGCGGGCAGATCGTCGAGCCCGCGTACCTGCCCGACTCCCCGTCCAACGCCGGCCTGATCCAGAACGGGCTGCTCGCGCTGATCCTGGGTCTGGCGCTCGGCATCGGTCTCGCGTTCCTGAGGGAAAGGCTCGACGACCGCCTGCGCACCCAGGAGGACCTGGAGCGAGCGTTCGGCGCCTCGGTCCTGGCCGTCGTCCCCCGGGTCCAGGGCTGGAGTGACAAGAAGAAGACCCGACTGGTCGCCGTCGAAGCCCCGCGCGCGCCCGCAGCCGAGGCGTACCGCACCCTGCGAACCAACCTGCTCTTCATGGCCAGCCAGCGCCCGTTGAAGACCAACCTTATCGTCAGCCCCTCGGCCGGCGACGGCAAGACGACCACCGCGGCCAACCTCGCGGTCGTCCTGGCGCAGACGGGAAAGAACGTCGTGCTGGTCTCGGCCGACCTGCGAAAGCCGCGCATCCACAGGTTCTTCGGCCTGGACAACGACCGAGGGCTTGTGCAGGTTCTCGAGAAGCAGAAGAGCCTGGACGAGGTGCTCGTGCAGACCTCCGTCGAGGGCCTGCGCCTGCTCCCATGCGGCGCCGTGCCGGCGCAGCCGGCCGAGCTGCTGCACTCCGAAGAGATGCGCACGCTGCTCGACCGCCTGGGAGAGATGGCCGACTTCGTCGTGATCGGCTCGGCGCCGTCGCTGGTCGTCTCAGACTCCCTGGCGCTCGCAGCCCTGACGGACGGCGTGCTGCTGGTGGCTCAGGCAGTCGAAACGACCCGCCAGACCGTGTCCAGGGCCCGCGATCAGCTAGAGGCGGTCGGAGCCGTCATGGTCGGCGCCGTGCTGAACAGCTTCGACCCCTCGAGCGCACACGGTCGCTACTACTACTCCAGCCGCTACTACCGGTACGGGTACGCGGGCAAGTACGGAAGCGCCTACCCGGCCGCCCAGCAGCAGGGCAACGGCGCATCAACGCCCAAGCGTGAAGAAGCGAAGTCCGCAGGAAGAAGCGACACCTGGTCCGGCTGAGCCAGCCGAGGACCCCGAAGACTCAGCTGCTGTAGGTGAGCGACGCGCCCGACGGGGTGACCTTGTCCACACCGCCGAGCGAGGTGACCATGTCGGCGAACGCCGCGCCCAGGCGGCTGGCCTGCTCCTTGTTGTCGATCTTTACCCCGCGATCGGCCAGGACCGAGAAGAACTCCTCCATGGCCGCGCGCTCATCGCCGAGCAGTGAAGCTTCGGAGACGTTCAGGGCGCGCGCCAGACGGTTGAGCGTCTGGATCGAAGGCTCGACGTGCCCGTTCTCGTAGCGAGAAAGACGAGCCTTGGGTATGCCGGAGAGCTCCTCCAGCTCTGACTGGCTGAGGCCGTTGCCGAGGCGAGCCTCGCGGAGCCGCTTTCCGAAGTGCCTTTCACGATCCATTCCCGACCCTCCTGTAGGGTTCCTGCCCTCCATGATGCCCTCCTCGCGAGCCAAGGTAACACAGGCGTTGCGTCCGGCGCTCGCCCATCTACGTCGCAACGAGACCGAAGGACGAGGCATCTTGCCCCGTCCTCCGGTCCTCGCGCAAGCGCGTTTGTGGGCTACTTGATCTCGACGGTTGCGCCGGCCGCCTCGAGCTGCTCCTTGGCCTTGTCGGCGGCCTCCTTGTTGACCTTCTCCAGGACCGGCTTAGGGGCGCCGTCCACCAGATCCTTGGCCTCTTTCAGGCCCAGGCTGGTCAGAGCGCGCACCTCCTTGATCACCTGGATCTTCTGGTCTCCAACAGCCGACAGGATGACGTCGAAGTCCGACTGCTCCTCGGCCTCCTCGCCACCGGCGGCACCACCTGCTGCGCCGGGGGCCGCCATCATGACCGGCGCGGCAGCGGCGGCCTTGACGTCGAAGGTCTCCTCGAACGCCTTGATGAACTCCGACAGCTCCAGCAGCGTCATGTCCTTGAACTGCGCGAGCAGGTCGTCCGTGCTCATCTTCGCCATGTAGATCACTCCTCCTCTGGTCGGTCCTCGTCCGCCTGCTCGGCGGGAGCTTCGGGCTGGGGGTCGGGTGTCTCTGCTTCGGCGGCGGGCTCGGGCTCGGCGGATGCTTCAGCGGTGGGTGCTTCGGCAGCCTGCTCGCCCGCGGGGACCTTCTCTTTGTAGGCCTCCAGCAGCGAGAGGAACCTGGACTGCGCCGCCACGAACACCGCGGCCGCGCGGGACATCTCGCCCTTCATCAGGCCGGCGATCTTGGAGAGCATGACCTCGCGGCTCTCCAGGTCCGCCAGGGCGTTGGCCGACTCGGCGTCCAGCACCTGGCCGTCGAGGTAGCCGCCCTTCAGGACCAGTGCCGGGTACTGCTTGATGGCCGCCTTGATCTTCTTCGCGGCCGCCACCGCGTCTCCGTGCACGAAGGCGACCGCGCTGGGACCGGCCAGGAACGATTCCAGGTCCTTGATCCCCGCGTCGGCGGCCGCTCGGGCCATGAGGGTGTTCTTGATGACCGCGAAGCTGGCATCGACCTCGGTGAGAGCCTTGCGCAGCTCGGCTATCTCGGCCACGGTCAGGCCGCGGTACTCGGTCAGCAGCAGGGCCGAGGAGCCTTCGATCCGCTCCTTCAGCGCCGTGACCTTCTCGATCTTCTCTGGTTTGGGCATCGCGCCTCCTATAGAAAAACGCGCCTCCGCAGACAGCGGAAGCGCGCACGGGTGCGTGCCCTTGCTGCCTCGGCAGGTGCCCCGGAGGGATTACGCGCGCGAGCGCCCCTGCTGTCTACGGCGTGGTGGAAGGATAGGTGGCGTGGGTGGAGGGCGGCAACCCGAGGGACGTGCGACGGTCGAAGAAGTTGCCGGCGCCTAGGTGGTCACGTTGATGCTGTTGGATGTTGCGTCCAGGCAGCCGTGTGTACCTTGGTAGCCACCGCCCATGAAGCCCTGGACTACGGTTGTGATGCCGTAGGTCGAGTTGTTGGCGAGTTGAGTGGTGGACGTCAGGGCGTAAGTGCCCGTGACGGTCGTGGTCGTGGTCGGAGACAGGGTGGTTGTGGTGCTGTCCTTGGTCGCATAGCCTGTAACCGTTCGACCCGAGATCTCGCAGGTACCGACGCCGATGTGAGTGCCTGGGATGTAGTGACCCGCCAGGGTGACCCTGCGAGGGGGGCTGCCCGAGGCGATCGCGGCGGAGTCAAGGACGTTCGTGGAACTGACCATGTCAGCGACGGCGACTCCCCCTGTGACCAGCACGACGAGAGCGGCGGATGCGAGGAGGCGCGCCTTGGTCTTCATGGGGTGCCTCCGGTTCCTGGACGGTCCCGGGATTCTACCCACGGTGTTCCGAAAGGCTCAATACGCCATTGCCCAAGGCTAGGCCGAAAGACCTATGGGTCACATCGTCACGCCCACGGTTGGGGATACCGCGTCGTTGCAGATGGCCGGCGCCCCGCAGGGTCCGGACATGTCGCCGGGGACCACAGTGAAGACCGAGTACGTTTCGGACGCCAGCGTTCCCGAGAACACGGTGTAGCCGCCTGTCGGGGTGGTCCGCGTGCCGCCTCCGTTCAAGCTGTTGACGTACAGGATCACGCCCTTGTCTCCCGCGGGTTCACAGTCCACGCCGTTCGGCGTGTACGTGCCTACGGCCTTGATCTTCGAGCCGGACTTCGAGGCCGAGATCGAAAGACACGGGTTGGTGATGGCCCACGCGGAGGCCGTGAGGAGAAGCGCCGCAAGGGCGCCCAGAGCTGTGATCTTGAGAGCTGCGCCTGCCTTCATCGGGGGGATCGTCCCTCGGCCTGGCCACCCCGAAGGGCAGCCCTGGACTCGGACCCGGGTATCGTAGTGAAGTAACCGCCCAAGATGCAAGCCCCGGGTTCAGGTCCCTTTCTCAGCCGTGTTCGGGTAGGGTCGGGCGCCGTGGCTGAAGAGGAAACCCCGACCGTGGACGCCCCAGGCGAGGCGCCCGACCCCCAGCCGCCCAAGCCTGGGAGACGCCGCAGAAGTCGGCTCTTGTACGGGGTGGGCCTGTTGCTCTTCCTTGCCCTGCTCGCCCTGGATGGCTACTTCGCCGCCACGGCCGCAAGGCAGAACCTCCAGAAGGCCCGCGACGCCCTCCGCGCTGGGGCCGATGCCCTCGCGCAGGGCACCCCCACCGACGCGGCGGGCCAGTTCCTTATCGCGGCCGACGCCTCGGGGGATGCCGACGAGGCCATGCATCGGATCTCGATCCGCCTCGGGCGACTCCTTCCGATGGTGCGCGACGACATCGACGCCGTGAGGACCCTGGCGGGCGCCCTGAAGACCACGACGCGGGCCGCCTCCACGCTCACCGACGCGGCGGTCGATGCCGGATGGGGAACCGGAGGAACCCAGGGTCTCGACACCGCCCTCCTCGTCCAGATCGCTCCAGCGCTCGAGAGCGCCGCGAACGACCTTCGTACCGCCACCGAACAGGTGATGGGCATCCGCACCGACGGGCTCTTCGGGCAGGTACGCGACGCCGTGCTCGACGCCCGTGGAGAGCTGGAGGGCCGCGCCGACCTGATCGCCAAGGCCACCGACCTGTCGCAGCTGCTGCCCTCGTTCCTGCAGGACGGCCGCCGCTACCTACTGGTGATCCAGAACCCCGACGAGCCCCGCGGCACCGGCGGCTTCATGGGCTCGTTCGGCATGCTCACCGTCCGCGATGGACAGCTCGAGCTGGAGGAGATGATCCAGACGGGAGACCTCCCCGAGTCGGCGTTCCAGCTGGAGCCGGTCGAGGCTTCGAAGGAGTTCGAGGCGCGCTGGGAGCGGTTCGCGGCGCTGACGGATCCACGCCAGGCGAACTTCACGCCCGATCTTCCAACGGCCGCGGGGGTCATCCTTCAGATGGCCGACCAGATCGGTTTCGGCGAGTTCGACGGCGTGATCATGGTGGACCAGATCTGGATCAGCTACATGCTGGAGGCGACCGGGCCGATCGAGACCCCCGCCTGGGACGAGCCCATCACCGCCGACAACGCCGTGCAGGTGCTGAGCCACGACGTCTTCCTATCCGAGGACGAGGACGAGATACAGAAGGAGATAGCCACTTCGTTCTGGGAGGCCATGGAGGCGCGTTCGCTCTCCCCCGACGCACTGGCCACGGCGCTCTCGCGAGGCGCGGCGGAACGCCATCTGCAGATCTATTCGGTTCACCCCGAAGACCAAGAGCTGCTCGTTCGGCTGGCCGCGGACGGGAGCGCGACGCTGGGCCGCAACCCCGTCTACGTCGTGTGGTCAGCCCTCTCGGCCAACAAGGCGGCCTGGTTCCAGGACCGGCGGATCGAGGTTGAAGCCCTCTTGCTGGAGGACGGGACGGCCCAGGTGACCACGACGCTGCGGCTGCGAAACAACGCGGAGACCTCACCCGAGGGGAACCTGTTCGGCAGCGGCGAGGACTTCCCGGTGGGCACTTGGGCCTCGCACGTGAGCGTGTACATGCCGGAGGAGATCGAGGGGTACCCGCTCTTCGACTACTCGGGCGAGTCGGTGACCGGTATGGAAGAGGAGTTCGGGCGGCCGGTGGCGCTGGGATTCGTCTGGGCGCCGGCCGCTGAGCAGATGACGTGGTCGGTCACGTACGTTGCGCCGGACGCCTGGGACCAGGGTCCGGACGGTGGCGGCCGCTACCAGCTGGACTTCCTGCCGCAGCCGGCTCTTTCCCCGCTGCCCGTCAAGATCGTGGTGAGGACCCCCGAGGGGTTCGTGCCCGTCGAAGGCTCGCCTGGGATGGTGTTCGAGGCGGATGCGACCGTGTGGTCGGACCGGCCGGCGACGGCGCAGAGCGTGTGGGTGCGGTTCGCCTGACGGTCGGGGTCGGGGTCGGAGTCGGGGTCGGAGTCGGGGTCGGAGTCGGGGGCAACGTGTTGCTCTTTACCCCCGGGGGGTAGCCTTCCGGAACTCGTCATCACGTTGCACGGCCTCTGACCTGCAGCGAAGTTGACAACGTCTTGCAGTGAAGTGAGGCACGGGCGGGGTTCCCGTGGTGCGGTGCGCGTGATGCGGCTGGCGTGTCGGTGGCGGTGCGTATAGATGTCGCATGGAGGATCTGAGCGAGACCGTCGACCTGGGGCTGCGGATCTACGAGCGGCTGCGCCGCCGAGAAGAGGAGGCGAACGAGCCGTACCCGAACGCACCCAGCGGCTGGGAGCTGGCCATCGCGATCGAGCGACTGCGCCAACGGCTGGTTCGCAACATCGAGGAGGACCTCACCATGTACTCAGGGTCGTTCGCACAGATGCGAGCGCTGGTGGTGCTCCATCGGTGCAACGGCCTCGTTCACGCCGGGCGAGCTGGGGCGCCAGATGGGCATCAGCAGGCAGGCCGCATCCACGCTCCTTCGAAGGCTCACCCGGCTCGGACTGATCGAGTTCGTGGACGAGGGATGGGCGAAGAGCGCCAGGCTCATTAGGAACGGCCAGCGCTGCGTCGGCATGTTCATGCGCGACACCCGCGGCACCCTCGGCAAGTTCGAGGAGCTGTCCGTCGTTGATCGGCGGCGGCTCCTGCGGATCGTGCAGGATGCCGAGCGATCGTTGTATCGGCCACGGTTCTTCAGCGCTCGGCGTCGGCGGCCGCGGCGCGGCGCGGCGCCGTGGGCATGACCCACGCGACGACGGCCCCCGACCCCGGGGTCAGGGTGGGCGGCGTCGCCGTGGACGCGGGCCGGATCGAGGCGCTGTCGCGCGGACAGCTGGCCGTCCCCGGGGTGGACGAGCGCCAGTTCGAGGACGGCATGGCGAGCGGCCTCCTGACCTTCTCGACCGATCCCTCGGTCATCGCCGATGCGGACCTCGTCTTCATCTGCGTCCCCACGCCCTTGCACGACCACACGCCCGACCTGACCTACGTGGAGTCGGCCGCGCGCACGGTCGCGCAGCACATGCGCCCCGGCGCCCTCGTCGTTCTGGAGTCAACGACCTACCCCGGAACCACCGACAGGCTCGTTCTACCCATCCTGGAAGAGGGCTCGGGCCTACGCGCGGGCGAGGACTTCCTCCTCTCCTACTCCCCCGAGCGGGTCGACCCGGGGAACCGCGAGTTCGGCATGCGCAACACGCCGCGCGTGGTCGGGGGCCACACGGACGACGCGACCGACGTGGCGGTGGCCTTCTACGGTCAACTGGTGGACAAGGTCGTGGCAGTCTCGACCACCCGTGTGGCAGAGACAGCCAAGCTTCTGGAGAACACGTTCCGCCACGTGAACATAGCGTTGGTGAACGAGATGGCGATGCTGTGCCACGAACTGGGGATCGACACATGGGAGGTCATCGAGGCGGCTTCTTCCAAGCCCTTCGGCTTCATGGCTTTCCAGCCCGGCCCCGGAGTGGGCGGTCACTGCATCCCGCTCGATCCGACGTACCTGGCCTGGCAGATCCGCCGCGAGGCGGGCAGGCGCTTCGGGGTGCTGGAGCAGGCCCAGGACGTGAACGACCGGATGCCCAACTACGTGGCGAGCCGCGTGGGAGAGATCTTGAACGAGCAGGGGCGCTCCGTGAAGGGCGCCTCGGTCTGGTGCTGGGGGTCTCGTACAAGCCCGACGTTGGCGACGTGCGCGAGTCTCCGGCCCTCCGCACGATGCAGATCCTGTACCAGAAGGGGGCGCTGGTCTCGTTCCACGACTTCTTCGTCGACGAGGTGCCGCTGAACGGTGGCATGGCGACGTGCGTAGACGACCTGGACGCTGCTCTTGCCGGCGCCGACCTCGTGGTGCTTCTCACCCCGCACTCGGCCTATGACCTGGAGGCGGTGGCGAGGCGGGCTCGGCTGGTGTTCGACACCCGCAACGCCTACGGTCTGGACCGGCGCCGCCCCAACGTCGTGGCTCTATAGACGCGGCCACGGCAGCGTCACGCGCCGAGCGTCGCGCGTCAACCCCTTGCGCTGTGCCCGGGGGGTGTGCCCCCAGCAACTCGACGATAGGTTGCATAGCCGCTGACCTGCACCGAAGTCGACAACGTCCTGACGCGAGGCCGTCCGGAAGCGCGGCAGGCGGGATCACTGTCGGCCGGCCGCATCCGTGTCGGTGGCGCGATGTATGGTGGCGATGTATGGTCACCTACGTGGAAAGGACGCAGATCTACCTCTCCGCCGAGCAGCAGCGGCAACTCGAACGCAGGGCGCTGGCGTCAGGCCGGACCAAGTCGGACCTGATCCGGGAAGCCTTGAACATGTACCTTCAGCAAGAACCATCCGCTGAGGAGTGGCGCCGCCAGTGGCTCGAGGCCGTGGACGCCGTCGCGGGGATCGCCCCCTACCTGCCCGAAGGGGCTGTCGACGCTGAGGAACTCAGACGAGCGGACCTGAAGAAGCAGCAGGATCTGGAGCGGCGCAGGCGGTGAGCGTGGTCCTCGATTCCACGGTGCTGATCGACGCCCTCCGGGGTCACACCGGGGCCTTGGCTTACTTCCGGTCGCTGCGTGAGCCGCCGCATGCGTCGGAGGTGACGAGAGCCGAGGTCCTGCGCGGCCTCAGGTCCGCTGAGCGAGTGCCCGCAGAGCGCATGTTCCGTCTGATCGAGTGGCGGCATGTCGATGAGTCGATAGCTCACATCGCCGGAGACCTGGGCAGGCGGTTCAGGGGGAGCCATGCCCTCGGCGTCTCGGACCTGGTCGTGGCAGCCACGGCCCAGGACCTGGGACTTCGGGTCGCGACTTCGAACACGAAGCACTTCCCGATGTTCCGCGGCCTGAAGCCGCCCTACTGACGGCAGGCGGACGCACGTCAGCACGTTGTCAACTTCGGTGCAGGTCAGAGGCCATGCAACGTGTTGACGACCTTCGGGGGCAGAACCCGCCCATGGAGGGCAACACGGTGCACCCCCCAGCACTTCCGGAGGCCTCCCTAAACCTCGAAGTCGGGCTGCCAAGCGGGGTCGAAGTCGTCCCCGGCTATCGCCCCCACCAGGTGTTGCTTCCCTCCGCCGGCGCGCATGATCGCGAGGTCGCGCGAGTTGGTGGCGATGATCCGCTGCACGAAGAGCAGCTTGCGGCCGTTCGGCGACCAGCAGGGCTGTCCCTCGTCCTTCTTCGTCGTGAAGGTGAGCTGCTTGCGACCGGTCCCGTCGGGTTCGATCGTGTACAGGTCCTTGGTGGATGTGGTCGGGCCCATCGCGAACACCAGCAGGGAGCCGTCGGGTGACCAGTCGACGCCCGATTCGGATCGGCCGGTGTTGGTGATCCACTGCTTGTCGCCCGACGACACGTCGATCAGCAG
This sequence comes from uncultured Actinomycetes bacterium, assembly GCA_964535065.1. Lineage (GTDB taxonomy): Bacteria > Actinomycetota > UBA4738 > UBA4738 > HRBIN12 > AC-51. The sequence goes on from CAZHRY010000031.1 coordinate 13,561, forward strand.
CAGGTCCAGGTTGGCGTTCCGGTATCCCTCGGCGGCGATGGTCTTGCCGTCGGGCGACCACGACATCTCGCCCCCCTCCCCGGGGACGTTCGCGACCACGCGCTCGTCGGTGCCGTCGGTCCGCATGACGTGAAGCTTGGCGGGACTCTCGCCCTGGAACCATGCGACCCACTTGCCGGTTGGGCCGACTATCGGGCTCACTTCCTCTTCGAGCGGTGAGTCGGTGATCTTGCGCTTGAGATTGCCGTCGTAGCGCATGATCCAGATGTCACCGCCGAAGTAGTAGACGATCCGCCGGCCATCCCCGGTATACCGGGGATGGCCGGCGGCGGTTCCATCTGTCGTCAGAGCCATCTCCGCCCCGCCGAAAGGGGCCCGGGTGTAGATCCTGTACGACGTATCCGAGCCGTGGTCGGCCCTGTAAGCGATCAGTCCGTTGTCCCCGGGAAAGGTCGCTCGAGCTGCCGGCGCGACGGCCAACAGCAGAGCTCCAACGGTGAACGGCAGGGCGAGCTTCTTCATCCCGTCACCTCCACCGACGTGCCTCTCGGTTTGGTCGGATCCAGGCGCACCCCCGGCCCCATGGTGGAAGACACCGCGAGCGACTTGATGTAGCGACCCTTGGCGCTCGAGGGCTTCGCACGGAGAACCTCCTCCACCACCGCCAGGTAGTTCTCCAGCAGCGCCTTCTCTTCGAACGACTTCTTGCCGATCACCGCGTGCACGTTGCCGGTGCGGTCGGCCCGGTATTCGATCCTGCCGCCCTTGATGTCGGCTACGGCCTTGGCTATGTCGTTGGTCACCGTCCCCGTCTTGGGGTTGGGCATCAGGCCACGAGGGCCCAGCACGCGCCCGGCCTTGCCGACCGCGGCCATCATGTCGGGTGTCGCGATGGCGGCGTCGAAGTCGATGTTGCCCTTGATGACCTCTTCGACCAGCTCCTCTCCCCCGACCACATCTGCGCCGGCGTCGCGGGCCTCGCGCGCCTTGTCGCCGACCGCGAACACGCCCACGCGAACGCTCTTGCCGGTGCCGTGCGGCAGTGAGACGGTGCCGCGGATGGTCTGGTCCTGCTTTCTGGTGTCGATGCCCAGACGGAAGACGACCTCGACGGTCTCGTCGAACTTGGCGCCGGGCAAGGCCTTGATGATCCTGACGGCCTCGGCCGGTGTGTGCTCTTTCTCCCTGTCGAAGGTGGCCACGGCCTCCCGGTAGCGCTTGCCGTGGGTGGCGGTCATGCTTCCACCTCCACTCCCATGCTGCGGGCGGTGCCGGCAACGATGCGCATCGCCATGTCCTCGTCGTTGGCGTTCAGGTCGGGCATCTTCTTGCGGGCGATCTCGCGGACCTGGTCGGCGGTGAGCGTGCCGACCTTGTCGCGGTTGGGCACGCCCGAGCCCTTCTCGAGACCCAGGGCTTGCTTGATCAGCTCGGCCATCGGCGGCTGTTTCAGGACGAACGAGAAGCTGCGGTCTTCGTAGATGCTTAGGACGACGGGGATGACCTGGCCGCCCATCTGCTGAGTGGCGTCGTTGTACTGCTTGCAGAAGTCCATGATGTTGACGCCGTGTTGGCCGAGAGCGGTGCCCACGGGGGGCGCCGGGGTGGCCTGGCCCGCTTTGATCTCGAGCTTGACCACCGCCAAGATCTTCTTCTTGGGGGGCATCTTCTGTTCTTCACCTCCTGCGGTTCATGCGGCCCGGTGGCCGAGCCTCCCGCGTCGTAGGGGTCTAGACCTTCGCCACCTGGTCGAAGGACAGCTCGACCGGGGTTTCCCGATCGAAGATGTTGACCAGAACCTTGAGCTTGGCCTGGTCGGGGTTGATCTCGCTGATCGTGCCGTTGAAGTCGGCGAACGGGCCGGAGGTGATCCGGACCACGTCGCCTTCGTCGAATCCGAGGCGCACGGTAGGCTTCTGCTCCTCCTTCTTGACGACGAGGATCTTCTCGATCTCGCGTTTGGAGAGGGGCGTCGGCTTGGAGCCGGTGCCGGCGGCGACGAATCCGGTCACGCCGGGCGTGTTGCGCACGACGTACCAGGAGTCGTTGTCGTACCACATCTTGACGAGCAGGTAGCCGGGGAAGACCTTCTTCTGGACGATCTGCTTCTTGCCAGACTTGATCTCCATGACGTCTTCCATGGGGATGTGGACGCGGAAGATCTTGTCCTCCATCTGCATGGTGTGGATGCGGGACTCCAGGTTGGTCTTGACCTTGTTCTCGTAGCCGGCATAGGTGTGGACGACGTACCAATCGCCGGGACCGCTGAAGGGGTCGTCTGATGGAGCGGCGGCTTCGGCGACGGCTTCGGCTTCGGCTTCGGCTTCGGCTTCGATGATCGGCTCAGGAGCCTCCTCAGCCACCCGCTCTTCGGGCTCGGCCACGGCCGGCTCGGAGACCTCCAGGTCGGGCACCACCGCGATGACGTCGGGGATCTCAGGCGCGTTCGCCTGCGACCCTTCGGCCTCGAGCGCCGGCTCGGCGGGCTCCTCAGGCTCGCTGGGCTCGATCGGCGGCTCGCTAGGTTCGAGCGGCTCGGGCTCGCTTGGTTCGAGCGGCTCGGGCTCGATCGGCTCGAACGGCTCCGGTGCGGCCGCCTCGCCGTTCTCCGCTTCGGTCAGGTCGATACTCTCGGGGATCTGGTCGTCGGTCACGGATGGTCCTTACTCGAGGATGCTGAAGATCGCCTTCGAGAACAGGGTGTCGATCCCGAAGACGTAGGCGGTGAGCACCGTGATGGTCACGAGGACGACCACGGTGTAGGTGGCCAGCTCCTTGCGGGTGGGCCAGTCCACTTTGGCGAGCTCTTGGCGAACCTCCTTCAGGAACTGGCGGGCGCCCGTGCGCTTGCGCTTCTCCTGGGCGGCGGCACGGCGCGTCACCGCCGCGGGCGCGGCACGGTCGGCCACGCCGGCACGCTTCTGCTGGCGTTCGGCGCGTTCCTGCGCTCGCTTCATCTGTCGGTTCATAGGTGCTCCCTTGCAGGCGCGGAGGGACTTGAACCCCCAACCGCCGGTTTTGGAGACCGGTGCTCTACCAAGTTGAGCTACGCGCCTTCGCGGCCGGCCGCCCCGAGGTCGGGGACCACGGGTGACTCAGTATAGGTGGGGGTCCGTTACCCCGGCAAAGCACCTCTCGGTGCGCCCTCACGTTCCCCCGCATTTCTGCTGCTAGGTGCGTGAGTCGGGCCCTTTCGGGCCCTATGCTCCTGCGGACGACGGCCACGCGCGGCCCCACCGAAGCGGAGGCGTCACATGAGCAGATCGGGTCCGACCCGCGAGCCGGAGGATGACGGCCTCCTCCGGCGTGGGCTTTCAGCCCGCCGCGAACCTTCCCCGGCCGAACCCCTGATGACGGCCTCCGAATACCGGGTGGCCGACCTGGTCACGCGCTCGGTGGAGCAGCGTCTGGAGGATGGCTTGCGGGGCATCGAGGACCGCGCGGCCGACCTGATGCGCGAGGTTGCCACCGAGATCTGGCGCACCTCCTCCAAGGACGTGCGCCCGGAGCAGGAGCGGATCGTCACGCTGCTGTCGCGCGACCAGGCCATCCGCTCGCTCATCTCGTCCTCCGATGAGCGGTTCCAGTCGCTGGCCGTGCGGACCGCCCGCCTGGAGGACCACCTGAACCAGCTGAGCGAGTCCACCAAGCGCACCCGCGAGGCGATGGAGGCGGCGGTCAAGTCGATCCGCGAGATCGCCGGATCCCCCACCCTGCATGGGGTGGAGGTCGTTCGGACGCAGCTCGAGCTGGTGGAGCGACACATCGCCGAGGCGTTCGTCCACATGGACGAGCGCGAGAAGATGCTGACCGAGACCGTGCTGCGGCAGGTCAAGGAGCACGGCGAGCTGATCGCCCACGAGACCACGCGCGTGGTCGAGGCGATGCAGGCTTACGTCCAGAGCGGGGCCGAGGCCGTCGGCCGCCTGGCGCAGCGGATCGAAGAGCACGCGCAGATGTTCATCACGCAGGACCTGCATGTGGACGAGACCGTGCGGGCGGTGATGGACGAGCAGACACGCGAGCTGACCGAGCAACTCGAGATGGTCCGCGAGAAGGTCGGGCTGTTCGGGCGCGAGCAGGACCAGCTGCAGGCAGCGGTGGAGCGGCTGGTGGACGCCAGGGCGCGGGCCCTGGCCGAGGTGGTGCGGTCCGATTCCGAGGCGCTGCGCGGGTTGATCGAGAGGCGGCTGTCCGAGGCCGTGGTCGAGGTCCGCGGAGCCGTGGCCGAGCTGGGCGGGGTCGTGGGCCAGCTGGGCGGACTCGTGAGCGAGCTTGGCTTCGACGAGGACGCCCTGCTCCGAGCGGTCACGGAGCGGATGGGCGCGATGGAGCAGATCGTGTCGGAGCGGATGGGATCGCTGGAACGGTCGGTCGGCGACCAGATGCTGGCCTTGTCGGCGGCGATGTCGGGGTCGATCGACCGGAACCTGGAGCGGATGTCCACGGCTGCGGGCGCCCTGGACGGGATGGACGAGATGATCGCCGAGACGCAGCAGGCTTTCGAGGAGCGGATGATGGCGCACGTGGACGAGCGGCTGACCGCCGTGGCGCGGCTGATCCGCTCGGACAACCAGGTGTTGGCGTCCAAGGTGCAGGCGGTCGAGGCGGCTGCGACGACGGGACTGGCCCAGGCCACGGCTGCTGCGGCTGCTGCGGCGGCGGCTCCGGCTCCGGCCGCGTCCGTGGATCCCGAGCTGTTGCGCCAGGTGCTGCGGGCGATCAAGGAGCTCCAGGCCGGCATGGCTTCGGACATGATGGGAACGATGGACAGGCGGTTCCAGGTCATGTCCGACCAGCTGCATCGCGAGACGCAGATGCAGACCGAGGCAATGGCCAAGGTGGCGGAGGTCCTGTCGAACAAGATCGAGCGGCTGTCGGTCCGCGTGGACGAGGGCGTGGGCGGCGACCTGCAGGTCGTGATCGACAGGATGAGCGACGCGATCAGGGCGATGTCCGCCCAGCGCCGCGAAGCCAGCTGAGCTTCTCGGGTTCGCGCTAGGCGAGCCGGATCGTCGCCTCGCCCCTCCGGACCGCTTCGGCCGTGCCGTCCGCACTCTGGACGGTGACGAACAGGTCGAGCGTGGCCGTGTCCCCTTCGATGGACCTCACCGTGCCGCCGGCGGTGATGGTGTCGCCGGGACGGACCATGGCGCGGAACTGGCCGCTGATGTTCACGATGGGATCCGAACTCTGCAGCCAGTCGGCCAGCGTCGCGGCCATGTGGCCGAAGGTGAACATGCCGTGGGCGATGATGCCGCTCTCGAGGCCGGCGGCGACCGCCGCCTCGTCGGATAGGTGTATCGGGTTGCGGTCGCCGCCGGCCTCCGCGTAAGCGGCGATGTCTTCTCGCGTTACCGTGCGAGAGCGAGGCGGCAGTTCCTGACCGGGGTTCACTCCTCCGCCTCTCGTTCCATGAGTGTGGAGCGCGCGGTGGCGACCGGTTGGTCGGCGGCGTCTCGCAGTTCGGTCACCAGCGTGAGGAGGCCGGTGCCCCCTCGTGTGCGGATCGACTCGATGCGGGGATGGATGGTGAGCGTTTCGCCGAGTCGCAGTGGCCTGTGGACGTCGTAGCGCTGCTCGGTGTGCAGGACGCGGGAGAAGTCGAGCGCCAGCTCGGGGTCGGCGGCGATCGTCGGGATGACGGTGAACTCGGCCGCCGTGAGGAATGTGGTGGGAACGCCCGGGGCCTGCTGGCCGATGACGTCCTTGAAAGCTTCCACGCGAGCTGGATCGATGGCGAAGTTGGCCTGCGGATACTCCTTGCCTTCGGCGGCAGGGTTCATGGCCCTGGAAGATACGCGCTGCGTCGACGTGTTGGCCTGCGGGAGGGCCTGTCCCCCCGTTGGGGGACAAAGGAAATGGGCCTGTGCGGCTACACGAAACAGGGCCCTTCCCGGCCTACCATCCGAGACCTGATGGCCCGCTCGAATGGGAAGGCCCGCACCCTTCACCCGATCTCGGTGCTGATCGCCGACGACCACCGCTCCTTCGGAGAGGCTATGGGGATCGCCCTCTCCAAGGAGGACGACCTCAGCATCATCCAGGTCGCCGAGGGGGGCGAAGAGGCGGTTCGCATCGCCGTGGACAGCAAACCCGACGTGGTTCTGATGGACCTGCGGATGCCGGGCACGGACGGGATAGAGGCGACCGCCCGCATGCGTCACGAGGGCTCCCGCAGCGCGGTCATCATCCTTACCGGTGAAGGCGACCAGGTCGCGCTCGGCAGAGCCATACAGGCGGGCGCCCGGGGGTTCATGTGGAAGACCGCCCCTGTCGCCGAGATAGCCAAGGCTATCCGCAAGGCCCACAAGGGCGAGCCCCTGCACCGGCCGGAGGAGGTCAATCAGGCCTTCAAGGTGATGCGGGCCAGGACCAGGAGGGACCAGGATCTCCGCAGGCGGGTCGAACGGCTGAGCCCCCGGGAGCTGGAGATCCTGCAGGCGATGGCAGAGGGGGCGTCGCCCCAGAAGATCATCTCCAAGTTGGGGATCAGCGGTCACACGCTCCGGACACACACGCAGAACATCTTGACGAAGCTGGCGGTCCACTCGAAGACCGAAGCGGTCGTTGCGGCCATCCGGATGGGCAAGGCCACCCCTCCCGGTCTCGCCCATCCGGGTCCGGATGCGGGCGAGGCCGGCGCCGAAGGCGCCGGCCTCGCCCGAATCGTCAGCTGAGTCCTAGCACCGCCGACTCGGCTCTAGAGTGCTGCCTTCCAGTCGGGCGACCACTCCATGATGTCTGGGGTGAACGTTATGCGTCTCTGTTTGCCGCCGTCCGCCTGCATGACCCACAACTCGAACCCCGAAGAGGCGTTCGTCGAATGCGACCACATGATGCGTGCCCCGGTGCGTGACCACGTCGGGGCGAAGTCTCGGGCGGCGCTGTGCGTCAGCTGCTCCGGGTTCCCGCCGCCGACATCAACCACCCATATCTCTTCGTCGCGTTCGTAGACGATCCGGCTCCCGTCGGGTGACCACCGTGGTACGGATGAACCTACCGTGCCGTCGACCGGCTCCCGATCAGAGCCGTCCGCGTCCATCAGGAGGAGCGTGCCGTCCGCGTCCGACACCGCCATGATCTTGTCGCTGCTGCCCCAGTCGGCCGTGACGGCATGGCTGGCCACGAGCGTGTAAGACGAACCGTTCTTGGGAAAGACATACAGGCGGTAAGCGTAGCGGCCTGCCCAGGGACGCCACTGGATAAGACTCACCAGCAGTTGCGACCCGTCGGGAGACCAGGCGAGGTACGCGATACCCCAGTCAGGCGGCAACTCAGCGGGGCTGATCAAGGTGTGGAGGTTGCCGCCGTCCGCGTCCATCCACCTGATACGCCCCCAGTAGCGACCTGCCACGAAACAGAAGCCGGAGCCATCCGGTGCCCAGCGAGGGACGTTGGCTTCCCCGGCGAACAGGTGAGAGACACCGGTGCCGTCGGGGTTCATCGCATAGATGCCGTTCCCGCGATAGTCGCTGAATATGACGTCCCCGGTCGTTGAGGCGCTCGCCGGCGAGGCCAGCGCGAGCACGATCAGCCAGGCCGCGATGCAGGTCAGACTCTTCACACAGCCACTCCTAGCGCCAGTCGGGCTCGTACTCGTCCACGTCGGGGGTGAACGTGACGCGTCTCTGCCTGCTGCCGTCCTCTTGCATGACCCAGAGCTCCGCCCAGGTGTCCCAGTCGCTCATACGGGACCACATGATGCGTGCGCCCGAAGGCGACCAGGTGGGACTCCAGTCGAGGGCCTCGGTGTGGGTGAGACGTTTCGCGTGCTGGCCGTCCGGGTCGATCACCCAGATCTCGTAGTTCCTTTGGAACACGATGTGACTGGCGTCGGGGGACCAACGGGGCGACTGCCCACCTTCCGTTCCGTCGATCGCGCGAACGTGCGAGCCGTCCGGGTTCATGATCACGAGCGAGTCCTTACCGGTCGCCACGATCTTGTCGTTGCTCCCCCAGTCCGCATCCGTGACCTCGCGTGATATCAGCACGCGCGACGACCCGTTCTTCGGAAAGACGAATAGCTTGTGCCTGGTGTAGTGGGGACCGAGCATCGTCACGAGAAGCTGCGTTCCGTCCGGCGACCATCCCAGGTGGCTGACCTGCCAGTCGGGAGGCAGCTCGCTGGGACTGATGAGCGTGTGGAGGTTCGTGCCGTCGGCGTCGATCCACTGGATCCGCCTGGTCCTGCTGCCGGTCGCGAACGCGACGCCGGAGCCATCCGGCGCCCATCGTGGGCGGTAAGCCTCCTCGGTGACGAGATGCGTGGGATCTGTTCCATCCGGGTTCACGGCCCAGATGCCGCTATGGTCGAAGGCATCCGAGTAGATGACGTCCCCGGTCGATGAGGCGCTCGCCGACGAGGCCAACGCGAACACGGTGAGGATGGTGAAGATCGGTGCGATGCGCTTCATCGATGCCCTCCTTGACTCCCAAGGTCCAGATCTTCGTCGAGTCTGGGCCCTGCGCTTCGAGCTGAGCCATCTCCGTACGCTTGCCATCAGCGCCAGTCGGGTTCGAACTCGTCCCTGTCCGAGGTGAATGTGATGCGCCTTTGCTTGCCGCCGTCGGCCTGCATCAGCCAGAGCTCCCCCCAAGCGTCCCAGTCGCCCAGCCGGGACCACATGATGCGTGCGCCTGTGGGCGACCATGTGGGGCTCCAGTCGAGGGCCTCGGTGTGGGTGAGACGTTTCCCGTTCTGGCCGTCAGCGTGGGTCACCCAGATCTCGTAGTTCCGTTGGAACACGATGTGACTGGCGTCGGGGGACCAACGGGGCGTATACCCACCTTCCGTTCCGTCGATCTGTTCCATGTGGGTTCCGTTGGCGTTCATCGTGACCAGGTATCCACCGCGCCGCGCGACGATCTTGTTGTTGCTTCCCCAGTCTGCACTGCTCAGGCCTCGCCCGATCAGGGTGTAGGAAGAGCCGTTCTTGGGGAAGACGTAGACACGAAACTCGAACTTCCGCCGGGAGAGCGACAGCAGCAGCTGCGATCCGTCCGGAGACCAAGAGATGGCATCTACCTCCCACCTCTCGGGCAGCTCCCGTGGACTGACCAGCGTGTGACGGTTGGATCCGTCGGCGTCGGCCCACTCGACCCTCCTCGAGCGAACACCCCTCGCGAAGGTCGTGAATGCGAAGCCCGACCCGTCGGGAGACCATCGCGGACCGAAGGCGGTGTCGCTCACGAGCCTGGAGTGCCCTGTCCCGTCAGGCCGGATGGCGTGGATCCCGCTGAGGCCCCAGGCGTCCGAGTAGACGATGTCCCCGGTCGTTGAGGCGCTCGCCGGCGAGGCCAGCGCGAACACGGTGAACGAGGCGACGATGAACACGAGGCGCTTCAAGGTGCCCTCCTTGGGTTCCGTGGTCCAGGTTGCTTTCGAAGCCTGGAGGGCGGAGTAGTAGATGCGCAACCGGGGTTAGCGCGTCTCGCGGTGCAGGGTGTGCGTGCGGCACCACCTGCAGTACTTCTTGAACTCGACGCGGTCGCGGTCGTTGACCCGGTTCTTCACCGTGTTGTAGTTCCGCCGCTTGCACTCGGTGCAAGCGAGCGTGATCTTCGGGCGGTTGCCTTCTTTCTTCGCCATCGCTCCCCTACTTCAGGATCTTGGTCACTCGGCCGGCGCCCACGGTGCGCCCGCCCTCGCG
>CAZHRY010000032.1:0-22788 GCA_964535065.1 uncultured Actinomycetes bacterium
GCTTCTGCTGGTACCGGCCCGACGGCACCAGGTACAGGGCCGGGCCGGCGGCGGCTTGACGCCGGGAAGCACTCGCATTGCCTCCGGATCCGAAGGTTGCTCTGCACAGTAGCCCGCGTCACGATTTCTCCATCAGGCAGCCGGTGGAGCCGCAATGGCTCGCGCCTACTATTGGCTCCGTGAGCGAGCAGACCGTCCTGGTCGTGGAAGACGAAGAGGCCATCGCGGAGGCGGTTAGGGCCAGACTCGAAAGCGAGGGCTACCGCGTGGTCGTCGTGTTCGATGGGCCCGAGGCCATCAGGGCTCATTCCGAGCACCGGCCCGACCTGGTCGTCTTGGATCTGATGCTCCCGGGGATGGACGGTTTGGAGGTTTGCCGCGAGATCCAGAAAGAGCGCTGGACCCCCGTCCTGATGCTGACCGCCAGGACCGAAGAGGCGGACAAGGTGGCGGGGTTCGCTGTCGGCGCCGACGACTACCTGACCAAGCCGTTCAGCCTGCGCGAGTTGGCCATGCGGGTGAAGGCGATCCTCCGCCGCATGGAGCGCATCACCAGCCGCGATACCGACAGCGGGCCGATCGAGCGCAACGGCCTCAAGATCGACGCCCAGCGCCGAACGGTCGAGGTCGATGGCCAGGAGATCGGCCTCACGCCTCTGGAGTTCGAGATCCTTCTGACCCTCGCCCGCGCGCCGGGCGTGGTCCTCAGCCGCGATCAGCTCATGGACAAGGTGTGGGGATACCGCGACTACGCCGGCGGGAGGGTCGTGGACTCCCACGTCGCGCGCATCCGCCGCAAGATCAGCGAGGACGGCAACGACCCTCGGTTCATCCGGACAGTTCACGGCGTCGGCTACGCGTTCAAGGAGTAGCGCCATGGCGATGAGGCCGCTCGAGAAGCTCCCTACGATCCGAGGCAAGCTCGGATCGGTCATCGTCATCGCCGTCGGAGCCACCATCGCGCTCATCTTCCTGATGCTGGGCTACGCGCTTCGCGACACCGGCCACGATGCCGAACGTCTCGAGCTACTCCGGGTGGCCCGGCTCTCGGCGACCGGGAACATCCAGAGCCTTCCGGCCGATATCCGGATCGTCCGTACGGATCTTGCGGGCAACGTCTTGGAAGGTGTCGCCCCGGAGTCGCTCCCGCACTTCAGCGACGGCATGGTCCATGTGGGGCGTGCCGGCGATCTCGAGTATGCGGTCGCACCGGTGGTGGAGAACGGGATCGTCGTCCAGCTCGTGTACGCCGTGACCGAGGCGCCCGACACCAGCTTCGTCGCGCGCGCACGCGCCACCGTTCGCTTCCTGCTCGATTCGTGGTGGCAGTTCCTCCTAGCGGGACTGCTTGCGGCGGGCATAGCGCTGATCATGGCCCGTTGGCTCGCGCGCGGCATGACCCAACCGCTGCGCGACATGGCTGCGGCTGCACGCCGCATGGAGATCGGCGACTACTCGGTTCGGGTCAGCACGAAGAGCCGCGATGAGGTCGGGCAGCTGGCTCAGGCCTTCAATCGGATGAGCGCCGAGCTGGACGACCTGGAGAGCAGCCGTCGCGACCTGGTTGCCAACGTCTCGCACGAGCTGAAGACGCCCATCGCGGCCATCAGGGCACATCTCGAGAATCTGCTGGACGGCGTGGAGAAGCCCGACCCGGCAACCCTGCAAGTCATGCTGGTCCAGTCCGAGAGGCTCGGTCGCCTCGTGGAGCAGCTGCTGGACCTCTCGAAGCTCGAATCCGGGGAGGTTCCCCTGCACCGTGCGGAGGTGCCGGTGGCGGGCCTTGTCTCGCAGGTAGTCTCAGAGGTCGTGGTGTCTCGCCCCGGAGCCGAAGTGACGATCAAGCGGAACATCCCCGACGACCTGCCCCCGCTGGACGCCGACCCCGAGCGCGTCCACCAGGTGCTGTTCAACCTGGTCGAGAACGCCGTGCGATTCACGCCGGCCGGCGGAGAGGTGACCATAGAGGCCCAGAGGCACAACGGCTCGGTCGAGATAAGCGTCTCGGACACCGGGGTCGGCATCGGCCCCGAGCACCTGCCTCGCCTCTTCGAACGTTTCTACCGCGTCGACCCCGCACGCTCCCGCGAAGACGGCGGCACCGGGATCGGCCTCGCCATCGCCCGCTCGGTCGTAGAGGCCCACGGCGGGCACATACATGCAGAAAGCGCTCCCGGCAGGGGCAGTGTGTTCACCTTCGACCTGCCGGCCGCCGCCAACAGGAGGGAACAGTGAAGTCAGCAACCTCGACCGTCACCGCCGTCGCGCCCGCTCGCTACGAGTACCTCGATCTGACCGACGACCTGCGTCGTGCGATCAAGGACTCGGGCGTGACCGATGGTGCCGTGATCGCGTTCTGCGCCCACACGACATGCGCGCTCCTCATCAACGAGTGGGAGGAGGGGGCGCTCCACGACTTCCGCCGCCACCTCACCGAACTCGTGCCGGACGACGGCGTCTACTACCGGCACGACGATTTCGACGTGCGCACGCAGAACATGCACGAGGACGAGAGGGCGAACGGGCATGCTCACGTGAAGTCGATGCTCGTGTCCGCCACTTCGCATGCGATCCCCGTGGTCGCGGGGGAACCGGCGCTCGGAACCTGGCAGCGGTTGATCCTGTTCGAGATGGACGACCCGAAGGAGCGGACCATCTCCTTCACCGTGTTCGGCGGATGACCGCATGACGGCGCCGCGACGCCAGACCCGTCAGATCCGCGTCGGCCGCGTGGCCGTGGGAGGCGACGCGCCCATCAGCGTCCAGTCCATGACCACGACGAAGACGGCCGACGTCAACGCGACCCTTCAGCAGATAGCGTCGCTGGTGGCCGCGGGGGTGGACATCGTTCGCGTCGCCGTTCCGCACTGGGAGGACGCGGAGGCGCTTGCCGCGATCGCCGCCAAGTCCACAGTCCCGGTGGTCGCCGACATCCACTTCCAGTGGAAGTACGCGATGGCCGCGCTGGAGGCCGGCGTTCACGGCCTCCGGATCAACCCGGGCAACATCAAGTACCAGGACAAGGTTCGCCTCATAGCGCGCGAGGCCAAGGCCCGCGGCGTCCCGATCCGCATAGGCGTCAACGCGGGGTCCTTGGAGAAGGATCTGCTCGCGAGGTACGGGAACCCGACCCCAGAAGCGCTCGTCGAGTCCGCGCTCAACGAGGCTCGGATCTTGGAGGACGAGGACTTCACCGACATCAAGATCAGCGTCAAGCATTCGAACCCGCAGGTGATGGTCCAGGCGTACCGTCAGTTGGCCGAGAAGTGCGACTACCCGCTGCACCTCGGCGTGACCGAGGCGGGGCCGATGCCGATGGGAGGTATCAAGAGCGCGGTCGGCATCGGGGCGCTGCTTTCCGAGGGGATCGGCGACACGATCCGCGTCTCGCTCACCGACGATCCCGTCGAAGAGGTGAAGGTCGGATCGTGGATCCTGCAGTCACTTGGCTTGCGCGAGCGTGGCTTGGACCTGGTGGCGTGTCCCTCGTGCGGCCGTGCCGAGGTGGACGTCATCGGCCTGACCCGGCAGGTCAACGAGGCGCTCGAACGCGAAGGCCTGAAGGCGCCTGTGAGGATCGCAGTGATGGGTTGCGTCGTCAACGGGCCCGGGGAAGCGCGCGAAGCGGACATCGGGATCGCGGCCGGCAAGGGCCAGGGGTTCCTCGTCGTCAAGGGCGAAGTCGTCGACAAGATCCCGGAGGAGAGGTTCGTCGAGCGCCTCATCGAAGAGGCCAAGCGCGTCGCGGCGGAAGCCTCAGGCTAGGCCGGAGCGGCCTCGGTCGGGAACCGCGGGCGCCGGGTGCCACGGAACCACGTCACCAACAGCCACACACAGACGGCGTTCCTCAGGAACAGGCCCCACTTCTCGGCGACGCTGGTCAGGGGCGAGTGGTTCAGGTACGAGATGGTCAGCAGCGCGCTGATGACCACCGCGACGGCCGCCTGCGTGGCGACCCGCCGCTCGATCCGATCACCTTCGTACGCCACCGCCATCCAGGGGAGCAGCCAGGTCGCGTACTGGATGGAGAACAAGGGAGAGAAGACCAGCAACCCCATGATGGAGGCCACGGCGGTGCCGCCCATCGGATCTCGGCGATCCCGGGCCGCGCGTCTCCAGATCACGATCTGCGCTGCGACGAGCCCGACGAGGAGGAGTCCCTTCGCCCAGGCGGGCGCGATGCCCACTCGCATCGCGCCCGCCTGGGGCGCTATCTGACCTCTCGAGATGATCCAGTAGAGGTTGCCCACGGTGCTCTCGACGGACCAGCCGACGGCCCCACGGAACGTCAGCACCTGCAGCGGCGCCTTGAGTCCGCCGACCCACGCCCACGCCAGGCCCCCCGTGACCAGGACGATGGCCCCCGCCGCGGCCGCCCGCCACTGACGCCGGAACCAGAGGATGGGAAGGAGCACAACGGGCCAGAGCTTGCCGAGGATGGCGAGGCCGAGCACCACCCCGGAAGATGTCTCGTACCGGCGTCTCTGAAGCGCGAAGGCCCACGCCGCCATCCCGACGACCACGAAGTCGAACCGCTGGTAGAGCATCGAAAGGAGCGGGATGCCCAGCAGGAAGTACATCGCGGCAGGTCTCCGGCCCCAGCCCCACCAGACGGCAGCCCCGGCCGCGATGTCCCCCAGGAAGGCGACGGCGGCGAGCTTCAGGGCGACGTCACGCGGATCGTCCTGGGCTATGGCGTGCAGGACGGCTGTCTCCAAAGGCATGTACTCCACGGGGAAGTCGCGGTAGGGCGTGGCGGGGGAGGTGGCGATGCGCATGGCCCGAAAGACGTCGACGTCGGTGACCGGGTTGACCATCGCGTCTCCTATGACGAGCGCCAGAGCCAGGACGTGGACGGCGATCAGGGTGGCCGGCAACCAAACGGGAACGGCGCGCAGCAGACCGTCTCGCGCTCGCCCTTCCGACATGGCCCTCAACCGTAGCGGGCCGCGGTGCCGATGACGAGGAACGTGAGGGGGACGCTCACGCCGTGGCTCTGCGCCGCCGTGCTGGCCGGCTTTCTCGGCGCGGGCTCCCCGGCCGCGGCGTCCGACGTGCCGGGAACGGCGTGCAAGGTCTTCCCGGCCGACAACGCCTGGCACTTGGAGGTATCGCGCCTGCCGGTCCACGACAGGTCCCGGGTCTGGAAGCGCTCGATGCACGCGGCCCGGACGTTGCTGCATCCCGACTTCGGCCCTCCCTCATACGGCATCCCTTACGACGTCGTGGGTGGCTCTCATCCGAAGATCGATGTCCGGTTCCGCTACGCGAGCGAGTCCGACGACGGCCCGTACCCGTTCGGCCCCGACATCTCGATCGAAGGTGGTTCTGACAGGCACGCGCTGATGATCGATCGCTCGGATTGCACGCTCTACGAGCTGTACGACGCGCGCTGGAACGGCGGGGACCCCACGGCGGGCAGCGGGGCGATCTTCCACCTGGAGGGCCCGCGGGCGAACGACCTGCGCCCGGCCGGGTGGACCAGCGCCGACGCCGCCGGCTTGCCGATCTTCGCCGGCCTGCTGCGCTACGACGAGGTTCAGGCCGGTCTGGTGGATCACGCGATCAGGGTCACGGCCTCGTGCACGTCCGACTCGTACCTCTGGCCGGCGCGGCACTCGGCAGCCACCGGCGGCCGGTCGTGCCCGCCGATGGGTGCGCGGTTCCGGCTGAGGCGCGCGTTCGATATCAGCGGCTTCGCGCGGGACGCCAGGGTCGTGCTCAAAGCGCTCAAGCGGTACGGGTTCATCGTGGCCGACAACGGCAGCGACTGGTACTTCCAGGGGACCGTGGATCCACGTTGGACGAACGCCTTCTTGGACCAGCTCAAGTCGGTGCCGGCGCGAGCGTTCGTGGCGGTGGACGCGAGCGGATGCAGGGTTGTGGCCGGGTCGGCCGAGTTCGCGTACGGGCCGGGCTGCCCGGCTCCCTAGATGTCGCGTCGGAAGTGTGGAGCGCGACCGACTTCGCGTTGACCGATGATCCGACCGCGCCGGCGCTCGTGCATCCGTGCGCGGACCTTCATGCAAGCGCCAGGAAGTTCTCGACGATCTTGGGACCTTCGGGCGTGAGGATGCTCTCGGGATGGAACTGCACGCCGAAGCGTGGCAGCTCCCGGTGCTGAGCGCCCATGACGAGCCCGTCCTCGGTCCAGGCGGTGAGCTTCAGCTCGGCAGGCAGATCGTCACGCATCACGACCAAGGAGTGGTAGCGACCGGCCTCGAAGGGCGAACCGACGCCTTCCAGGATCCCCTCGCCTTCGTGATGCACGAGCGATGCCTTGCCGTGGACGGGCGATGCCCTGTCCACCGTGCCTCCGCACTGGATGCCCAGCGCTTGATGGCCCAGGCACACGCCGAGCACGGGAGTGCTCTCAGGCAGACGGTCGAGCAGCTCCGCGAAGCAGCCGGCATCCCGCGGATGGCCAGGGCCGGGGGAGAGGATGACGGCGGCCGGCTCAATGGCGACCAGGTCGGCCGCCGGCTTCTCGTCGGACTTGACCACCAGGGTCTCGTGGCCGAGCGACTCGACCAGCTGGACCAGGTTGTAGGTGAACGAGTCGTAGTGGTCGACGACCAGGATCATCGGACCATCCTCTCATCGGGAGCGACCGCCGGGATCAACGCGGCGGCCTTCGCCTTGGTCTCGGCCAGCTCCTTCTCGGGGTCGGAGTCCGCCACGACGCCGGCGCCCGTCTGGACGCTAACCTCGCCGCCCGAGACGACCGCGGTCCGGATCGTTATGCAGAAGTCCAGATCTCCGGCGAAGGTCAGGTAGCCGACGGCCCCGGCGTAGGCGCCGCGGGCCGTCGGCTCATGGTCGGCTATCAACTCCATGGCCCGGCGTTTGGGGGCTCCCGTCACGGTTCCGGCGGGGAACGTCACCGCGAGCGCATCGAGTGGATGGACGTCCTCCCGCAGCTCGCCCTCGACGGTCGAGACGATGTGCATGACCTTCGAGAAGCGCTCCACCTGCATCAGCTCGGTCGGCTTGACGCTCCCCGGAAGGCACACGCGCCCCAGGTCGTTGCGGGCCAGGTCCACGAGCATCGCGTGCTCGGCCTGCTCCTTGGGGTCGGCCAGCAGTTCGTGCTCCAACAGGCGGTCGCGCATCTCCGTGCGTCCGCGCGGTCTGGTCCCCGCGATCGGGCGGGTCGAGACGCGCCGGCCCTCGACACGAACCAGCGGCTCGGGCGACGATCCGGCCAGCTCCATGTCGAGCATCCGGAGGAAGAACATGTAGGGCGCGGGGTTGGTAACCCGGAGCCGGCGGTAGATGGGGAAGCCGCCCTCCGGCGCCGCGAAGGACACGCGGCGGGAGGGCACGCCCTGGAAGATGTCTCCGGCCAGGATGTGCTCCTTGAACGAGGCCACGATCTCCCGGTAGCGCTCGTCGGGCATGTTCGGGTCGCCTTCCGCGCCGACGCCGCCGGTCATCGTTGCCAGGGGGAGGGAGGGGACCCCGGCGGCCTTGACGGCCAGCTCCTCCAGGGCTTCCACGGCCGCCCCGTAGCCGCCGGCGGATGCGTGGGCGACCAGGAGCATGCGCTGGCGCCAGTGGTCGAAGACCACGGCTCGGTCGATCACGAGCAGACCGATGGGCGGGCACGGCGCCTCGGCCGCGCGCGGTGCGGGGTGGCCGTCGAGAAGACCGGCGGCCTCGAAGGCCAGGTATCCCATCAGGCCTCCGGTGAGCGAGGGCAGGTCGGGGAGGCGCGGCCCGGCGAGCTGCTTGGCAAGCGCGGTGAGCGAGGCCCGGGGCTCGCCGGGCCGCGCCGCCGCCTCTTCGGCGCCCGGTGGCAGGGAACGGACGACGTCCTTCAACCGAACGCCGTCTTCGTCCACCACGACGATCGCGGCGGGATCGCCCGCCACGAACGAGTAGCGTCCCCAGCGCTCCGAGCGTTCGACGGATTCCAGGAGCAGCCCAGGCCCGTCGGCGGCGAGGGCTCCGAACAGCGCGACCGGCGTGCAGGAGTCGGCCAGCAGCTCGGTCCAGACCGGGACCAGGGGCCACTGGGCTGCGAGAGCCTCGAACTGGTCTTCGTCCGGCTTGACCTGGGCTAGCCGTCCCACTTCGGCGTCTCCTTCTCTCTGGGCGGGTTTCCCTCTCAACGAGTGAGCCCCGGACCCTTCGGGTCCGGGGCTCACGGTCGGCTCCTGCGTCGCCGGGCTATGTGCGCGGTGACGGAAGGCTCCGTGAGCCCCACTGCCACCACCAGCGCGCGACGCACTTCATAGGCTCGGGATGGTCGCACGGCCCCAACCGGCCCGTCAACGCCCGTCGTGATAGCTTGCGGCGATGCGTCGCCTGGCAGCTCTGGTCGTTCTGGCCTCCTCCGTGATAGTGCCCGCGGGCTCTGCGGCGACCCAGGGGCTGCCCCCGGAGGAGGTCCCCTGGCGAACGGCCGGCCGCGCCACCGGTGTTAGGACACCTGCGGACGCAGGCGAGCAGGCGTGGACGCGTGTTCCCGGAGCGCTGCCTCGCGGCCCGGTCACCCGCCCGGACAGGAGCCGCGGGGGTTCGAGCCCACCCGGGGCGGCGGAGAGACGTCCCGAGCCCGATCCGGTCCTGGACTTCGACACGCTCAGACCCAGGCCGATAGTGAGCCCCGGGGACCCGACCGGCGCCATCGGGCCAGACTTCGTCGTTGCGGCCGTCAACGTCAACCTGGCCGTCTACGACCGCGACACGCAGGACGCGGTGGTCGGTCCCATGCGGTTGAGGGACATGAGCTCCCAGCTGGACGGCCTGGACGAGATAGATCCCAAGGTCTACTACGACCCCTACGACGATGTGTTCGTCCTCACGTTCCTCGCGTACGACAACGACAGCAACTTCATCGAGGTTGTCGTGATACCCGCGGCTACCGCGGACGACATGGGCACGTGGTGTCGCACCCACATGAACGGCGACCAGGTCTCGGGTAACGGGAGGCAGTTCGCCGACTATCCGGCCATCGGCTTCACGGAGGACAGGGTCACGCTCTCGACTAACAACTTCGACTTCGCCACCCTGGAAACCTTCGAGTACAGCCAGGTCATCTCGATGAAGAAGTCACAGCTATACGACGACCCGACCTGCACGGAAACGGTGAAGATCGAGGTGCTCTGGGGGGCGCAGACCCGAGACCCCGACGGTTCGAAGGCGTTCACGATCCAGCCGGCGACCTCGATCGGCGGATCGCCCACGGCGCAGTTCATGGTTTCCCTGGATGCCGAGCCCGCGACCACGGACCTCGTGCTGTGGCGCTTGAAGGTGTTGGACGGGGACCCCAGGCTGGTCAAGAAGGCGATCAGGGTCCAGACCGTGGACATCCCTCCATGGGGCTACCAATGCGGCGGCAGCGCGTTCAGCTCCAACACGTGGTGGGATACCGGAGACACGCGGCTGATCAACGCGTGGTACGACGCCGCCCGCCGGAAGCTCTACGCGGCCACCGCGGTGGCGGGGAACGTCGGCGGCGGTGGGATGGAGTCCATCATCCGCTGGTACGAGGTCTCGCCCAAGAGCCGCATCACGGAGTCGCGCGTGAGCCGGACGGGCCGTGTCGGGACGGACGGGTACGACTCGGCGTGGCCGAGCGTGGCGACCTCCTCCGACGGCACCCTCTTCATCAACTACAGCCGCGCCAGCCTGAGCGAATGCCTGTCGATCTACTCGGCGACGATCCCCAGGGGCACGACGGCGTTCTCGCGCGCCCTCATCTACGAGGGGGAAGCGCGCTACGAGTTCGGGCCCGGACCTGAGAGGTGGGGCGACTACACGGCCATCAACAGGGACCCCCTCGATGGGAACGCCGTGGCTCTCTTCAACGCCTACTCGATGTCGGACGGCAGCGGCTCGACCCCCCTGTTCAGGGCCCGGTTCACGCTCGTGACCGACGCGTAGTGCGGAAACGCACCTGCCCAGACGCTATACTCGTGTTCGGAGACGAACCGTTGTACGGCCGGAGGTGGGCGCGGGCCCACCTTCTTATCTGAGGGGGTTGGTGTGGACGCCGAGCCGCTGGTCCGGCCCGTGGTCGAAGGCGCCGGCCTGGAACTCGTGGAGGTGTCGTTCCGCCGCGAGTCGGGCAGGCAGGTGCTCCGCGTGGTCGTGGACCGTGAGTCGGGCGTGGACCTGGACACCATCGCCGAGACCTCGGAGAAGATCTCCAGGCGGCTCGATCTGGAGGGGTTCGGCAGGGGCAGCTACAGCCTGGAGGTCAGCTCTCCGGGGATCGAGAGGCCCCTGAGGAAGCCGGAGCACTTCCGGCGGTTCGTGGGGAGCATGGTGAAGCTGAAGACGGCCGCCCCTGTGGCGGGCCAGCGTGTCCACCAGGGAGTGCTCGTCGGAGCTGATGAGGACGCAGCCGTGGTCGAGGTGAACGGCGAACCTCGGCGCATCGCGTACGCGGACATGACGTCTGCGCGCACGGTCGTCGACTGGGACGCAGAGCTGAAGGGATCGAGGGCATGAACGCAGAGATGATCGCCGCTCTCAGGGAGCTGGAGCGCGAGAAGGGCATAGCGTTCGAAACCATCCTCCAGGGCCTGGAGGAGGCGATGGCCGCTGCGTACAAGTCCGCCTGGAAGCAGGAGAACCCCGACGCCGACGACGATTTCGTCGGTTTCCGCGCCTCGATCGACCCCGAGACGGGTGACATGCGCATGTTCATGCAGCAGCTCGACGAGGTGACGGCCGAGGATGGCGAATCGCTCGTCATGGAAGTCAGGTCCGAAGAAGAGGTCACGGTCACCGACGACTTCAAGGGGCGGATCGGCGCGCAGACGGCCAAGCAGGTCATCTTCCAGAAGCTCCGCGACGCCGAGCGCGAGATGACCTACGAGGAGTTCGCCGGACGCGAGGGAGACATCGTCACCGGCATCGTCCAGCAGTCCGAGCGCCGCTACACCTTGCTCGACCTGGGCAAGGTGGAGGCGCTGCTGCCGCAGGCCGAGCAGGTCCCGTCCGAGCCCACCAGGAGCGGCGAGCGGATGAAGGCGTACATCACCGAAGTGCGGCGCGGTGCGAAGGGACCGCAGATCGTGGTGTCTCGGACGCATCCGGGGCTGCTGCGCAAGCTCTTCGAGTTCGAGGTCCCCGAGATCGAGGACGGCGTCGTGGAGATCCGCGGGGTGGCCCGCGAGCCCGGGCACCGCTCCAAGATCGCGGTGTGGTCCAACGAGCCGGCCGTGGATCCGGTCGGGGCTTGCGTGGGGCCGAAGGGCTCCAGGGTGCGCAACGTGGTCACCGAGCTTCGCGGCGAGAAGATCGACGTGGTGCCCTGGTCTGACAACCCGTCAGAGCTGGTGGCCAACGCGCTTCAACCGGCCAAGGTCAAGGAGGTCCGCGTCGATCCCGACACGCAGACGGCTCAGGTCATCGTGCCCGACTACCAGCTATCGCTGGCGATCGGGAAGGAAGGGCAGAATGCCCGGCTGGCGGCTCGACTGACGGGCTGGCGGATCGACATCAAGTCCGAGACGCAGGCGTCAGCACCGGCGGAGTCCCCGGCGCCAGCGCCCGAGCCCGAAGCGCCCGAGCCCGAAGCGCCCGAGCCCGAAGCGCCCGAGCCCGAAGAAGGGGCGTAACCGGAGGAACCGCGTGGATCGCGCCGAGCCCGAGCGGACGTGCATCGGCTGCCGGGGCAAGGCGCCGAAAGGCGAGCTGATCCGGCTGGTCGGCGGGGCAGATGGCGTCAAGCTTGACGAAACAGGCTCTGCGCCCGGGCGCGGTGCATACCTGCACCGCGCCCGGGAGTGCATCACCACCGCGATCCGCAAGGGCGCGGTCGCTCGTGCGTTGCGCACGGGTTTGGCTCAGGGCGAAGCCGGTAGGCTTAGGGCGCTCTTAGAGGAAGAACCGAGGGGTCAGTGAGGGTTCACGAACTCGCCAAGGAACTGGGCGTGACCAGCAAGGAGTTGCTGGAGGCGCTCGCTCAGATGGGGGTGGACGGCAAGTCCGCCTCTTCGAGCGTGCCCGAAGACATGGTTCCCAGGCTCCGAGCATCCGGAGGGAAGGCGACCGCCGCGCCATCCAAGCCGCGAGAGGTGCTGGAACCGCCGCCGCAGCCCAGGAAGAAGGCCGCCCCGAAGGCTGCCCCGAAGGCCGCAGCAGCCAAGGCTGCGAAGGGCCAGAAGGGCGGGGACGCGACGCCGGTCGCCGAGTCGGTCCCCGCCGCCGCCGAACCCACGACCGAAGCCGAAGCGCCCGGAGCCGAAACCG
Source organism: uncultured Actinomycetes bacterium (assembly GCA_964535065.1). Lineage (GTDB taxonomy): Bacteria > Actinomycetota > UBA4738 > UBA4738 > HRBIN12 > AC-51. The sequence goes on from CAZHRY010000032.1 coordinate 12,211, forward strand.
CCGAAGCGGGAGCGCCCGCTGCCGGTCCCGCCGCCGCCCCCGCGCCCAAGCGCCAGCCTTCGCGCAGACCCGAGCCCGTGGCACCCCCCGGCCCGGTGCTTCAGGTCGTTCGCGGCGCCACCCCCCAGGTGATCGCCGAGAAGACCGACCGCTCGCCTGCAGAGATCGTCAAGATCCTGTTCATGGCCGGCGAGATGGTCACCGCGACGACCTCCCTTTCCGACGAGGCTATCGAGCTGATAGCGATGGACCTCGGCTACACCACCGACATCGTCGGCCTGGAAGACGACCTGCGCGTCGAGGACGAGTCCGAGGAGTTCGACGAGTCCCGGCTCGTCGCGCGCCCCCCCGTGGTGACCGTGATGGGTCACGTCGACCACGGCAAGACGAAGCTCCTCGACGCGATCCGATCCACCGACGTGGTCGCCGGCGAGTTCGGGGGTATCACGCAGCACATCGGCGCCTACCAGGCGCACGTGGGCGAGCGCGAGATCACGTTCATCGACACCCCCGGTCACGAGGCGTTCACGGCGATGCGGGCCCGTGGCGCGAGCGTCACGGACATAGCGGTGCTGGTGGTCGCGGCCGACGACGGCGTCATGCCCCAGACCCTTGAGGCCCTGGACCACGCGAAGGCGGCAGGAGTCCCGATCGTCGTCGCGGTGAACAAGATCGACAAGGAGGCAGCCGACCCCCAGCGCGTGAGGACGCAGATGGTCGAGCATGGCGTCGTCCCCTCGGAGTGGGGCGGCGACTACGAGTTCGTCGATGTCTCGGCGAAGGGACAGCAGAACCTGGACACGCTCCTCGACACGCTCCTCGTCGTGGCCGACCTCGCGGAGTTGAAGGGCGATCCCACCGGGCACGCGCGCGGCACGGTGCTCGAGGCCCACCTGGACAAGGGGCGGGGGCCGGTCGCCACCGTGCTCGTCCAGAAGGGAACCCTCTCGGTCGGCGACGCCCTCGTGGCCGGAACCGCTTACTGCCGCATACGGGCGATGCAGGACGAGTACGGGCGGGCGGTCCAGCACGCCGGCCCGTCCAAGCCGGTCCAGATCCTGGGTTGGAGCCACGTGCCCAGCGCCAGCGACGACTTCCGCGAGGTGGAGGACGAACGCGAAGCGCGCCACATCGCGGAAGAGCGCGAGGCTCGAGCTCGAGCGGCCGAGCTGGTGACCACCCGCCGCGCCACGCTGCAGGATCTCCTCCGCCGCGTAGAACGTGCCGAGGTCGTGGACCTGAACATCATCGTGAAGGCCGACGTCCAGGGTTCGCTCCAGGCCCTCACCGACTCGCTCCTCAAGCTTCCCCAGGACGAGGTTCGCGTGAACATCGTCCACGGCGCGGCCGGCGGCATCACGGAGAAGGACATCACGCTCGCGATGGCATCGAACGCCATCGTGGTCGGCTTCAACGTCCGCCCCGACGCCAACGCGCGCGACCTCGCCGAGAAGGAAGGCATCGACATCCGCCTCTACCGCGTGATCTACGACGCGATCGACGACATCAAGGCCGCCCTGTCCGGTCTGCTCAAGCCCGAGGAGCGGGAGAACCTGCTGGGAGAGGCCGAGGTCCGGCAGACCTTCCGGGTCCCGAAACTGGGGGTCATCGCGGGTTCGTATGTCCGGCGCGGCCTGGTCAAGAGGAACGCGCTCGCACGCCTCGTACGCGACGGCGTCATCGTGCACGACAGCAAGGTCGCGTCTCTCCGTCGCTTCAAGGACGACGTCGCCGAGGTCCGCGAGGGCTACGAGTGTGGCATCGGCCTGGAGAACTTCCAGGACATCAAGGAAGGCGACATCATCGAGGTCTTCGAGGTCCAGGAGATCGCCCGCAGCCTGTAGCCATGCTGGTCGCCCTCGAACGGTTCGACCTTCGCATCCCCGGGTGCACATCACTGAAGCAGAAGCGCCACGTGGTCAAGGGGCTCTCCGCCGCCATCCGTCAGAAGTTCCCCGTCAGCGTTGCCGAGGTGGATCACCACGACCTCTGGCAGCGAGCGGCGATAGCCGTCGCTGCCGTGGGGGCGGACCAGTACCACCTGCGCAAGGTCATGCACGAGGTCGAGAAGCTGGTGGAGCGATGGGTGGAGGTCGAGGTCATATCCGCCGAACTGCAACTCGTGTACCCCGAGGACTGAGTACGCTGTTCCTATGCCGCAGGGAGCACGCACCGAGCGCGTGGGTGAGGAGTTCCGCGAGATCCTCGCCGAGGCGATCCAGAAGCTGAAGGACCCCCGGGTGGGGTTCGTCACGGTGACCGGCGTCAGGGTCTCGCCCGACCTCAAGCACGCCTGGGTCTACTACACGTCGCTCGGAGACGAGAAGGCCCGGGCCGGAACCCGGGCTGCGCTGCGCTCGGCCACGCCGCACCTGCGGCGCGAGCTGGGCCGCCAGGTCAGGCTGAAGGCCACGCCGGAGGTCCACTTCGAGGAAGACCAGACGTTCGAGACGGCGGAACGGATCGAACACATCATCGAGGAACTGCATGAGCGGGAGTGACTTCGAGCGCGCCGCCGAGGTCCTGGGCCCCGCCGCCGAGGTCGCCATCGCGTGCCACGTGAACCCCGACACCGACGCTCTGGGTTCGATGCTCGGCTTGGCGAACCTGCTGGAGTCCGGGGGCAAGGACGTCGTGTGCTCGTATCCGAACGAGCCACTCGATCCTCCCCGATGGCTGGAGGTGCTTCCGGGAGCGGATGGCTTTCTCGTGGAGGCCAAGGACTTCCCTGCGCACCCCGACGTGATGGTGACCTGCGACTGCGCCTCCTTCGACAGGCTCGGAGCGCTCGAGCATGCGGCCTCGGCTGCTCGTGAGTTGATCTGGATAGACCACCACAGGTCCAACGACGGCCACGGGACCGTCAGGCTGGTCGACCCGGATGCGTCGTCCACATGCGAGCTGGTCTTCAGGCTTTCGAAGGCGATGGGTGGGGGGCTGACCGACGCCGCCGCAGCGTGCCTGTACGCCGGGCTCGTGACCGACACCGGGCGGTTCCAGTATCAGGCGACCACGCCTGAGACGCTGCGCGTGGCCGCCGAGCTTCGCGAGTACGACTTCGACCACGCGCGCATGGTGCAGGCCCTCTACGAGGACAACGGGCGCGAGTACCTCGGCCTGGTCGGTGTGGCGCTTGGCCGCCTGTCGCACGTTCCCGAGGCAGACCTCGTGTGGACGTACCTGACACAGGCAGACCTGGCTGAGGCGGGCGTTCATCCGGCCGAGACCGACGATCTGATCGACGTCATTAGGACCGACCGCGATGCCGACGTTGCCGTGCTCGTGAAGCAGCAGAAGGACGGTCGCTTCAAGGTAAGCGCCAGGTCCCGCGGCGGCCACGACCTGTCGGAGATCGCAGCCGCCTTCGGCGGGGGAGGGCACCGGCTGGCCGCTGGCTACACCTCGGAGTACGGCCCCGCGGGCACGATCGAGCGGCTCATCGCGGCGCTCCGCGGTCCGCTGGATCCCGAGGGGTGACGCTGACCTGCCCGTGTTTCCCTTGACCGCATCTCGTCGTGGTGCTACCGTCAAATCTGCAAACATGACTCGCGAACCTAAGGTTCGTGAAGGGTTTGCGCTGCGTGGCGAACGGGCGGACGTCATGGTCAGGAAGAGGGTTAGGACTGCGGTCGCGCTCGTCGTGCTGGGATCCTTGCTAGCGACCGCGTTCGTGGTGTACCCGGGCGCGGCGGCTCTCGCCGCTTGCGGGACGGCCCGAGGCATCGTCGGTGTGAACGATGACGGGGAGGAGCACTTCGGGAGCCGTGTGAGTGGGCCAGGTCTTCTTGTGTCCGACTACTCCGTCACGTACAACTGCTACATCGTCCGCAGCGTCTACGTGTACAGAGACGCGAACAACTTCGTTGAGGTCGGCTGGGTTGAAGACACCCAGGGCGTGTCGACGGGGTGCGACCCAGCACCTGAGGGTCCCCGAGCGTTCGCCTATGCCATGGTCCAGGGAAGTGTCGCATTGTGCAGCGATGAAGGTGCGCTGCCGGCGGGCGAATACCACGGCTTCCGCGTAGAGAATCCTGACCACAACTACTACTGGACGTACTACATAGACGGGGACTTGGTTGCAGGCTCGGGTGCGACGAACATGTGGATGGGGAAAGTGTACTCGGGCGCGGAACGGCGCAACAACGACGACAACAACCATGCTGTCTTTGACGGTGTGAAGTGGATGGGAGCAGCCGACAGCTGGAACGTCTACGATCCGCTCGTCGGCGGGAGGTCCGGGCCCGAGAACGAATTCGTGTTCTGCAAGGACAGCAATCACAAGTGGCGCTCAGAACTCAGCTGCTGAGCCAAGTGAGAGGAAGTGAGTTCAGCATGAGGCATAGCAAGCGATCGAGCGCGGCAGCAGTGATTGGTGCTCTGGCAGCCGTGTCTCTCAGCGTCGCTATCCTGTTCGGCTTCAACGGCTCGTCTGAGCGCGAGAAGGGCGCCGTTGCACCAGTGACGAAGGACCCATGGATCCGAGGTGGGATGCTGCCGCTGCTTCCGGGGGGGATCGAGATCCGCGCGGATCAACTTGAGACGATGGCCTCGTTCGAGGTGGCGTCCCCGGCGGCGGCGGGAACTTCGACAGACCAACTCGTCGAGGCGTGGTACAGGGAGCAGGGAATCGAGGAGCTGTATCTTCGCTACGCTTCGGGGATAGACGTGAGCTATGCTTGGAAGCCCTGGGGTAATGAGGATCCACTCACACATTACCAAGTGCTTGAGAAGTCGGGACTCCCTGGATACGTCACCGAGGTCTCCGGTTGGCCCGCATTCGCCATCCCCCCGGTTCCCGAGGAAGGGCGAGTTGGGAGCATCGGGTTCATGATCGACGGCGTTCAGATCGAGGTGGTCGCCACGTCAGTCTCGGTGAGCCTCGACGATCTGCAAGAAGTGGCGGGATCGGTTGCGTTGGGCTATCCGGCTAGGGATCGGCAAACCTGAGTGGTTCTTTGGGGGAGCGGCAGCGCACTCTGACGGGATCTCGTTGATCGACAAGCCCGGCGGCATCACGTCGCACGACGCGGTGGCGAAGGTGCGGCGAGCCCTCGGGATCCGCAGGGTCGGCCACGCCGGGACGCTCGACCCCATGGCCACGGGCCTGCTGGTCATGGGCGTGGGAAGAGGCACTCGTCTCCTACGCTTCCTGGGCGACCTGACCAAGACGTACGAAGGGACGTTTCGGCTCGGCGTCGAGACCGACACGCTCGATGCGGACGGGCAGGTGACGCGAGAAGCCGATGCGTCGGGCGTGACCGAAGATGCGGCTCGCGAGGCGATGCAGGCTCTCGTAGGGGAATCGATGCAGAGGGCGCCGGCCTTCTCGGCAGTGAAGGCCGGCGGGCGCAAGCTGTACGAAGCGGCGAGGAAAGGCGAAACGATCGAGGTCCCTTCGCGCCCGATCACGGTGTATCGGTTCGACCTCACGTGGATGGGCGGCGCCGACGTCGGCTTCCTGGCCGAAGTGAGTGGAGGAACCTACATCCGAGTCCTGGCCGCCGACGTCGGCGCCGCCCTCGGCTGTGGAGCGCACCTCACCAGTCTGCGTCGCACCGCCATCGGATCGTTCTCCGTGGACCGGGCGACCCCTCCGGACGAGCCCGGCGAACCCCTTCCCCTGGAAACTGCGGTGGCGCACCTTCCCCGCGTCAGCCTGGAAGCGGAAGAGGCCGTCGCCGTCTCGCACGGCCGGATCCTGGCCCCCTCGGGCATCGACGGCCCCCACGCCGTGTTCGACCCGAACGGGCGACTTCTGGGCATCTACCAGGATGAAGGCTCGAAGGCCAAGCCCGTGGTCATCCTTGCCCCCGCCGGCGAGTAGCCTGGGCGGCCATGGAGATCGTCCGCGGCCTGGATTCGCTGCCTCTCGACACGGAGCCCTGCGTGGCGACCGTCGGCTTCTTCGACGGCGTGCACCTCGGTCACCAGGCCGTCTTCGCCACCGTCGTCGAGCGTGCCCGCGAGCGCGGCGTTCGCTCCGTTGCGATCACCTTCGACCGCCACCCGCGCGAGGTGCTAACACCGGGCAGCGAGCCCAGGCTCTTGACCACGGTGGATCGCAAGGCGGGCCTTATCGAGGCCGCCGGCGTCGACGTCCTCGTGGTCCTCGATTTCGATCGGGACTTCTCCCTGATCCCGGCCGAGGACTTCGTTCGCGACAACCTGGTTCACGGCGTGCACGCGCAGCACGCCGCCATGGGCGCCAACTTCACCTTCGGCTTCAAGGCGTTCGGGACCATGGAGAACCTGCCGGAGCTGGGCGCACCGCTGGGCCTGACCGCCGAGACCGTCCCCCTCGAGCAGCTCGACGGGAAGATCGTGTCGTCCACCTCGGTTCGAGAAGCCCTGTCGGCCGGCGACCTGGACTGGCCGCTCCGCGCTCTCGGCCGGCGATTCGTCCTGGACGGCGTCGTCGTGACCGGCCACGGGCGCGGCAAGGGCCTGGGCTATCCCACCGCCAACCTCCGGACCTGGCCTCGTCTTCTCCTGCCCGGTCAGGGCATCTACGCGGGCGTCGCCGAGCACCAGGGCAGGCGCTACCGAGCGGCGATCGACGTCGGCACAAACCCGACGTTCGGCGTCGAACCCCTGCACGTCGAGTCGTTCCTGTTGGGGTTCGAAGGGGAACTGCCGGGTGAGCCGCTGTCCATCGAGTTCTGGGCTCGGTTGAGGGACGAGGAGAAGTACGACTCGATAGACGAACTCGTGGAGGCGATCGCGATCGACGTCGAGCGAACGGAAAGGCTGATCCCGGCGGAGGCGCTGGAGTGACGTCCCCGCGCCACGCGCGACGCCGGCCTGTCCCCGGGTGGGCGATCGTCGCGGGCGTGGCGCTCGTCGCAGCGGCAGCGGCGACCCTCGGTTTCACCCGGGCTTCGACCCCGCCGCCCACGACCCCGGTCGCCTCGCGCACCGCTTCGCCTTCGGCTACAGCCGTCCCGACTCCTGCCCCAGAGCCGACCGACGAGCCCGAAGCGCGCGGCACGCTCCTGATCCGCGCCACGGGAGACGTCGGCCTCACCCCGACCCCGATCCCAGCTCTCCGTTACCACGGCTATGACTGGGCCTGGTCGGGACTGAACGGGTTCTTCCTGAAGGACGACCTGACCATCATCAATCACGAGTGCCCCTCCACCCGGCGCGTCGCCCCCATAGAGAAGCAGTACAACTTCCGCTGTGACCCGGACGCCCTGAAGGCCGCCCGCAAGGCTGGGGTCGAGGTGCTGAACCTGGGCAACAACCACGCCTACGACCAGGGTCCGCTGGGCGTCGTGGATTCGTTGAAGAACATCCGAGCGGCCGGGCTCACGCCGGTGGGAGCAGGCCGTAACACGGAAGAGGCCGAGAGGCCCGCACTGTTCGAACTGAACGGCTGGAAGGTGGCGGTCCTAGGCTTCGGAGAGGTTCTCGATCCGCTCTACCAGACCGCCGGGCCGAACAAGCCGGGGACGGCAACCGGACATTCCCTGGACCGCAAGGTCAGAGCGATCCAGCGGGCGGACAAGGTCGCGGACGTCGTCCTCGTCACCATCCACTGGGGCGTCGAGCTGGACACCGAGCCCCGCGACTACCAGATCCAGGAGGGTCGGGCGATGATCGACGCCGGGGCCGACGCCATCTTTGGCCACCACTCCCACAGGCTGCAGCCGCTGACCTGGTACAAGCACCGGCCCATCTTCTGGGGGCTGGGCAACTTCGTATGGCCCCACTTCGGGGGGCTCAGCTCGCAGACGGGCATCGCCCAGGTGCGCATCAGCCCCGAAGGCGAGTTCAGCGCCAGGATCGTGCCGGCCCATATCGAGAGCTCGGGCCATCCTGTGCTGACATGACCGCCCGGACGGGCTCGCATCCTCGCTGGTAGCCTTGACAACCGAAGATGACTCTGACCAAAGAAGCCAAGACGGCCATCATCCAGGAGCACGCCCGCTCGCAAGGGGACACGGGTTCCGCAGAGGTTCAGATAGCCGTTCTAACCAAGCGCATCTCGGACCTCACGGACCACCTGAAGATGCACAAGCAAGACCACCACAGCCGTCGCGGCCTGCTCATGCTGGTCGGGCGCCGCCGTCGGCTGCTGGAGTATCTGAAGGGCGAAGACATCCAGCGCTACCGCGACATCGTCGCGAAGCTGGGCCTTCGTCGATAGACCGCATCGGGGCGCGCCCCCGGGCGCCGTCCCGAGCCCAAGGAGGCTGATGCCCCGAACCCACTGACCGCAGAGGGGAAGGTCCCGACACGGTCGGTTATCAGTCGCGAGCCACCGGAGCCAGTCACCCGGAGGTTCACCACTGACAACCGGCCGGAGTCCCCTCAACCACGAGGCGCGCACGAGGCGCGCCCTTGACCAAGGAGGACATCCACCGGATGGTCACCACACTCACGCGCCAGGTAGGCGCGCACGAGATGACGTTCGAAGCCGGCAAGATGGCGAAGCTCGCCAACGGCGCCGTCGTCGTCACATACGGGCAGACCCAGGTCATCGCGACCTGTGTCCGCTCCAAGCCCCGCGAGGGGATCGATTTCTTCCCGCTCACGATCGATGTCGAGGAGCGGGCCTACGCGGCCGGCAAGATCCCCGGCTCGTTCTTCCGCCGCGAAGGCAGGCCGGGTGAGACGGCGATCCTGACGGCTCGCCTGATCGACCGGCCGCTGCGGCCCACCTTCAAGGAGGGCTTCCGCGACGAGGTCCAGGTCGTGGTCACCGTCCTGTCGGTGGACATGGCCAACCCGTACGACGTCCCGGCGATGAACGCGGCCGCGTGCGCGGTGAGCTTGGCGGGCCTGCCGTTCGACGGGCCCGTGGGCGCCGTTCGCCTGGGTCTGATCGGCGGCGGATGGGTCGTCAACCCGACCTTCCAAGAGGTGGATGACGCGACCTTCGACATCGTCGTCGCGGGATCCAAGAACCCCGAGGGGGGCGTGGACATCCTCATGATCGAGGGTGAGGCGCCCGAGAACACCTGGCCGCTGCTGGCCGAGGGTGCCACGGCCCCCACCGAGGAGGTCGTCGCCCAGGGCCTGGAGGTCGCCAAGGCTCAGATAGCCGAGATGATCGCCTTCCAGGAGGAGTTCGTTGCCCAGCACGGCGTGACGCCGATGGCGTTCGAGCCGACCCCTGCCTACGGCGAGGACCTATGGAGCGCGCTGTACGAGAACTTCGCGGGCAAGCTGGAGGCGGCGATCGTGCCGGATCGCGAGGCCCGGGACGATGCGTTCTCGGCTTTGAAGGAAGAGGCGAAGCAGCATCTGGCCGGCACGCTTGGCGAGGAGGAGTTCGCTGCCCGCGGGCAGGAGTTCGCCGCCGCCTGGAAGTCGCTGCAGAAGAAGGTCATGCGGCGCCGCGTGATCGAGCAGGGGGTCAGGCTCGACGGGCGCGGCCCCGCGGACATCCGTCCGCTGTCAGCCGAGGTCGGACTGGTTCCCAGGGCTCACGGGTCGGCGCTGTTCAGCCGCGGCGACACCCAGGTCCTGAACATCAGCACGCTGGGGATGCTGCGGATGACGCAGATGATCGACACCCTCGACCCCGAGGACTCCAAGCGCTACATGCACCACTACAACTTCCCGCCCTACTCCACCGGCGAGACGGGTCGCGTTGGCTCGCCGCGCAGGCGTGAGATCGGGCACGGGGCGCTCGCCGAGCGGGCGCTGATCCCGGTGGTCCCCAGCGAGGAGGAGTTCCCTTACGCGCTGCGGCTCGTCTCGGACGTCATGTCTTCGAACGGCTCGACGTCCATGGCGAGCGTCTGCGGTTCGACCCTGTCGCTGATGGACGCGGGGGTTCCCATCAAGGCTCCGGTGGCGGGCATCGCGATGGGGATGATCGCCGATGAGGGCAGGTTCGTGACCCTGACCGACATCCTCGGGGCGGAGGACGCCCTGGGGGACATGGACTTCAAGGTCGCTGGCACGGAGGAGTTCATCACGGCGATCCAGCTGGACATGAAGGTGTCGGGGATGCCGGCCGAGGTCCTTGCCGGCGCCCTCCAGCAGGCCAAGGAGGCCAGGCTGAAGGTCCTCGACGTGATCCGTGAAGCGATCCCCGAGCCGCGCGACGCGGTCAGCCCGAAGGCTCCGAGGATCATCACGATCCAGATCCCAGTGGACAAGATCGGCGAGGTCATCGGTCCCAAGGGCAAGAAGATCAACGAGATCATCGCGCTGACCGGAGCCGACATAAACATCGAGGACGACGGCACCGTGTTCATCGGGTCCCACGAGGCAGAGGGGGCCGACGAGGCAGCCCGGATGATCGACGAGATCGCGAACCCGCGCCCGGTGCTGGTCGGCGAGACCTATGAAGGCCATGTGGTCAAGACCACGACCTTCGGGGCGTTCGTCAACCTGGTGCCCGGGCGCGACGGCCTGGTTCACATCTCCAAGCTGGGCCGCGGTAAGCGGCTGTCCAGCGTGGAGGAGGCCGTCAAGGAGGGTGACACGCTCACCGTGCTCGTCGAGGACATCGACCCGCAGGGGAAGATCAGCCTCAAACCGGTCGGCCCCGAGTGGGAGGCGCCCGAAGGCCAGGAATCCCAGGGCGGCGGCCCGGTCTTCCAGAAAGGCCTCCAGGCCGGC
>CAZHRY010000033.1:0-22593 GCA_964535065.1 uncultured Actinomycetes bacterium
CCCCCTCAGAGATCGGCCGCGAGCTGGGTCTTCCCGATCCCCTTTCTACCGCAAGGGCTGTGCGAGCCCTCATCGCCCGAAGGAGGCTCGAGGCCGCAAACGGCTCCTATAGGCTCCTGGACGCCCGGCCGCTGGACCCGGGCGAGCGAGAGGCGCTGACGCGACCCAGGCGTGGCCGGGGGGCGCGCTCCGAGCGCAGGCCCACCGGCGGCAGCGCGGCTTACTCGGACCTGGGGCGCGCGGTGGCGGATCGCCTCATCGAGCTCGGGCGCGAGAACGCCCAGCTACGGGCGGAGCTGCGGCAGGCTCGCGAGGAACTCCGCGACTCCAGGGCTCTGAGGGACGAGCATGAGCGCCGCGCTCGTGGCCTCTCGGAGAAGGCCAAGGAACTGGAGGGTCGTGCAGAGATGGCCGAGGCCAACCTCCGCTCGCTCTTGGCGTCCGCGAGGGGTCGCGACGTGAGACCCGACGCTCCCGTGGGCGATGCAGAGATGGCGGCGATCCTCGGCGTCTTGAAGGGCGACGAAGCGCGAGAAGACGAAGAGAGCGCGCAGGCCCGACTCGGCTACCCGGGCTTCTCTCCCAGCGGCACCAGCTGACACGCTGCCTGGTGTCCGGGCGCACCCTCGACGAGGAGCACGTCCTCGCCCCGGCACTTCGCTTCGATACCGAGTTCCTCTGCCCTGCTCGTCGCCAGCACCGGACACCGAGGGTGGAACCGGCATCCTGCCGGGATGCGCGTCGGGTCTGGCGGCTCGCCTTGAAGGATGGGCCTCTCGGCTCCGCCGGCCTCCGGCACCACATCCAGGAGGGCCTTCGTGTAAGGGTGCTTCGGGCGCTGGAGCACCTCCTCGGTCGGTCCCAGCTCTACGATCCTTCCCAGGTACATGACGGCCACGCGGTCGGCAACGGTCCAGGCCAGGCCAAGGTCGTGCGTGACGATCAGGATCGAGATCCGCAGCTCCTCCCGCAGCTTCATCAACAGCGCGAGGTTCTCCCCGCGGACCGACGCGTCCAGGTTCGACACCGGCTCGTCCGCGACGATGACGGTCGGGTCCAGCACGAGCGCGCCGGCGATGACGACCCTCTGTCGCTGCCCACCGGACAGCTCGTGCGGATACAGGAGGTAGAAGCGCTCGGGTGGTCTCATCCCGGCACGTGACAAGGCCCTGGCGACGAGCTGTTCCTCGGGCTCGCCGTTGGGCCCTTGGTGGATCCCGTGTATGCGCAGGCCCTCGGCGACGATCTCGTAGACGGTCTGCCGGGGGTTCAGTGACGCCGTCGGGTCTTGGAAGACGATCTGGACCTCGCGCCTGTAGGGCTTGAGGGCCTTGGCGCCGGATGGGAGCGGTGTGCCTCGGAACCGGACGACACCCGCGTCGGGTTTCAGCAGCCCCATGATCGCGCGCGCGGTCGTGGTCTTGCCACAACCGGACTCGCCAGCGAGGGCGAGCACCTCTCCCTCGTGCAGGGTGAGGCTGACCCCGTCCACAGCCTTCGCGTCGGCCCCCTTCTTGCCCATCAGGCCCGCGAGCAGCCCAACCCGCCCCGCGAAGTTGACGACCAGGTCGTCCACCTCGATGACCGGCTTCAGCCCTGGTTGAACGCTCATCTGCCGGACCCCTCCAGCGCAGGGGCCCCGCTAGCGTGGACGCACGCGGCCAAACGCCCATCCCCGGCGGCCCACAGCTCGGGCTCCGCGACCGAGCACACGCCTTCGATCGCCTCCGCGCAGCGAACGTGGAAGGGGCACCCGGCGGGTATGTGCTGCGGGTCGGGGGGGTCGCCGCCCAGGCCGCTCGGCTTGTGACGGAAGCGCTGGTCGCCTATCTCGGGGAAGGCCGCCGCCAGCGCCTTCGTGTATGGGTGGACCGGAGAGTGGAAGACGCGCTCCGCCGGGCCCTTCTCGACGATCTTGCCCGCGTACATGATCGCAAGCAGGTCGGACACCTCCACCAGCACGGACAGGTCGTGGGTGATGAACAGCATCGCGAGCCCCAGGTCGTGCTGCAGGGATCGCAGGAGCTGGAGAACCTGAGCCTGAACCATCACATCCAAGGCAGTCGTGGGCTCGTCGGCGATGATCAGCGACGGGCTGCAGGCCAGCGCCATCGCGATCATGACTCGCTGTTTCTGGCCTCCGGAGAGCTCGTGCGGGTAGTCCTCGATCCGGCGCGGCGGCAGGCCGACCTGCTCCAGCAGCGCTCCGGCCCTGACGTAGGCCTCCTTCTCTCCGGCCATGCCGTGGACCGTGATCGCCTCGACGATCTGCTGACCGATCTTGCGGACCGGGTTCAGCGCGTGGAGCGCCCCCTGGAACACGATGGACGCGCCCGTCCACCGCACGGCGCGCAGCTTGCCGGGGGTGAGTGCAACCACGTCCTGCCCGTTCAGCAGCACGCTTCCCTCGATCCTGGTCGTGGACGAATGGAGCCGGAGGATCGCTCCCGCGATGGTGGACTTCCCACAGCCCGACTCACCTGCCAGGCCCAGCACCTGGCCCTTCTCGATGTCGAACGACACCCCTCGCACGGCCGGGACGTCGCCGCCCTTGGTGCTGTAGGTGACCCTCAGGTCGCTGACCGAAAGGACGCTCATCTCTCCCTGATCCTCGGGTTGACTATCTCGTCGAACGCGAAACCCACCATCGTGAAGGCAAGCACGATCAGGACGATGCACGAGCTCGGGAAGATCAGCCACCACCAAGCGCCGATCGTGATCGCGGAGCCCGAGTAGGCCTGGTCGATGATGCTGCCCCACGTGACGCGCAGCGGGTCGCCGAGGCCGAGGAACGATAGCCCTGACTCGGACAGGATCGCGATCGCGATGGTGAGGATGGTGTTCGCGAAGATCACGGGCATCACGTTCGGAAGGATGTGGCGGGAGATGACGTGCCAGTTGCTGCCACCCAGCGCGCGTGATCGCTCCACGTAGGTCCGTTCTTTGACCGAGAGGACCTGGGCGCGGACCAGCCGCGCGGTCCCCGGCCATGACGTGAAGCCGATGATGCCGATGATCACGTAGAGGTTCTGGCCCAGGAGCGCAGCAAGGACGATGGCGAGCGCCAGCCAGGGGAGCACCAGGAAGCCGTCGGTGATCCGCATCAGGACCCAGTCCCACGCGGATCCCTTGTAGCCCGCCACCATGCCGACCAGGGTTCCCACGACCATCGAGATCGTCGATGCCACGAGCCCGACCAGCAGAGACGTGCTCGCGCCTTCGATGATCAACGAGAGCACCGAGACACCGTTCCGATCGGTACCCAGCGGAAAGCTCAGACTCGGAGGCGCGAGGTCGGGGTTCTTGATCGTGTCTATGGGGTTCGTCGGCCCATGGAGGCCGGCCGCCGAGGCGATCCCGAGCAGGAGGAACGCCGCCAGAAGGCCCAATCCCCAAAGTCCCATCTTGTTGGCTCGGTACTGGGACCAGAATCTCGCGAGGGCCCTGCGGCGGCGTAGCCGCTTCAGCTGGCGCGGGGAGCTGACCTTGACGACGGAGGGGGCGCTCATGCGGTTCTCACCCGTGGATCCAAGTAGCTGTACGTCAGATCCGCGATCAGGTTGGCCACGAGCACTCCGATGCTGAAGAACAGGAAGGTGCCCTGAAGCACCGGGAAGTCCTGCGAGTTCAGGGCCTCGTAGGAGAGCTTGCCGACCCCGGGATACGAGAAGACCAACTCGACGGTGATGGCACCGCCAAGCACGAAGCCGAACGAAAGGGCGATCAGCGTCACCGTGGGCAGCAGCGCGTTTCGCACCGCGTGCCGTCGCAGGACGAACTTCTCTCGCACCCCTTTAGCTCGCGCCAGGGTTATGAATTCCTCGCCCATCACGTCCAGCAAGGACGAGCGCATCAAGAGGTAGTACTCACCCAGGTACGCGAGCGTCAGGGTCAACCACGGCAGGAACAGGTGGTTCAGGACATCCACGAAGTGGGCGAAGCCGGTTAGGTCGCGCACCGGATCCTCGTATCCACCTGTCGGGAAGATGCGCAGGACGTCGGTGTTGGCGAACAACAAGATGAGCACGATCCCGAGTACGAACTCGGGGGTCGAGTAAAGGATCATCGACGACGTCATCGAGAAGTTGTCGAACCTCCCGCCTCGTCGCCATCCGCCGTAGACGCCCATCGCCATGCCGAGCACGGTCGATGCGATCGTGCTGGTGAGCAGCAGGACGATCGAGCGTCCCATGCGCTGCGTGAAGATCTCCAGGACCGACTCGTTCGGGTAGAGGATCGTCGAGACGCCCAGGTCCAGCCGCAGGGTGTCGCCCATGTAGTCCAGGTACTGGGCCGGGAAGACCGGCTTGTCGAGGCCGAAGTCCCGTGCCAGCTCTTCCTGCTGAGCCTTTGTCAGCTCGGTGCCGCTGGAGCGAACCAGGATCTTGACGGGGTCGCCGGGGAGGATGCGGAACAGGAAGAAGTTGAACGTGAGGATGAAGAGCAAGGTGAGGACCACCTGCACGAGCTTGCGTAGCAGGTACTTCTGGGTCCCCACCCTGCTCTTCTATCCCTTCCCTCTGTCCTCCGTGCGGCCTTAGGCCACGTCCTCTTCGCCCTTGCCCCGCCGGGCCAGCGCCACGATCAGGACGATGACGACGACGGCGCCGAGGATAGCGGCCCACACGATTGCGGACACGCCGGTCGCCGCTTGCGAACCTCCCTCACCGATCGGCGCGAGCGTGAGCGCGGTGTATGGGGTGTACTGCTGCCACAGGAACCCTTCGCCGGCCGGCGAAACGTTCTCCTCAAGGCCCTCCCACTTGTCGGAGCGGTAGGCCTCCAGCGACTGGTCGTAGTAGAGCACGACCTCGGGGACGTCCCTGTAGACGATCTTCTGCATCTCCCAGATGATCGCCTGCCGGTCCTCCCTCGAAGTGGCCGTCTGCTGCTGGTCGTACAGGTCGTCGTACGTGGCGTTGGAGTAGCACGTGTCGCTCCAGCTGCCGCACTGACCCGACGTGAAGGTGGACAGGATGAAGTCCGGGTCCGGGTCCGGGCCCCAACCCCAGATGTAGAGGTCGTAGTCGTTGTCGTACCAGGCCGAGATCAGCTTCCCGTCCTTCAGGACCTCCGTTTCGGTGGCGATGCCGATCTCTTCGAGCCAGCCTCCGATGAAGCGACCCAGGTCGGGACTCGCCTCGGATTCGGAGCGCAGGATGAACCGCATCTCCAAGGGTTGACCGCCGCCGGGCATCTCGCGGACACCGTCGCCGTCCGTATCGACGTAGCCGGCGTCCTCCAGCATCGACTTCGCACGCTCGAGGTCGAAGCCTATGACCTCTTCGCCGGTCGGCTCGTAGTGCCAGTAGCTGGCGAACGGTGGAACGATCGTCGTGCCCGGGTAGCCGTAGCCTCCGAGCACGCTATCCACGAGCGTCTGCCTGTCGATCGCCCAGGCTATCGCGGTCCGGACGACCGGGTCCAGCAGGGCCGGGTGCCCCGTGCTCCCGGTCTTCTCGCAGAACTTGGCCACCGTGTTCTCGGGGTCACAGGCGTTCATAGAGAACTGGGCGAAGCCCGTCGCCGGGCCCCGCCAGGTCGTGATCCCTTCGGTGCCCTGTAGTGAGTCGTAAAGGTCGGGAGACAGTGCGCCGACGTAGTCGATCTCGCCGTTCTTCAAGGCCGTGACCATCGCGTCGGAGTTGTCGAACCTGCGGACCGTGTATTGGTCGATCTTCGGCGCGCCGCCCCAGTAGTTGGGGTTGGCTGTCAGTGTCCAGTACTCGCCCTTGACCCACTCCGTGAGCTGGAAGGGGCCGCTTCCGATCGGCGGGTTGCCTTCCTCGAAGTTGATGTTCTTCTTGAAGTCTTCCTTCTCGGATCCCGCCCAGATGTGCTCGGGCACGATGTAGATCCACGGCGGGATCTCCGGAGCGACCGTCGGGACCTCCGTGGTCCACTCGAAGGTGCGATCATCCACCGCGACGAACGAGTCCACGTCGGAGTAGGGCAGGTAGTCCAGCGACGCTCCCAGCTGGAACTCGATGATGCTGCTGAACGTGAACACCACGTCACTGGCGGTGACGGGCTCGCCGTCCTGCCAGTTGGTCTCGCGGATCTTGAAGGTCCACGTCAGTCCGTCCTCGGACTTGGACCACGATTCGGCCAGGCCGGGCGCCGGACCAAGGTCCTCTTTCGCGAAGTTGAGGAGCATGTCGTAGTTCAGGCTCAGCACCTCGTACTCCGGAGACTCGATCGCGTTGAACGGGTTGACGGTGCGCATGTCGTTCGTCGTGCCCGCGACGAACACGACCTTCTCGGCTTCCGTCGGGCTGGCATCCTGCGCCAGCGCACTCGCGCCCGAGAGAACCAGCCCCCCGAGCACTCCCAGCGTGGCCGCTAAGGCGACCGTACGGTGGGCTCTCCTCATCGCGCCCCTCCTTCCATGCCAGTTCCTCCCCTTCTGTTACGCACGGTTGGGACCCTGCGGTTGCAGGGCTCGCCCCGGGAGGCGCCCTGTATAGCACCGGCGGTATCCGGCGCGCCAGGGTCCCGGGAGGACTTCCGGGTGAGATCGGTGTTGCTCATGCGCTCAGCCCCGACAGGTCGACCTGTTCGTACTCGTGCTCGCAGGGGTTGCCCACTGCTACCCACATGCGTTGTGTCCCAAGGTCACAGATCATCGAGAACATGCACGCGGATGCCTCCTCGCCTTCCTCCAGGTCCGGGTGCAGGCAGATGGACTGCGGCGTGGAGCCGTGGTCCCGCATGACGTCCATGAGGTCTTCTGGGGTCTGGGGCCGTTGCTCGGATAAGAGCTCGCTGAGGCGGGCGAGGCGCGCCTGCGAGCCTTCCGACGGCGGAGGCGCCAACTCCGCCAGGTCGCTCTGGTAGTGGTTCGTGTGAGCGCTGGCGCCCTCGATGACGCGGTGTTCCCGGCCGGACGTCTCGAGCACGAAGCATTCCCCCCCCGGGAAGGCGTACACGTGACCGTAACCCCCAGCTCGCCCCGGCATCGCGGCTCGCGCCACGGCATCTTGCGGGTCGCGAGCCTCCAGCGAGCTACGGGAGACCAGCACGCGGGGCACGCCGACCCCGTCGTCGGACGCCGTAAGAGATCCGATCCCCTGGGCGGCGCCGTGTGCGTTCCATCCAACCGCAGGGAGGCAGCACACTATGGTCGGTGAAACCACCGGCACGCGGCCGTCCGAGGGTTGGTCGATCACGACGGCCACGTTCCCGGAATCCCCGGCCAGCCAGTGCTCGTTGTGCGCCAGCAGCGCGTTACCATCGTCGGTGCGGACCGTGACGCTGGAGCATCGGTCAGAGCCGGGTATCTGCGGCTTGGCGACGTAGCCCTCCTTCTTCTGCAGGAACAGCAGCTCGCCCTCCGGAGATTCGAGGAGGGGTTCCAGCTCCTCGAACGCGTTGATCGCGAAGAGCTCGAGCACCGGGACCATTGCGCCTACCGACATCCCCTTGAGGACGTTCATCGAATCTGGATAGGCCGTCTCGGCGGCGACGAGGTAGGGGGTCAGGAGGTCTTGGAGCTGCTCCGACGAAACGCCGCGGCGATCCAGGTACCGGTGATAGAAGTCCACGGAGGCTCGGATGAGGTCACCCAGTTCCTCGCCGATCTGCATGCCGCGCGTGAGGCCGTCGCCGCGAGCGTGCACCGAGCGGATACCTTGGGTCCCCGTATATCCCTCCCCGATCAGAGCCTTCAGCCGTGATCCGTCCGGTTCTCGGCGTCAGGTGCCGTGGATTATCCAGCCCAGGGTCACCGCTGACCAGTCCATATCGCCAGAACCCCCTGGGTCGCCCCTGGCGTGGATGCTCATCGCCGGAGCGAGGCCGCCAGACCTGCGAACCTCACCAGGGTCTCGATGCCCTTGCGTTCGGCGTCGGCCCCGTGGCGGGCGGCCTCCTCCCGGATCCGTCCCGCGCTCTTGCCCCAGGTGCGCTCCAGCTCCGAGTCGTCCGCGCCGAAGTCCTGGAGCCAGGTCTCGACCTCGGGACGATCGACCTCGAAGTGGAACTGGACGCCCCACACGCGATCCCCGAGGCGGAACGCTTGGTTCTCGACGTTGTCGCCCGTGACGAGCAGTTCGACCCCGGGCGGAAGCTCGAAGGTGTCCATGTGCCACTGGAAGGCCATGTCGCCGTCCGAGTAGTGCGACAGGAGGGCGTCGTCTGCCGCGGTGGGAGCCGGGCGGAGCGGCTCGTAGCCGACCTCGCGTACGCTCGCCCTGGTCACTGAAGAGCCCAGCGACCAGGCGAGCACTTGGGCGCCGAAACACACGCCGAGGAATGGCACGCCGCGATCGATCGCGTCCAGCGTCAGGCGGCGCACCTCCCCGATGAATGGCTGCTCGTCGGCGTGCTCGACGTTGAAGGAGCTTCCGAAGAGGACGACCCCGGCCACGCCGGAGAGATCGGGGGCCGGCTCCCCGTCCAGCGCCTCCCAGATCGTGAACGTCGCGCCCGCCACCACCACCCCGGCGGGGGCGACGCCGAACGTCTCCACCTCGTCGCAGCGAACGAACAGGATGGGATCCATCCAGGCAAGTGTAGGGGTGAAGACCCTCGCCGGGCCTCAGCCCAGCTCGGCTGAGCCTGCCAGAAGCGTTGCGACGTCGGCCACCTTGACCGGGCTGTCCTGGGCCTTTGCGGCGTCGTCCAGCATGACCAGGCAGAACGGGCAGGCGACTGCGACGGTGTCCGCTCCGGTCGCCGCCGCCTCGCGGAAGCGCTCGTCGTTGACGCGTGTGCCCTCCTCCTCCATCCACATGCGGGCGCCGCCGGCGCCGCAGCAGAAGGAGCGTTCGCGCGAGCGGGGCATCTCGACGGCTGCGGCGCCGGCGGCGCCGACCAGCTCTCGCGGGGCGTCGTACTTCCCGTTGTGCCGGCCCAGGTAGCAGGCGTCGTGGTAGGTCACCTTCCCGGAGGTGGCCGCCGCGGGCCTGAGCCGGCCGTCGCGCACGAGCTGCGCGAGCAACTCGGTGTGATGGATCACCTCGTAGCTGCCGCCGTAGTCGGGGTACTCGTTGGCCAGCGTGTTGAAGCAGTGCGCGCAGCTGGCGACGATCTTCGTCACCCCCGCGAGGTTCAGCGTCTCGACGTTCGACTCGGCGAGCATCTGGAACAGGTACTCGTGCCCCATCCGGCGTGCGGGGTCGCCGGTGCACCGTTCGCGCGGGCCAAGGATCGCGAAGTCCAGGCCGGCCGCTCGCATCAGCCTCGCGATGCTTCGCGTCGTCTTGCGGGCTCTCTCGTCGAAGGCTCCCGCGCAGCCGACCCAGAACAGGTAGTCGGGCGCAGGGTCGCCGGGCTGCAGGACGCGTACCTCCAGACCCTCGGCCCACTCGATACGCGCCGATGCGGGCTGGCCCCACGGGTTCTCGGACGGCCCTTCGATGCCGCGCAGCATGGTGCCGGCTTCCGAAGGGAACCGGGATTCGGCCATCACGAGGTTCCTTCGCAGGTCCACGATCGTGTCCACGTGCTCGATGTCCACCGGACACTCGCGCATGCAGGCGCCGCAGGTAGTGCAATCCCAGACGACCTCGTCGGTCACAGCGGTGGGCACGAGCGGCTGAAGAACGACTTCGCCCCCGGCGGCCACGTGGTCGCGGAGGCCCATGATCAGCAGCTTGGGTGAGAGCGGCTTGCCCGTATTCCATGCAGGGCAGACCTCCTGGCACCGGCCGCATTCCGTGCACGTGAACAGGTCCAGTACCTGCTTCTTCGTGAAGTCCGCCGCGACGGCGGCGCCGAAGCGCATGTCCTCCTCGGCCGCCTCCAGGTCTATGCGCAGGGGGGTGAGCTTCCCGCTGGGAGCGGCTTTCGCCAGCGCCACGTTGGGTATGGCCGTCAGCACGTGCATGTGCTTGGACCTGGGCAGGTAGGTCAGGAAGCCGAGGATCAGCAGCAGGTGGGCCCAGACGAACACGCGCTCCATGGCCTCGGTCGCACGGCCGGTGCCGAACAGCCCGGAGAGGAGGTTCGAAACGGGCATAGCGGTCGCATGCTCGGTCAGGCCGAGCTGGATGCGCGTCGCGTTCCACAGGAGCAGCGAAACGACGATGGCGAGGATCGCAAGCAAGATGCGGTCGGCCTCCGCCATGTGCGAGCCGGTGAAGCGCGCGGGCTTCTGGACCTTGCGGATGTAGAACGCGATCGCGATACCGGCGATCACCAGCGTGGCGAACACGTCCACGAGGAACAGGAACCAGGGCGCATCACCGATCAGCGGGAGAGGCGACTCCCGGTCTACGATCGAGATGCCGGCTTCCAAGATCGTAGGCAGCAGGACCAGGAAACCCCAGAAGATGAAGGCATGCATCAGGCCGGGCAGGGCCTTCTGGAAGAGCTTGCGCTGGCCGATCACCTGGACCAGCTCGCGCTTGAGGCGAACGGCCGGCGAGCCTGTCAGCTCGATCGGGCGGGCGGCCCGCAGCACCGCGATGCGGGGCCGCGCTCGCCGCACGAACAGGACGATGGCGCCGGCCACCACTGCGGCGAGCGCGGCCCCGCTCACTGCGCCTTCCGTCGCTTCACCTCCTCGGCCAGCGCGGGAAGCACCTGGAACAGGTCGCCCACGACGCCAAGATCGGCCATGCGCAGGATCGGAGCCTCCTCGTCCTTGTTGATGGCCACTATCCGCTTCGCGTTCTTCATGCCCACGACGTGCTGGAGCGCCCCGCTGATCCCTGCTGCCAGGTAGACCTCGGGCTTCACGGTCTTGCCGGTCTGGCCTATCTGGTAGCTGTACGGGACCCAGCCGGCGTCCACCGCTGCGCGGGAGGCGCCCACCGCGGTCTCTCCCAGCTCGGTCGCGAGTTCTTCGAGGATCCCGAAGCCGTCGGGGCCGCCCAGCCCTCGGCCACCGGCGAGGACGACCTTTGCCTCCTCGAGCTTCGGTCCAGAGGCGGCCTCGACGTGGCGCTCGACGACTCGCGCGTCCCGCACGGCTTCCGCGGCTGACGTATCCACCTGAACGATCTGGGCGGTGCCTCCGGAGGGCTCGGCCGGGAAGGACTTCGGCCTGACGAGGACGAGCTTCGGGTCGGGGCCTGCCAGCTCGACGTCCACGAGCTTGGTCCCGCCGAAGATCTCGGTTCGGGCTGCGTTCGCCGCGAGCACGTCGGTGGCGTTCCCCATCAGGGTCGAACCGGTGAGCGCCTGGAGGCGGCCAGCGACGTCTCGGCCTTCGTAGGTGGCGGGGAACAGGATCAGAGAAGGCGAGTGCTGTTCGGCCAAGGCCTTGATGGTGTGGGCGGCCGGGCGCCCCGGATGATCGACGAATATCGCGTCGTCGGAGGCGAACACCGTGCCGGCACCGTATGACCCCAGTTCGCCCGCCGCGGACGAGGCGCCGGGCCCCAGGGCGATCGCCGACACCTCGCCGTCGATCTCACGAGCCTTGGTAATCAACTCGAGGGCGGATGCGTGAGGCCCTTCCGGCGTCAGTTGGACGTAGACCCACGTGCCTGCCATCTCAGATCACCTTCGCTTCCGCGAGCAGGTCTGCGATACGGGCGATGGCGTCGGGACCTGCGGGTATGACCTCCCCACCGGCCTTCGCCGGCGCGTCGGTGACGGCGGTCACCTTCTGCGAGGCTGCGACATCATCAGCGGCCAAGCCCAGGTCCGAGAGCGCCAGCCGCTCGACTGGCTTCTGCTTGGCGGACATGATCCCCTTAAGGGAGGGGTACCGGGGCTCGGTGGCGCCCGCCGTCACCGAAACGACGGCCGGCATCGGACCTTCGAGCACGTCGTAGCCGCCCTCGGTCTGGCGTTCGACCCGGATGCGACCGTCGAAGACCTCCAGCTTGCGAACGGCGAGCACGGCGGGGGCTCCCAGCATCTCGGCCACGGTCACGGGCACGGTGCCGGTGTAGCCGTCGGTGGACTCGGCTCCCGCGATCGTGAGTTCCCACTGCTGCCGCGCGATGGCGGCGGCGAGAACCTTCGACGTTGCGAGAGCATCCGCACCGCGCAGGGCGGGGTCGGTGACCATCACGCCGCGGTTGGCGCCCATCGCGAGGGCGCGTTGAACCGCGGCCGCGGCCTCGTCCGGTCCCATGCATAGGGCGGTCACCTCACCGCCGCCGGCCTCGGCGAGCTGGAGGGCCATCTCCAGTCCGTACTCATCGCCGGGGTCCAGGGCGCCGCCTTCGGAACGGACGAGCAGGTTGTCGGGCCCCATCGTGGGGGTCCCTTGCGGATCGGGCACGTACTTCACGCAGACGACGATGTTCATGGCCGACGTAGCGTAGCGGGCGCGGGGCGGGGGTCGTTCATCCGAGGGTCACTCCTGCGCGACTGCCTTTCGTTCGGTCCTCTCGCGCCTTCCGATGGGCCTCGGCGCTCACCGAGGTGTGTGCCATGGCCACCCGGAATGGGGCGAGCATATGATATATAGTCTTTGGCATCATGACTCGGGCGCTCGAAGGTCTTCGCGTCGCGGATCTCTCGAGAGTCCTTGCAGGGCCGCTTGCCTCGATGATCCTGGCCGACCTTGGCGCAGATGTGGTCAAGGTCGAGCGCCCGGTGGGAGGCGACGACACGCGCGCGTGGGGGCCGCCCTGGGCTGCGGACGGCGAGGCCTCCTACTTCCTCAGCGTGAACAGGAACAAGCGGAGCGTGGCGCTAGACCTGACAGACCCGGACGACCTGGCGGCTGCTCGAAAGCTGGCTCTCGAGGCCGACGTGCTGATCGAAAACTTCCGACCGGGAGTGATGGCCAGGTTCGGCCTGGACGAGGCGTCTCTGCGTGAAGAGAACCCCGGGCTCGTCTACTGCCGGATCTCCGGACTCGGCAAGGGCGACGTCGCGGGCTACGACTTCCTTGCGCAGGCTGTGGGCGGTCTTATGAGCATCACCGGAGAGCCGCAGGGGCGCCCCCTCAAGGTCGGTGTGGCGCTCGTGGACGTCATGGCGGGATTACATGCCGCCATAGGGATCCTCGCCGCGCTCCGCCATCGGGAACGCACGGGCGAGGGGCAACTGGTCGAGGTGGATCTTCTCTCAACGACGCTCTTCTCGTTGGTGAACCAAGCGAGCGGCTTCCTGACGGCGGGCGTGGTTCCCGGCAGGCTGGGCAACCGGCATCCGAGCATCGCCCCGTACGAGACGCTGCGGGCGGCCGACGGCGACTTCGTCGTTGCGGTGGGGAACGACTCGCAGTTCAGGACGCTTTGCGAAGTGCTCGGTCTCCCCGGCATCTCACAGGATGAGCGCTTCTCGACCAACGGCTCGCGCGTCGCCAACCGCGACGCGCTCGCCTCTGCTCTGGAGCAGGTCCTGTCACAGGAGCCGGCGAGCGTCTGGGTCGAGCGCCTCGGAGCGGCCGGGATCCCGTGCGGCTTGGTGAACGACATCGCTCAGGCCATCGAGTATGCGAGGGCGGTCGGGCTCGAGCCCGTGCGCGAGCTGGAGCGCGATGACGGGTCGAAGGTGCCCACCGTATCCAACCCGCTGAGTCTGTCGGCGACACCGGCCGGCTACCGGCTGGCTCCGCCGCGCCTCGGCGAGCACACGGAGCAGGTCCTCGAGGAGCTGCGGTAGATGGCCGCCGAGACGGCCTGGACCGGACGCCCGCTGACCACTCAGGAGCAGATCCTGCTCGAGATCCGCCGCCGCATCCTGACCGGCGACCTGCAGCCGGGGAAACCGATAAGGCCGGACCAGATCGCGGCCGAGTTGGGTGTGTCCCGGGTCCCGGTCCGGGAGGCGCTCAAGATCCTGGAGGGGGAAGGTCAGGTCGAGTACCGGCCGCACCACGGCTACTTCCTGGCAGTGCTGCGCCTGTTCGACCTGGTGGAGATCTATGCCATCAGGCGCCTGCTGGAGGAAGAAGCGGCGAAGGCGGCTGTGGTGAACCTCGGACCCGAGCACCTGGCCGCCATGAACGGCGCCATCAGCCAGATGGAGGAAGCCGGTCCCGATGATGTGGCCGCGATGGCGGTCGCGAACCGCCGGTTCCACTTCACCCTCTTGGAGGCCGCGAACATGCCTCACCTGCAACGCCTGATCAGGCTACTGTGGGACGCGTCGGATCACTATCGAGCCGCCTACTACCTGGACCCAGCGAACCGCCGGCAGGTCCGTGCGGAGCACAGGCGTATCCTCGATGCGGCCAAGGACAAGGACGCCGCAGCGCTGATCGAGGCCATGGAAGAGCACCGGCGCCACGCGATCGAAGGGCTGTCGAAGATCCTGCAAGCGCAGCCCGGCGAGGAGGACTGATATGGCCGACACGACCCTGGACCTGATCGACATCGACGCGCTGCTGACGGATGAAGAACGGCAGATACGCGATCTGGCGCGCGAGTGGATCGTGGGACGGATCCTGCCCGAGGTCGAGGACTGGTACGAACGCGGAGAGTTCCCCGCGCGCGAGCTTGCCCTGGAGCTTGGGCAGCTCGGCTTCTTCGGCATGCAGCTCCCCGATGTCGGCGGTTTGGGAGCGGTGGCATACGGGCTCGTCGAGCTGGAACTGGAGGCCGGCGACTCCGGCCTGCGCTCCTTCGTGAGCGTGCAGAGCGCTCTGGCCATGTACGCGATCCATGCGTTCGGGAGCGACGATCAGAAGGCGGAGTGGCTGCCGCGGATGGCCTCCGGCGAGGCGATCGGCTGTTTCGGCCTGACCGAGCCCGACAGCGGAAGCGACCCGGGTTCGATGCGCACCCGCGCTCGCAAGGACGGCGACGACTGGATCCTGAGCGGTACGAAGATGTGGATCACCAGCGGCAGCGTGTCCGACGTGGCGATCGTGTGGGCGCAGACCGACGACGGTGTCCGCGGTTTCGTGGTCCCGTGCGATTCGCCGGGATTCAGCGCTCCCGACATCCACAAGAAGCTTTCGTTGCGCGCCAGCGTCACCTCGGAGTTGGTCCTCGACGATGTGCGTTTGCCCGCCGGAGCGGTGCTTCCGGGGGTTCAGGGCCTGAAGGGCCCCTTGAGCTGCCTGAACGAGGCGCGCTACGGGATCGTCTGGGGAGTCATGGGCGCTGCTCGCACGTGCCTTCAGACGGCGCTGACGTACTCGAAAGAGCGTGAGCAGTTCGGCAAGCCGATCGGGGCTTTCCAGCTCACGCAGAAGAAGCTGGCCGACATGGCGCTCGAGTTGAACAAGGGCACGCTGCTCGCCTATCACCTGGGCCGCATGAAGGAGCAGGGTCGCCTGCGGCCCGAGCAGGTCAGTCTCGGGAAGCTCAACAACACGCGCGAGGCCTTGGAGATCGCCCGCACGTCGCGCGGCATCCTCGGAGCGAACGGGATAACCCTGGAGTACCCGATCATGCGCCACATGACCAACCTCGAATCGGTGCTGACCTACGAGGGGACCGAGGAGATCCACACGCTCGTGATCGGGCATGCCTTGACCGGCCTTCGCGCGTTCAGCTGAACGCCCGGTCTTTTGACGAAGTTTGTCAGACAAACTATCCTGCGCCCGTGGGCGGCCAGAGGGGATCTCGCGGGAGCCAGAAGCGGCGCAGGCTTTCCTTCTCCGTGCGGGAAGACCTCGCCGCCCGGATAGCTTCGGGGAAGCTGGCGACCGGGCAACGCCTTCCGCCCGAGCCGCAACTCGCCGAGGAGCTGGGCGTATCGCGGCCTACGCTCCGCGAGGCCCTGCGCTCCCTGGAGGACGACGGATTCCTTACCAGGCGGCGGGGTGCCGGCACCTACGTGACCCCACGCCAGCGGCTCCACAACAACCTGGACGTCAACTTCGGCGTGACTGCAGCCATCACCGCGTCGGGGATGGAACCCGGGACGGCGTGGTCGGAGGTGAAGCGGGCCAAAGCCGACAGCGACACGGCGGGATCGCTGGGGATAGAGCCCGGCGACGAGGTCCTGATCTTGGAGAGAGTGAGGACCGCCGACGGTAAGCCGGTGGTCTTCTCCCGCGACATCGCGGCGGTGTCGGTCGTCGGCGACGATGCCTTCGAGAAGGCCGACGAGGGGTCCGTCTACGACCTGATCTTCAGCCGGACCGATCGAGGCGTCCATCAGGGGATCGTGACCCTGGAGCCGGCGAAGGCCGACCGGCGCTTGGCGAAGGCCCTCGACGTTCCGGTGGGGACCCTCCTGCTGTACCTGCGGCAGGTCGACTACGACCGCGAGGGAGCGCCCCTTCTCTTGTCACACGAACATCACGTCGCGGACGCGTTCGAATTCAGCGTTGTCCGTAGAGGACCCGGGAGGAGGAATAGGTGAGCGTCGGCAAGGCCATGAGGTTGAAGAGGGTGATCGACGCCGCGGGCGTATCGGTGATCTGCGCGCTCGATCACGGGATGACATCGCCCACGTTCCTGGGACCGCTCGGCGACATCGAGCAGCGGACGCGCGAGGCCGTCGCTGGCGGGTCGAACGTCATCATGATGAGCAAGGGCATGATCCGCATCGCGCAGCCCTCGTTCGCGCCTACGACGTCATTGGCGCTCCTGCTCTCGGCGTCGGCGAACCCGGGCGACGAGCGACCGCAGATCGTGCAGATCGCAGAGGTCGAGGAAGCGCTGACGCTCGGAGCCGACGCGGTCGTTCTCTTCACGGCTTTGGGAGGCGACACCGAGGCGGGGATGATCGACATCCTCTCCGCGGTCGGGCGGGAATGCGCCCTCCTTGGGATGCCTTTCATCGCCGAGGCGGAGTTCCCGACCACATACGCGACGGTCGAGGAGCTCAAGCAGCAGTACGGGTTCGAGTACCTGCGCAGGAACGTCAGGCTCTGCGCCGAGATGGGTGCCGACATCGTCAAGACGAACTGGCCCGGCGATCAGGACTCGTTCGCGAAGTGCGTGGAAGCGGCGAACGGGATCCCCGTCGTGCTGGCAGGGGGCTCTCGCCTCGAGGATCAGGAGCTCCTGTCGCGTATGGAGCAGGCGATGCAGGCCGGAGCCATCGGCTGTTCGGTCGGACGGAACATCTTCATGCACCGGAGTCCGGAGGCGATCACGCGAGCGCTCTCGCGGGTGATCCGGGAGAAGTGGACCGCCGAAAAAGCCCACGCAGCCCTCAGAGAGGAGCTGTCGTGATGCGCGCCGCGTTCATGACCGCCGTGAACGAGGTCGAGGTTCGCAGCGACGCGACCGAGCCGGAGCTGGACCCCAAGGGGGCGGTGTTGAAGGTCGAGGCGTGCGGCATCTGCGGCACCGACGCCCGCACGTTCTTCAACGGCGACCCCAAGGCGCCGCCACCTTGGCAACTCGGGCACGAACCGGTGGGCGTCCTGGAAGAGGTCGGGCCGCAGGCCGACCTGCCCCCGGGTGTCGCGAAGGGCGACCGGGTCTTCCTCGGGTCGATCCTGACGTGTGGCGAGTGTCGCTGGTGCGTGGACGGGTTCCAGAACCTGTGCGAGGACCACCTCCTGTACGGGTACGAGCCGTTCCCGGGTGCTTACGCCGAACGCGCGGGAGTTCCCCCGATAGCCACCAAGAACCTGATCCCCCTGCCGCCGGAGCTGCCCTCCGACCTCGCGACGGTCGCGGACCCGTTCGCCTGCGCCCTGAACGGGATAGAGCAACTCGACGTCCAGCTCGGGGACGAGGTCGTGATCTTGGGCACGGGCCCGATCGGATGCTGGCAGGCCGTGATGGCCAGGGACCGGGGGGCCTCCAAGGTCTACCTGACGGATGTGAGCGGCGACCGGCTGAAGATCGCGCTGGACGCGATAGGTCATGCCGTGGACGACGCATGGGTGGCGGGCGACGACAACGGCGTGGCCGACGTGATGTCCCGCACCGATGGACGCGGCGCGTCGCGCATCAGCGTCGCAGCGCCCTCCAAGCAGGCGCAGCAGGCGGCCCTCGAGATGGCGGCCAAGCGCGCCAAGGTCGTCTACTTCGCGGGCCTGCCGAAGCACGACCCCGTCAGCCCGCTCGACATGAACGAGCTGCACTACAAGCAGCTGGCGATCCTGGGTGCCTACGGCGCCACCCACAGGCAGTACCGGATCACGATGGACTACCTGAACCGCAAGCAGGACGAGCTTGCTCGCGTCGTGACCCACCGGTTCCCGTTGGAAGAGATCGCTCAGGCTTTCGAGACGATCCGTTCCGGCACCGGCCTGAAGATGGTGATCATCCCGTGAGCGGACCCTACGTCATCGGCTGCGACGTCGGCAGCCAGGGGACGAACGCGGCTCTGTACGCGGCAGACGGGACGCTCGTTTCCTCCGCATACAAGACCTACGACCTGGCCTATCCCTCGCCGGGATGGGCGGAGCAGAACCCCGACGACTGGAACGCAGCGGTCGAGCGCGCGTGCAGGCGCCTCGTCTCCGAGTGCCCGGATGGCGCCTCGGGCATCAAGGGTCTGTCGTTCGGCTCACAGCTGGACGGCATGGTCGTCGTCGATGCGGCGGGAAGGCCCCTGTACCCCGCCATGATCTGGATGGACCGCCGCGCCGAAGCGCAGGCGGCTGCGCTGGCCGAGCGGATATCGGCGCGCGACTTCTACGACGCGGTGGGAGCGAACCTTGATTCGTCGCACGCGGTGTTCAAGGCGCTCTGGGTCCGAGACGAGCGTCCCGATGAGTGGAGCCGGGCGACCCACATCATGCCGCCGGGGTCATACGTTCTCCGTCATGCGACCGGGACGCTCGCGGTGGACTACTCGAACGCCAGCTCACTGGCGCTGTTGGATCCGCGCACGCGGGAGTGGTCTGAAGCCGCGCTGGATGCCACCGGGATCGGCTCGGAGATGCTTCCTGAACTGGGTGCTGGAACCCAGACTGTAGGCAAGGTGACGCCTGCGTTCGCGGAGGCGAGCGGCCTGTCGCCGGACACCGTCGTCGCGATCGGCTGCGGGGACGAGATGGCCGCTACCCTCGGCGCCGGTGTCTTCGCTCCGGGTGACGTTTGCGATGTCGTTGGAACGGCCGAGCCCGTCTGTGCCGCCAGCTCGGAACCGCGTAGCGACCCGACGATGCTGGTCGAGTGTCACCCACACGCCGATCCGGAGGCGTGGCTGCTGGAGAATCCGGGGTTCGTGAGCGGGGGGAACCTCCGGTGGTGGAGGGACCAGTTCTCACCGATCGAGCGCGACGCCGAGTCGGCGGGCCTCGGCGACGCGTACGACTTCCTGTCCACCGAGGCGGCCCACGTTCCTGCGGGCTCGGAAGGGCTCGTCTTCCTGCCATGCATGCAGGGGGCTATGGCGCCGGAATGGAACGGCGCGGCGCGAGGCGTCTTCTTCGGGCTCACCCTGGCTCACACGCGCGACCACATGACGCGGGCGATCCTCGAGGGCAGCGCCTTCGGGCTGCGAGACATCCTCGAGGCGATGAAGAACGCGGGTCTCGACGTCCGACGTCTGGTTATCGTCGGCGGGGGAGCGAAGGGTCCGCTCTGGCGGCAGATCAAGGCCGACGTGACGGGGCTGCCGGTCCGAGTGCCCGTGTCGGTCGAGACCACGGCTACCGGCGCCGCGATCTTGGCCGCCGTCGGCTCGGGGGTTCACGCGTCGGTCGCCGACGCGGTCGAGGCGTTCGTCGCGTACCGGCCCGAGGAGCACGTCCCGGATCTAGAAGCGAAAGAGGCCTACGACCGGGCGTACGAGCGCTACCGCGAGGTCTACTTCGCACTCAAGCCTGTCTTCGAGCGCGGCTGAGATCCCTCAGCCGCGCTCGAAGTACCGCGCCAGCTCCCAGTCGGTGACGACCTGATTGTCGAAGATGATCTGTTCCTGCTCGGCGGTGTTGAGCAGGTGCTCGAACACGAAGTCGCCGAAGGCGGCGCGTGCAACCTCGGAGCCCTTGAAAGCCTCGATGGCCTCGTGGAGGGAAGAGGGCACGCGCGGAACGTCCTTCGCCTCGTAGGCGTTGCCGACGAACATCGGCGGCGGCTCGATCTTGTTCTCGATCCCATACAGGCCGCTCGCGATCGTCGCGGCGAACGCCAGGTAAGGGTTCGCGTCTGCTCCCGGAAGGCGACACTCGACACGGGCGCTCTTGTGCTCGCCCACGGTCCGGAACCCGCAGGTCCGGTTGTCGTGGCTCCACACGATCGCCGTCGGTGCCCACGATCCGAGCTGGTAACGCTTGTAGGAGTTCACGAACGGCGCGTACATCCAGGCCATCTCGCGAGCCGTTGCCATCAGCCCGCCCAGGTACCAGCGGTAGATGTCCGACATGTGGTGCTCGCCGTTCTCGTCCCACATCAGGCTCTGTGAGCCGTCGGCGCTCCAGACGCTCGAGTGGGTGTGGCAGCTCGAGCCCGCCTCGGCCATCGTCCACTTCGCCATGAAGGTGGCCGCGACCCCGTTCAGGACGCAGATCTCCTTCACGCCGTGCTTGTAGAGCGAGTGGTTGTCGGCGTTCGACAGGGCGTCCGAATAGGTGATGTTGACCTCGTGCTGGCCCTTGCCGAACTCGCCCTTCGAGAACTCGACCGGGATGCCTGCCCCTCGCATGCCGTTGCGGATCTGCCGGATCACCCACTCGTCACGGGTGGTCTGGAGCATGTGGTAGTCCATGATGTACGTCGAGGTCGGACGGAGGTCCCGGTAGCCGCCGTCCGCGATGTCGGTGTACGAGTCGCGGAACAGGTAGAACTCCAGCTCCGATCCCGTCTTGAAGACGTAGCCGGCCTCGCTGGCGCGAGCGATCTGATCCCTCAGGATCTGACGCGGCGCTACGGCGACCGGTTCGTTCGTCTCCTCGTCCGTGATGTCGCAGATCACCATCGCCGTCTTGTCGATCCAGGGGCACCACCTGAGCGTGGACATATCCGGGACCATCCGGAAGTCGCCGTAGCCCGTCTCCCAGCTCGCGTATCGGTAACCGGGCAGCGGCTCCATCTCCATGTCGATCGCCAGCAGATAGAGGCAGGCGTGCAACCCCTCTTCGCCCAGGATCTCCTCCAGGAAGAAGTCGGGGAAGACGCGCTTGCCCATGAAGCGGCCCTGCAGGTCGGTGAACATGCAGAGCACCGTGTCGATCCGGCCCGACCGCCAGTGTTCCTCCAGATCGTCCGCCGTCAACATCCCCTGGACCAGCAT
Organism: uncultured Actinomycetes bacterium; assembly: GCA_964535065.1. GTDB lineage: Bacteria > Actinomycetota > UBA4738 > UBA4738 > HRBIN12 > AC-51. The sequence goes on from CAZHRY010000033.1 coordinate 20,953, forward strand.
CGAACCTCCTCCTCAGATGGATGGGGCGGTGGGCGAGTAGCCCACCGCCCCGACGGTGCTTCGAGATCCCGTAGCTCTAGGCTCCGCCGTCACCTCCCCGCAGGATCTCCTCCTGCTCGGAAGTGGTGGCGACGAAGCCCTCCTGGCCCGGAAGGCCCTTCTCGCCCCGCGTGAGCGCGAACTCCTCCTCCGGTGACAGCACCAGACGGTGCCGACCGGCGATGGCGAAGTAGATGATGCCGAGCGCGAAATACACGGCAACGCCGTAGACGCCCGGTCTGTAGTCCGCGTTCAGGAATATGGACACGAGGGCCACCAACGCGATGATCCCGGCTATGTAGGCGCCTGCCTCGCCCCACTTGCTCCGGTAGGGTCGCTCGATGTTCGGCAGCTTCCTCCGCAGAAGCACGAACGAGATGCACTGGAGCATGTAGGCGAGCACCGCGGCGAACACGGCCATGTTCAAGACGGCTGCGACCACCTGGGCTCCAAGATCGCCTTCCTGGCGTCCCAGGTACCAGATGATCCACAGCACGATCCATCCGACGACTGCGCCCGCGATAAGGGCCACGTGCGGTGTCTTGCGCGTGTGGTGAGTCACCGAGAGGAACTTGGGGAAGTAGCCGGCGCGGGACAGGGAGTAGGTGTTCCGCCCGTAGGCGAACATGATCGTGAAGAAGCTCGCGATCAAGCCCACCAGTCCGATGCCGCCAAGGAGCACGGCGCCTGTGCCTTCTCCGAAGATCCCCTTGAACCCGTCGAACAGCGGGGTGCCCGACTCGCCGATGGCGAGGGCGCCGCCACCGAGGCCGGAGTTGATCGCCAGCGTGAAGACGCTCGCGATCAGCAGCGTGTGCATGCCCCAGATGGTGCCCTTCGGAACGTCGCGGCGCGGGTCCATGGACTCCTCCGCGGCGAGTGGCACTTCCTCGATCGCGAGGTAGAACCAGATGGCGAAGGGCAGGGACTTGAAGATCCCGCTGATGCCGAACGGGAGGAACGAGCCTTCGCCCGGGGTGGCTTCACCGCCCCCCTCGGCGATGTTGAACCACAGGTCCATGTTGAACTTGCCGCTGACGATCGCCGACACGTAGAAGACGACAAGGATCGCCAGAGCGAAGATCGTGATGAAGACGGTGAACCTGAAGGTGGCCTCAACACCGCTGATATTGATCGCGAGGAACACGACGTAGAAGACGGCCCACCAGAAGGGCTCGCTGTTGTACCAGACATCCGGGGACACATCGAACAGGTCTGTGACGACGGCTTGAGCCAGGAGCGCTATCGCTCCGTTGACGACTGCGGTCGTGATGACGTACTCGGCGTTCTCGGACAACCCGGTGACGAACCCACCCCATGGACCCATAGCCGAGCGGGCGAACGAGTACGCACCGCCTGTGTGGGGCAGGGCGGGCGACATCTCGGCGATGCTGTAGCAGAGGCCGTAGTACATAACGGCGATGATGGCGGTGGCGATCAGCAGGCCGCCGAAGCCGCCGGTGCTGAGTCCGACGTTCCAGCCGTAGAAGTCGCCGGAGATGACCGCCCCGACGCCAAGGGCCCAGAGCGACCACACCCCGGCGTGCCGACGGAGTCCGCGCTTCTCGAAGTACTGCTCGTCCACCTCCTGGTAGGTGACCG
>CAZHRY010000034.1:0-22574 GCA_964535065.1 uncultured Actinomycetes bacterium
CCTACTTCAGGATCTTGGTCACTCGGCCGGCGCCCACGGTGCGCCCGCCCTCGCGGATGGCGAACCGCAGACCCTCTTCCATGGCGATGGGGGCTCCCAGCTCGACGGTCATCTCGACGTTGTCACCGGGCATCACCATCTCGACGCCTTCGGGAAGGGCCGCGGAGCCGGTCACGTCGGTGGTGCGGAAGTAGAACTGGGGGCGGTAGCCGGTGAAGAACGGGGTGTGGCGGCCTCCCTCGTCTTTGGAAAGGACGTAGACCTGGGCCTCGAAGTTGGTGTGGGGGGTGACCGATCCGGGCTTGGCGAGCACCTGGCCGCGCTCGACCTCGTCCTTGTCGATGCCCCTCAGCAAGACCCCCACGTTGTCTCCGGCCTGGACCTCGTCGAGGAGCTTGCGGAACATCTCGAGGTCCGTCGCGACGGTCTTTCGGGTATCTGAGATGCCGACGATCTCGACCTCTTCCATCTTCTTCAGAACGCCTCGCTCGACGCGGCCGGTCACCACGGTTCCCCGCCCGGTGATCGAGAAGACGTCTTCGATAGCCATCAGGAAGGGCTTGTCCACGTCGCGCTCGGGCTGGGGGATGTAGGAATCGCAGGCGGAAAGCAGCTCGTCGATCGAGGCCTGCCAAGCCTCGTCTCCTTCGAGGGCCTTCAGGGCGGAGACCTTGACCACGGGCACGTCGTCCCCGGGGAACTCGTAGGAGGACAGCAGCTCGCGTACCTCGAGCTCGACCAGGTCAAGCAGCTCGGGGTCATCGACCATGTCGCACTTGTTCAGGGCGACCACGATGTAGGGGACGCCCACCTGACGGGCCAGAAGCACGTGCTCTCTCGTCTGGGGCATGGGGCCGTCGGCGGCGGATACGACCAGGATGGCCCCGTCCATCTGGGCGGCGCCGGTGATCATGTTCTTGACGTAGTCGGCGTGGCCCGGGCAGTCCACGTGGGCGTAGTGGCGCTCGTCGGTCTGGTACTCGACGTGGGCGATGGCGATGGTGATGCCCCTTTCGCGCTCCTCGGGGGCCTTGTCTATCTGGTCGAAGGGGGTGAAGTCGGCAAGGCCCTTCTCGGCCTGGCGCTTGGTGATCGCGGCCGTGAGGGTGGTCTTGCCGTGGTCGATGTGCCCGATCGTCCCGATGTTGACGTGGGGCTTGGTGCGCTCGAACTTCTGCTTGCCCATCTTCGTCGCTCCTTGATGCCTGGTTAGGTCTGCTCCGTAGCGGGGGCGGGACTCGAACCCGCGACACAGCGATTATGAGCCGCTTGCTCTACCTCTGAGCTACCCCGCCGCCGCAGCAGGTCAGTCTACCTGCGAGAACAGGCCTCGGCACCCGTTCGCCCCGAGATCGCGTCAAGCCGCCAGGTACCGGACCAGCCCGAAGTCCTCGGTAGCGAAGTTGGCCCTGCCGCCCAGCACGATCTTCCCGTCCTCCTGGACGGCCAGGGCATACGCGAAGTCATCGCCGAATCCGAAGTCCGTCAGGGAGATGCCGCCGCTGCCGAAGGACTGGTCCAGCGCGCCGGCCGGCCCGAGGACGACCGCGGCAAAGTCCTTGTCCAGGTCGTTGGCCATGTATCCGCCGACGACGATCCTCCCCCCCGAGAGCAGGCCCACGTCGTAGGCCTCGTCGGCGCCGGTGGACAGGTCCATGACCTTCCGTCCGTCGCCGCTGAACTTGGTGTCGAGCCGTCCCCTGGGCCGGAGCCTGGCTAGCGCGAACGCCTCGGATCCCCTGAATCGCGTGCCCGCGACGAGGATCGCGAGATCGGAGTCGATCACCACAGCGTTCGCGCGCTCCGAACCCCGCAGATCGACGGCCCTCCACCCATCGCCGCTGAACGAGGCGTCGAAGACGCCGCTGGGCCCGACGCGGCCGATGAAGAAGTCCCGGTCTCCCCCGGACGTGGTCTCGCCCACGAGGACGATCTTCCCGTCCGGCTGACGCGTCATCCCCCAGATCTTCTCGTCGAACCCCAGGTCCACCATGAGCTCCCCGTCGTCGCTGAACAGCGGATCCGGCGACCCGTCGGGGGCGTATCTGACCATCGCGAGGTCGTACTGCCCCCCGTCGTACGAGTAACCGCCGACGAGGATGCTGCCCGACGGAAGCACGATCACCGAGTTGGCCTGGTCCTGGCCGCCGGCCAGGTCCGTTGTGGCCTTGCCGTCGCCGCTGAAGGTCGTGTCGAGCCCGCCACCTGAGCGCAGGCGCGCGATGGCGACATCCCCATTCCCGCTCGCCACCCACCCCACAACCACGATCCTGCCGTTCGGCTGGATCGCGACGGCGCGCCCCGCGGACGAAGCGCCGAACGAGATCACCTTCAGCCCGTCGCCGCTGAACGTCGGGTCCGGATCTCCGTCGCTCTCGAAGCGGGCGACGGCCAGGTCGAACCCCGACACGCCGACGGCCACGATCTTCCCGTCGGGCTGGATCGCCAGATCGTTCACCGTGTCGTCGGACCCCAGGTCGGCTCGCACCCTTCCGTCACCGGAGAACGTGGTGTCCAGGTCGCCACCGGCCGCGCGACTCGGAAGGGCGGCGAGCGCGGCGAGCATCGCAACGAGCAAGATCGCCGATCGCCTCAGTCGCATCCGCGCACCCCCGAGGTTCGGACCCTACTACCACCCGTTGCCGGCGAGCAAGGTTCGGAAAGTGCCGGGAACGGGCGGCGAGAGCCGGAGAGGGGAATCGGACCCCTGACCTCCTCCTTACCATGGAGGCGCTCTGCCGACTGAGCTACTCCGGCGGCAACGGCGATGATAGCAACGCGGGCCTGGTTGACCGGGGAGATACCACGAGGCTAGCGTGCGCCGCGACCCATGAGCACGTGCCCGTCCTGCGGAACCGACAACCCTCCACGGCAGAAGTTCTGTGGGGAGTGCGGAGCCAAGCTCGCCCAGGCCCCAACCCGCGAAGAGCGCAAGGTCATCACCGCGCTCTTCTGCGACCTCGTCGGGTCCACGGCCCTGGGCGAGAAGCTCGACCACGAGGACGTGTCGCGCCTGCTTGCCCGGTATCACGAGCTGTGCCGGAGCAGGATCGAGAGCCACGGCGGGGTCGTCGAGAAGTTCATCGGCGATGCCGTGGTCGGGGTGTTCGGGGTGCCGGCAGCCCACGAGGACGATCCCGAGCGCGCGGTGCGGGCAGCCCTCGCCATCGTGGACGACGTCGCGGGTTCGGATCTGGACCTTGGGGTCCGCATCGGGGTCAACACGGGCGAGGCGCTAGTGCGCCTGGACACCGACCCTGGGCAGGGTTTCGCCACCGGCGACACCATGAACACGGCCGCAAGGCTGGAGGCTGCCGCTCCCGTGATGGGCGTCGTCGTCGGGGCCGCCACGCACCGGGCGACGCGGGCTTCGATCGCATACGAAGAACTCCCTCCGGTGGCGGCCAAGGGCAAGAAGGAACCGGTGCCCGCCTGGAAGGCGATCGGTCCGCTCCCCGCCGGGCAGGCGGAAGCGTTCGACCGGACGCCGTTCGTCGGGCGTGATGTGGAACTCCAGGGTCTCATCGAACGCGTCGAGCGAGCCTTCGCTTCGCGCGAAGCGGCGCTCATCACGATCGTCGCCGAACCGGGCATCGGGAAGTCGCGTCTCGTTCGGGAGCTTCGACGCCGTCTCGAGACCGGGAGCGGTCCGATCGCGTGGCGAACCGGGAGATGCCTCCCCTACGGGGAAGGCATCTCGTTCAGGGCCCTGGCCGAGATCGTGAAGGCCCACGCGCGGATCTCGGATGCGGACGACGAGGCCGCCGCTTCCGCCAAACTGGATGGGGTGCTCGCCGACATGCACCACGGTGCTCAGCTCAGAGACCGGCTCGCACCCCTCGCCGGGCTCCCGGCTTCGTCCGCGAGCTACAGCCAGGTGGAGAACTTCGCTGCGTGGCGGCTCTTCCTCGAGCAGATGGCGACACACCCCGTCGCGATCGTCATCGAAGATCTGCACTGGGCCGATAGCGGGTTCGTCGCGTTCCTGGAACACATGGCCGAACACACTCGCGGGGTGCCCCTGGTCCTGCTCGTCACCGCTCGGTCCGAGGTCATGGAGCGGCACCCCTCGTGGCCGCCCGCGGAAGCCGACCCCCCGATCGTGCTGGCGCCCCTGGGCGACGGATACATCGAAGAGCTGCTGGAGCGAGCCCTTCCCGGAGCCGATCGCGAGATCCTGAACGTGGTCTTGGAGCGGGCCGGCGGCTCTCCCCTCTTCGCCGAGCAGCTCGCCTCCATGTGGCGAGACCGCGAGGTGCCTCCGGACGTCTCCGCCATCCCTGAGAGCGTCCAGGCCCTGATCACCGCCCGGATCGACGCACTGGCACCCGAGTCGAAGCGCGTGCTGATGGAAGCTTCCGTGATCGGAAAGCGGTTCTCGAGCGAGCCGATAGCCACCTTCGGGGAACATCCGAGGTTGGACATGACGCTCGACGATCTCATCCGGCGCGAGCTGATCAGGCCGGCGGGCGAAGGCTTTTCATTCTGGCACGCACTGGTCCGAGATGTCGCCTACGGGCAGGTCACTCGCCAGGCACGAGCCCGTCTGCACGCTGCAACCGCACGCTGGTTCCAAGATCAGGCACGGGTCAAGCCGGGCACTTCCGCGGAGATCATCGTGCACCACCTGGACGCGGCGCTCGAACTTGCACCGGCCGCTCCGGAACTCGACATGCGAAGCCTCACCGACGAACTCGCTACGGCGCTCACCGACGCTGGGATCCAAGCACGGACGAGTGGGAGAGTCGCCTCTGCGTCTGCCTTGTTCTGGCGGGCGGCGTCTCTGATCCCCAGCGACCATCGGTCACGCCCGGAACTCCTGCGCATGCTCGGCGGCGTGGCTCGCGACGCAGGCGACCTGGAGCGAGCATCATCCGTGTTGGGCGAGGCCGTCACCCTTGCTCGTATGCGCGGAGACACAGCTGCCGAGTGGCGAGCCATCGCCGAGAAGTTCGACCTGGATCGGATCATGGGCTCGGTCATCGGTGAACGCCCGATGATCGAGCGCTGGATCCCCCTCCTTGAGGCGGATGGAGATCATCTCGGCCTCGCGAAGGCGTGGCGACTGCTGACGCTGGTCGCGTGGGACGAGAGCCACTTCGCCGAGAGCGAGGGCTTCACGCTGCGAGGGGTTCGCGAAGCACGTCTCGCCGGGGCGAAAGCGGAAGCTGGGGAGATCGCGGCCGCACTCACGCTCAGCGACTACGAAGGCCCGAGGCCTGTCGATGACGGGCTGCGCCGCGGGGCGAAGCTCCTCGACGAGTACGCGGACAACGCGCGAGTGACTTCGTTCGTCCTGGGATGGGTCGCCAGTATGCATGCGGTCGCGGGACGGTTCGCCGACGCACACACACGGCTTCGGCGCTCCGCACAGGTGATCGAGGAGGCAGGGCTCGTCCGGTGGGCGGGGTTCGCTCCGCTGATGGCATCGTTGTTCGCCTTCCTCGAGGGCGATCTGGATCGAGCGATGGAGGCCGTGCACGCGGTGAACGAGTCAGACGCTTCCGACGTTCACTGCCATTTTGCCCGCGTACTCGCAAACCTAGGACGTGCCGATGAAGCTCTGGATCTGATCCGGCCTGAGATCGAGCGGGACGAATGCCCCTACGAGCGAGCCGAGCGCTTCATCGTAGGCTCCGACGCGTGGCGACGGCTCGGCGACCCCGTGCGGGCAAGTGACTTCGCATCGCGGGCGATCGGTTATCTGAGTGGATCGGACGATGCCCACCTGGTTCCCGAGGCGTGGCTGAACCTCGGTCTCGCCGAGCTGGATCTCCATCTTGCCGAGCGCGCGACGACTCACCTCGTGACCGCCTGGGAGGCCTACGCCGCGAAGGGCAATCTCGTGATGCGCCGTCGGGTAGAAGATGTCCTCGGCCTTGTGACCTGATCACGGGCTCCTGGCAGCGCGACCGGTCGACCGAGACGGGGCGAACCGACGATGGTGCATCATGCCGGTGTGAAGGTTGCTGCCGTGATGCTCGTCCTCCTTGCCTCATGCTCGACCGGCGGCCCAGGCACACCGGACGTCGGCATCTCGCCGCAGGAGTACCGGGTCACCTTCCACACCGCTTCGGGGAAGGTGGAGGTGCGGGTGACCGACTACGCAGCGACCGACGAGCAGCGGGAGCGAGGGTTGATGGGACGCGGGGAGTTGGGGAAGGACGACGGCATGCTCTTCGTCTACGCGTCGCCCAGCGAGACCACCTTCTGGATGAAGGACACGCTGATCCCGCTTTCCGCTGCTTTCTGGGATAGGGACGGAACGGTCCACACGATCCTCGACATGGAGCCGTGTCTGGTTTCGCCGTGCGAAACGTACGCGGCGCGAGAGCCGTACGTCTACGTTCTGGAGATGAACGTCGGATGGTTCGAGGAGAACGGGATCGAGGTGGGTGATCGGGCCGATGTCCAGCCCATCTACTTCTGACTGTCCGCTGTGTAGCGCCGAGCGCATCACCGACTGGCACCTGGAGGACGAGGACTGCTGGGTGGCCGACTGCATGGTCTGCATGACCCCGATGATCGTGTGGCGGACGCACGGCCTGCCCGATCCCGAGATGGAAGCTGCGCTGCTGACCCGGTTGGAGAGGGTCGCGGCCGCCCGCTACGGCGACGAGGGGTTCTACGTAGACCCCGAGCGGCGGCGCATCCCCGACCATTGGCACGCGCACGCGCGGCCCGCAGGGGGCTTCTTCGATCCTGCGAGTCCGCTATACGGGAGGTTCTAGCTCAGATCACGATGTCGTAGGTGACCGACCCCGTCACCGTGATGGTCTGCGATCCCCCCGTTACCGGTACCGTGGCGCTGCAGTCGAACACGAAGTTCTTGCCGGACTCCTTCCAGACCGCGCTGAACGGGGCACCCGGCTCCCACCAGGGGGGGGACGACACGAGTCCGTCCGGCAGGCAGGCCGGAAGCGGATCCAGACCGTGGTAGTAGGGGCCCTGCCCCGTGCCGGTCGTGAACCCGTTGCTGCAGCCCTCCCAGGTCTCCTCGTAGCTGAACGGCACGGAGAAGTACAGGTCGAGCGGATCGGGGAACGCGTCGTCCGGGTCCGGCGGATCCAGGTTGGGGGACGTCTGCCCTATCACCCCGGGGTAGGCGAAGGCCGGGGTGGGCACCCCGGTGTCCGACGCGACCCGCTCGTACTGGGTCGTGCAGCCTTCGCTGATCACGGTTCGGTCCTGCGTGTAGTCGATCGTGAACGTGCTCCCGTTGTCCACCAGGTACCACTCCGGCATGCTCACGGGACCGCGCTTGACCTTGATGTTCAGGGTTCCGGTCTCGTTCCAGGATTCGGACCAGGAGTACGAGGACTCGGTCCCGGAGGCGCTGCCGGTCACCGTCCAGTTGAGCGTGCCGGTCATCGGTATCTGGGCGACCCAGATCTTGTAGGGGGCCAGCGGTGAGTTCGTCGGGTTCGGCGCCGATCGGCGGTGGTTCGTGACGATCGCGTAGGAGGGACCGTCGCAGCCCTTCCGGTTGACCCACAGCAAGCCTCGCTTGCCCGGCTCCACGGGTCCCCACATGACCAGGTCGATCTTGTCGCCCTTGTCGCACGCCAGGCTCCAGAACATCGGGCTCGACGCAGATGTGTTCTTGAATCCGACCGGGTACGACTTCGGCGTGTCGGGAAGCTTGATCCAGTTGAGCGTGTAGTCGTCTTGGATCGACCCTGTGTACGGCTGCGTCCGCGTCACGGTTCCGTGGTGCGCAGGCGGTCCTCCCATCTGCCCACGGTAGCTATCGGCCTCTTCGAAACAGAGCAGCGCATACGAAGCGACGCAGGGCCTCATGAACAGCGCCGCAACGGCGAACTGGTGGTACGCGTAGAAGAGGTAGGTGTGCTTGAGATCCCAGAAGGCCTTCTCCGTGGCGGGAAGCTGCTTCTGCCCCTTGGAGACGCTCTCCAAGATCCGCTGCATCAGGCTCTCGGCGCCGCCGGGCACCCCGGTCCCGTACCTCTCCGTGAGTCCCCGCCAGACGAGCCAGTAGTTGTACGCGAGTGACTTGGGATCATCGGGATGGGCGCCCATGCTCGAGTCCCACTTCGGCCACAGGTACTGGTAGTTGTCGTTGACGGAGTCGTAGACCTCATCTTCCATCCATGTCGCCCCGCCTTCGCGATAGCTGCGGTCGAGTTCGGCGGTGACCCCGAGACCGCGCGTGATCGAGTGGAAGAACTCGTGGGCGGCAGTCACCTTGAGGTCGTCGAGGTTGTTCCCCGATCCGACGTTGTCGAAGCCGTCGTCGAGGACCATGCAGGACGCTTGCGCGTCGCCTTCGTTCCACCCCGTCGACGGGTTGTCGCCGACCAGGCCCGCGTGGGCACCGCTCGCCGTCACGCTCCCGTAGTCACCACCCTCATCGTCCAACCTCACCGGGTACCGGCCACCGGGTGCCGGGTTCGCGGTGTACGAGGGTGGAGCGGCCCAGCCGAAGCTGGTGACCTCCGTGGTCCAGACGTTCTCGAGCACGGACGCGAACTGCCCGATCGTGAGCCCCCCCTGGATGGTGTCGTACCAGATCACGAAGTGCGTGGTCTTCTTGACGTTGGGCAGAGCTCCGACCGAATCTCCGCACCAGTGCGGGTCGTTGGCGCGAAGTTCGGCGAGCATCTGGCCCTTGTCGGGCACGCGCTCGAGGGTGGCGAGCGCCCGAGCCGGGAGGAGGACGCCGATCAGGGATGCCGCGAGCAGCCAGGTGCAGAGGCGCCGCGAGACCATGGGGCACCCTGACCCGTTCGGGGCCCGTTGTCCATCCGTCCTATGGCGGAGATGGGGCCCGCTTGGCGGGCCCCCTCTCCGGCTCATATGCCGCCGGAGGATCACTCCTCGGGAGCGTCGCCGTCGCAGAACTCGGAGACCTCACCCGAGACGACCTCGTCGCCAGCATCCGCATGGTAGGTGTCTGTGCCTGCCCCGTTGCTCAGCGTGTCGTCGCCTTCCCCGTCGAGGACGCTCAGGCAGGCGTCATCGCCGCCCTGGCCCCTGACCACGTCGCCGCCGTTGTAGGCGCCCACAGCGCCTCCGCGCCGTCGCCTCCCCGCCACCGCGCAGGGTGTCCCGACCCGGGCCGCCGAGGAGGACGTCGTCGCCGTCGCGCCCGATCAGGACGTCGCCCCGGCTGTTCCGAACGATCTACGCCTTCACCGGCGGACGCAAGCAGCGGGTACTGGCACTAGGTTGGAGCGCCTCGCCGCGTGTGCCGATAGGTTGATGTATGCGCAAGAGGGTCTCGGGGTTCACGGCGCTGGTGGTCGGTCTGACCGTGCTGTTCGCGCCCCCGGCCTACGCCGCCTTCGGAGCGATCGTTGAACTACCCGCGGGCAAGATCTACTCCCCCTTCGGCGGCCCCGCCACGGTGACATTCACCTTCGACGGAGCGGATAGCGCGTCGGTATTCACCGTTCGCCTGCGCCAGGTGGGCGAGGGCACGATCAAGGAGAAGGACTTCCTCATAGACCCCGGAACCCAGGCGTCGCCGCGCCAGGTCTCGTTCTCGTGGCCCAGCCTCACGGTGAGCGACCCGACCGAGTTCGAGATCAACGTTCGACCGCAGGCCGGCGGGCCGGAACTCACCAGCGAGACCTTCACCCTCCACCCGAAGCTCGTGAGCGGCCTTTCCGCAACGCCTTCGCCCTTCTACCCCTTGATCCAAGACGGGTACAAGGACACGACCCGGATCGACTACTCTCTGGCCACCGACACGGCGAGCACGATCGTCAGGGTGTTCCGCGCCGACGACTACGGCCGGTGCTGCGGCCGGAAGATCAGGCAGGAGGAACTGGGCCCGCTGACCAGGGGCCAAGCGGTGGGTCTGGAACGGTAAGAAGGGCGACGGCTCGGTGGCGCCCAAAGGCACCTACTTCGTCAGGATCGAGGCCACCGACAAGAGCTCGACGACCAGGATCTCGGGGGCGCTCGAGGTGGAGATCACGAAGGGGTGGATACGCGTGACCGGCACCAGGAAGAAGGCCGGAAGCGCCTACGCGCGCACCGAGAACGAGCAGCAAACGGCCATAGGGGGCGACTGCATCGTGTCGCGGAACACGGTGACCCGCACTGCCGACATCCTGTGTGCCAACGCAGCCATCTCCATCGTATGGAAGTGGGTCCTCGAAGACGGAGAGCGGATCGAGTCCGTGTCGTTCGTCATCGACGGCGGCTACTACGGATGCCACCGCAAGGTCAGCCACACGGCCACCGAGTCGGTCATGCGCGTGACCGCTCCGCCCACATCGACCTGCACCGTGTTCGAGGCCCGGATCAAGTACAGCTACCCGGTTCAGATCTAGGCTGGCGGTCGCAGAGCCGGCTAGGGCAGCGGCTCGAACCTTGCCTGGAAGAACCGCAGCGACTTCGGCTCGTACACCATCTCGAGACCGGTGATGCTGTCACGACGGTCGTAGACCTCGGCGATGGTCTCGGCAGTGACATCCATGTGCGCCTGCGTGTAGACCCGCCGCGGCAGGGTGACGCGTACCAGCTCCAGGGGCGGGCGCCGGTTCTGGCCGGTCCTGGGGTCTCGGCCGGCGCTGACGTTGCCGCGCTCCATCGTGCGCACGCCGCCCTCCAGGTAGATCTCGGCAGCCAGGGCCTGAGCCGGATAGAGGTCCTGGTCCAGGTGCGGCAGGAACGCTCGCGCGTCGACGAACACGCCGTGGCCCCCGATGGGCACGAGGATCGGCACCCCGAACCCCTGCAGCTTGTGGCCCAGGTAGAGGACCTGTCCGACGCGGGCCTTGATGTGCTCGTAGCCCACGGACTCGCGGATCCCGATCGCCACGGCCTCCATGTCGCGGCCGGCCATGCCGCCGTAGGTGTGCAGGCCCTCGTAGACGACGACCATGTTCCTGGCGGCGTCGAAGACTTCGGGGTCGTTCACCGCAAGGAAGCCGCCGATGTTGACCAGTGCGTCCTTCTTCGCGCTCATCGTGCATCCGTCCGTGAGGTCGCATATCTCCCTCACGATCTGAGCGATCGTCTTGTCCGCGTAGCCGGGTTCACGCTCCTTGACGAAGTAGGCGTTCTCGGCCACGCGTGTCGCGTCGTGGATGATCCGGATCCCGTGCCGGTCGGTCAGCTCGCGAACCTGGCGAAGGTTCTCCAGGCTGATCGGCTGGCCCCCCGCCATGTTGACGGCCGTGGAGACGGACACGTACGGGATCCTCCCGGCGCCGACCTCGTCGATCAGGCGCTGCAGCTTCTCCAGATCGATGTTCCCCTTGAATGGGTGCTCGCTGGTCGGATCGTGAGCCTCGTCGATGATCACGTCCACGAAGGTCCCACCCGCCAATTCCTGGTGCTCCCTCGTCGTCGTGAAGTACATGTTGCCCGGGATGTAGTCGCCCGGCTCGATGAGTATCCGGCTGAGGATGTGCTCGGCCCCTCGCCCCTGGTGCGTGGGCACGACGTGCTCGTAGCCGTAGATGTCCCGAACGGCCTCCTCCAGGTGGTAGAAGTTGCGGCTGCCCGCGTAGGCCTCGTCACCGAGCATCATCCCCGCCCATTGGCGATCGCTCATGGCGCTGGTTCCCGAGTCGGTGAGCAGGTCGATGTAGACGTCGTCGCTGCGCAGCAGGAAGGTGTTGTACCCGGCCTCGCGGATGGCAACCTCGCGCTCGGCGCGCGTGGTCATCTTCAGGGGCTCGACCATCTTGATCTTGAACGGCTCCGCCCAGCTCTTGCGGCGCGATCCGTCGGCCGCTTCACCACTAGTCGTCATCGATGCACCTCGCTCCCGGTGTCCGGGCGCCGCCGGGTCATGAAGACGTGCCAGGACGTCACGACGAACCACCGGGGCGGCACGCGGGCCTTCTTGGCAGATGTGTCACTCATAGCTTCCTCCCTGCACCCGATCATGCGTGGAGCTGATAGCCTCGCACATCGGACTGTCGCACATCCGCTTGCCCGGCCGCCGGCCGTGCGTCACCCCTCGCGGGGGCCACTCGGCGAGTCGAAGGGCTGACCGAACGACCGAGGGGCTCATCGGCCCGTTCCGGCAGGGACCCTTACCCCCAACGACTGACCCAGAACCGCGCTGTCCTAGACATAGAACGATCGGAGGTGATGTCGTGATGAAGATCGCGATCGTGGCGCTGCTGGCGGTACATGGGCTGATACATGCGATGGGGTTCGCCGGCACGTGGGGGCTGGCCGAGATGCAGGGCTCCTCGAAGGTCCCAACCAACCTCATCACCGCGCAACCGGGTGACACCATCGTCCGTGTGCTAGGGGTGGTCTGGCTGGTCGCTCTCCTCGCCTTCCTCGGTGCGGCTGCCCTGCTGGTGGCGGACAGCAGCGCTTGGCGCTTGGTGGCTATCGGGGCAGCAGCCGTCTCGATGATCATGGTGGCGCTGTGGTGGCGGGACGCGCCGATGGGTGCGGTGGCGAACGCACTCGTCATCGCCGCTGTGGTGTTCGCCCCGAAGCTGGGCGGCGTGCCTGCCTGAGGACTGGGAACAAGGTGCCTTCGGGCAGGCGTCAAGCCGCCTCGTAGGCGATCGTGGCGAAGTCGGGAGTGGAGCCGATGCTCGTTCCGGTGATGAAGACCAGCTCTTGTTCGGTGCTCGCCGAGATCGACGAGGCGGAGTCATCGGCGCTGCCGGGGCCGTCGTATCGCTTGACCCACAGCAGGGCGCCCGAGCCCTTCATGTAGGCGAGCGTGGCGAAATCCGAGCCGGACGTCGCGCCGGCGCTCGACCCGGTGACGAAGACCCGCTTGCCCGCGGTGGCGATCGCGTGGGCGGAGTCGTACCCGTTCCCGGCCTCCCCGTACCGCTTCGCCCAGAGCTCGACGCCAGTGCCGGCTCTGTACGCGACCGTCATGTAATCCCTGCCGGTTCCCAGGCCTTCTTGGCTCCCTGTGACGAAGACCTTCTTGCCGGCGATCGCGATCGCTCGAGCGGAGTCGTCGGCGCCCGCGATGCCGTCGAACCGGCTCTCCCAGATCTTCGTTCCGGAGGAGATCTGGTAGGCGACGGTCGCATGGTCCGTGCCCGTCGCTCCACCTTCGCTGGTGCCGGTAACGAAGACCTTGGCGCCGCCGACCGCCACGCCCGCCGCATAGTCGTCCCCGTCCGCGGGACCGTCGAGCCGCCTCGTCCACAGCTTCGTGCCAGTCGCGGTCCCATACGCGATGGTCGCGTAATCGAAGCCCGACGCGTGACTCTCGCTGTAACCGGAGACGACCACGACGTCTCCTGTGGGACTCGTGGCGATAGCTGTGGCGTAGTCGTCGCCCCCCGGTGGCCCGTCGTAGCGGCTCACCCATACCTTCGCGCCCGTTCCCGCCCGGTAGGCCACCGTAGCGAAGTCGGCGCCGCTCAGGCCCGTGACGAAGATCTTGTTCCCGCTTCCGGTTATGGCCTCTGGGAGGTCGTCGATCCCGGAAGGGCCCTGATAGCGCTTCTTCCACAGCTTGGCACCGTCGCCGGTTCTGTAGGCGAGCGTAACGTAGTCGAACCCGTCGGGCCCTTTGCTATGACCCGTAACGAATACCCTCTCGTCAGACACCCACACCGCCCCGCCATAGTCGTTGCCGTCGGCAGGCCCGTCGTAGCGCCTGACCCACAGCTTGGTGCCCGTCGAGGCGCGGTAGGCGATCGTGGTGAGGTCGTGGCCCTCCGGTCCCTGGCTCCACCCCGTCACGAACACCTTTGTCCCATCAGGTGTGCTCGCGATCGCCGTTGATCCATCGTAGCCGAACGCCGGTCCGTCGTAGCGCTTCTTCCAAACAAGGTCGCCGGGAGCGGCGGGGGCAGGCAGGAACATGGACAGAACCAGCACGGCGCTGAACAGACCGGCCAAGCCGGCCAGACCCCACCGGTGTCGGCTGCGGGTGTTCCCCAGGCGTTCGCCCCCCTTGGGATATCCTCGCCGCCTCGGGGGCGAGGAGTCAATCCGGCAACCGGGCAGACGCGAGTGGATCGAACCGGATCTCAGAGGAAGGTCTCGACCCCCGATGCCGAGTCTTCATCGTCGACCGATGCGCGATCGCGCCCACCCGCCCCGCCTTCGACGACGTCCCGGACGCCGTCCTTGGCGCGCAGCGTGTCGTTCCCTACCTCACAGAGCAGCCGATCCTTGCGCGTGCGACCGATCAGCACGTCGCCGATCCGTCGAGGCCGCCGAGCGAGTCGTTCCCGGGACCGCCGTCGATCAGGTCCGTGTCATTGCCGCCGACGATCGCGTCGTCGTCGTCGTCGCCGGTCAGGATGTCGAGCGCGGCCAGGACGCCCGAGGCGCTCCAGGACCAGATCGTGGCTCTTCACAAGGACCTGCACCGAGTCCGTCCGAGAGCTGCGCCCTGGCTCCGCCTAGACCGAACGACGTCGCGCCGCCCGGACCAGCACCATACCGAGCAGGAGCAGCACAAGGCTGCGGAAGGCGGGGCCCGCGAGAGGACCGCCGGTGCTGGCCAGCGTCCCCGGCGACCCGAGTACGCCGGAGTTGCCGAGAACCCTTATCGTGACGCTCGCCCTCGAGCACTTCCCGTCGGGCTGGCAGATCTCGTAAGTAAGGGTGTCGGGACCGTTGTAGCCGGGGTCGGGCTCGTAGATGATCGAGCCGTCCGCCGCCACGTTTGCGGTGCCGTGAGCCGGAAGCACGACGATGTCCACGGTCAGGTCTTCACCTTCAACGTCGTCGTCGTTCTCCAAGACGTCGACCGTGATCGGTCCCGGTCCATCAGCTATGACGGCATCGTCGCCGGCATGGGGCGCGTCGCTCACGGGTTCGACGACCACGTCGACCGTCGCCTCGTCGCACGCACCGTCCCGATCACAGATCACGTAGGTGAACCACGTGGTGCCGCTCCAGTCCGGGTTCGGAGTGAACACGAGCTGGCCGCCCTTCTGTACCACGCTGCCGTGGAGAGGCTGGCTGAAGCTCTCGATGGTCAGGTCGCCGCCCTCGGGATCCGAGTCGTTGGTCAGCACGTCTATCTCGACGGAGATGTCTTCAGAGGTCGAGCTCGAGTCATCGGCAGCCTCCGGGCGGAGGTTCGTATCCGCCATCCAGATCGTGAGCCACGCTGTGGCGGTGCGGCACGAACCGAGGTCGTCACAGACCCGGTAGACGAAGCGATCTAGGCCGTCGAAGCCTTCATCGGCTGTGAAACGGACCGTTCCGTCGGGATTCACGATCACCGACCCATGGGAAGGACCCTTCACTATGACAACCGTCGAGGGATCAAGCGTGCCATCGGGATCGGAGTCGTTGGCCAGCACGTTCATCAGGATCGTGCGGCCCGCCTTCACCGTGCCGACATCGTCCGTCGCCGTGGGCGCGTCGTTCACCGCGCTCACGGTTACGGCCACTTGAGCGGTGGAACAGTTGTCTACCTCATCGCAGGCCGTGTAAGTGAACGTGTCGGCTCCTTCGAAGTCAAGGTCGGGTGTGTACAGGATCGTTCCATCCGGGTTCACCTCGACGGTCCCGTGTCCGGCCGGCCCGGCGCCGGTCACACTGAGGTCGCCGCCCTCGGGATCCGAGTCGTTGTCCAGGACGTCGATCGTCACCGAAGAATCCTCATCCACCGACGTTGTGTCGTCCTGCGCCTCGGGACCCTCATTCTCCGAGACCGCAACCGTGACGGTCGCTTCGACACACTCGACGGGCGCACCGTCATCGCACACCCGATAGTCGAAGGAGTCGGTGCCCACGAAACCATGATTCGGGGTGTAGTCGACCGTGCCGTCGGGGTTGACCATGGCAGAACCGTGCGCCGGAGCGTTCGTGACGGTCAGCGTTGTCTCATCCAGCGAGCCATCTGGATCCGAGTCGTTGGCAAGAACGTCGATCCTGATGGAGGCTCCCCAGGGTCCAGCCGCAGCGTCGTCCACGGCGGAGGGCGGAAGGTTGACCGGATCCACGACCACAGTGACGGTGGCAGAGTCGCAAGCGGCGCTCGGATCGCACACGGTGTAGGTGAAGGTATCGGTGCCTGACCATCCGGGGTCGGGCGTGTAGTCGACCGTGCCGTCTCCGTTGTCGCTGACCGAACCGTGGGTGCCCTGGGTGAAGCCGGACGCGGTCAGAGCATCGCCGTCGACATCGGAGTCGTTGGCCAGGACGTCGATGTCGACCGACGTGTCCTCGTCGGTGGACGCCGAGTCGTCGGCCGCCGTGGGCGGGTCGTTGACCTCGCTGACCGTCACCGACACGGTCGCGGTAGAACACAGCGGGGTGGGAAGGGTCGTATCGCACACCTCGTAGGTGAAGGTGTCCGTGCCGGAGAAGTCAGGGTCAGGCGTGTACCTGATCTGGCCACCGACGACCGTAGCCGTTCCGTTCGCGGGCTGGCTGTGGACGGCGAGCGACGAAGGATCGAGGTTCCCTTCCGGGTCGGAGTCGTTGGCCAGGACGTCGATGTCGACCGACGTGTCCTCGTCGGTGGACGCCGAGTCGTCGGCCGCCGTGGGCGGCGATGGAGGAGCCTGGGCCGTAAGGGCCAGCAGGTTCACGCCACTTCCGACGTCGCTGTTGTAGTGAAAGGAGGATCCCGAGTAGTCGTAGATGACCCCCGTCAGATCCTGTGAACCTTCTCCCACGACGGTGAAGGTCACCGTAGTCGTGATCGGGTTCCCTCCGGCCTTCCCTCCCGGGATCGGATCAGTGTCGAGGCAGGACAGGTAGTCGGGATCGCTCGGATCGTTCTCCCATCCGCAGGCATCTGCGTACATCTGAGTGTTCACATAACCGACGGGTACGGAGTAGGTGCTGCTGAGCGAGTCGATCCGGAACATCGAGTTGTCGAAGTAGTAGGAGTTGACCAGCTGCTCGTAACCACCGGTCGCCGTCTTAGACACGATCGTCGCGGTGCATGTCGACCCCACCAGCACGACACCTGTCCCGGCATCGCACCCCGGGCTGTCAGAAAGGGTCCAGCTCAGAACGGCGTTCCGGTTCTGTGAGACGAGGTGCTCGACGTAGATCTCGCGCGGCGATGGAGTGGTGACGGTGCCTACCGAGTCACCGGAGGCAGAGATGGTGAACCTGCGGGAGGTGTCGTACGCGGCGGCGTCGCGAGTCACCCGCACGTCGAAGTAGAAGTCGTCACAGCCTCCGGCGTCGAGAGCATCCTGGTTGAACGAGGTCACGCCGGTGAGACCCACGTACGCGTTGGCCGACCCCCAGCTCCACGCGACGCTGAGGTTCGTCACCGCACTTGTGCCCGTGTTGCAGACCCGGGCACCCACGGGGTAGACGTTCGGTCCGACGTTCACGTTGTTGCTGTCGAGACCGACGACATCCCAGCCGAGGGGGGTGATCGTCAGCGGCCCCGGCGCTGCCCAGGTGTACGTGTAGGGGATCTGCAGGGCCACGGCCGAGAACGCCACGATGAGGCCGAGCGCACGGAGACCCAGCGCCCTCCTTCCTATTCCCCTCTCCCCTATCCGGTGGTCGGTCATCTTCAACTAGCCGGTGGTCGGTGCCCGGTTCTGCCAGCCATCGGAGCCGACGCCACAACGCTTTACCTGTTTCGGCGCAATGCTTGCCCCTAGGCCTGTTTCTCATGGTTGAGAGGCACACCGAGCTACCCCATCCGAGGGATGGGGTGGAAGAAAAGCATTTCGAGAGCAGCCGGCAGCGGCGACCGCGGTCCTCGCATCTATCACGAACCGGCGCGGCGGCATGGATGCATCACCTTCGGACACGCCAGCCTCCCTTCCCGGTCGCTCCCCCAGCGAGCCTATGCCTGCGGGCCTCCCACTCGGAGGGACAGCTCAGCCGGCACGCCGTCCTGAACCCTGGCTTGACCGGGGGACCCCCCCTCACTAGCTTGTGAGACAGGACCAAGGGGGGTGTCCTATGGGCGCTATGACGCTGGACCAGCTCCGCGAGCAGGTGCGGGGTGAGGTGGTCGTTCCGGGCGACGAAAGCTACGACGATGCACGCTCGGTTCACAACGGCATGATCGACCGCAGGCCGGGTGTCGTTGTGCGGATAGCCAATGCAGGCGATGTGATGGCCACGGTCAACTACGCCCGCGACAACGGGCTCGACCTGGCGATCAGAGGAGGCGGGCACAGCGGCCCGGGATTCGGGACGGTCGACGAAGGAGTGGTCATCGACTTCTCTCGCCAGCGCTCCGTCCGCGTCGATCCCACGAAGGCTACCGCTCGCGCCGATGCGGGCGTGACGTGGGGAGACTTCAACGCAGCCGCTCACGCATTCGGTATGGCGACCCCCGGCGGCATCATCTCCACCACCGGGATCGCAGGGCTCACGCTCGGCGGGGGGATCGGCTACCTGTCGCGCGGCTTCGGCCTGTCGCTAGACAACCTGATCTCTGCAGACGTGGTGACCGCCGACGGCCGGTTCCTCGTGGCCAGCGAGAACGAGAACGAGGACCTGTTCTGGGCCCTTCGCGGTGGCGGAGGCAACTTCGGCGTCTGCACGTCTCTCGAGTACAGGCTCCATCCCGTGAAGGACGTCTACTGGGGCCCGATGTTCTACGAGGCCTAGGAGACGGAGAACGTCCTGCGCTTCTACCGCGAGTACATCAAGAGCGCTCCCGAGCAGATGGGAGTGTTCCCCGGCTTCCAGATGGCGCCGCCACTCCCCTTCATCCCGGAGGACCGCCACGGCGACATGTTCGTGGTGCTGGTGGCGTGCTGGGCCGGTCCACTGGCGGAGGGTGAGGCTCAGTTCAAGCCCTTCCACGATGTCGCGGAGGTCAAGGCCGAGATGGTGGGCCCGGTCCCCTTCCCGGCTATCAACGCCGCGTTCGACGGCCTCTTCCCGAAGGGCGGACGGCAGTACTGGAAGGGCAACTACGTGAAGACGCTCACCGACGAGGCCATCGCCGCCCACGTCGAACACGGTCCGAAGGCTCGCACCGTCAGTTCGACCATGCACCTGTACCCGATCGACGGAGCGTGCCATCGCGTGGCACCGGATGCCACAGCGTTCGGTCATCGCGACGCCAACTGGTCCATGGTCATAGTCTCCGGATGGGATGACCCAGCCGACGACGACGCCAACATCCAGTGGGTGCGCGACTACTCCGACGCCGTCTCGCCGTTCTCGGAGCGAGGCGGCTACGTGAACTTCATGTTCGGGGACGACGACGACCGCGTGCCGGCCAACTACGGCGCCAACTACGAGCGCCTCATCGAGATCAAGCGGAAGTACGACCCGGACAACGTGTTCCACGTGAACCAGAACATCAAGCCGTAGCCAGTGGATCTTTCCGAGAGCGGCATGTCCCCGGAGGTTTGGATGGACACGATGTACCACGACGGAAGCAGGGAGCTCCAGGATCGGTTCGACACCCGGCGCCTCGCCGACAGGATCGAGGAGGTGCTCGTCCATGACTTCGTCGCTACATCCACCGATCCCAGCGGATCCAGGCGTCGCCTTTCGTCCCGCAAGAGGGATGCGAGACGCCGGTTCCGTCGTGGAAGCGGTCCGATTGGGCTTGGGACGTCCTGCCGAACGAAGACCCCGCACGAGACCCTGGCGCCACGGTCGTCTAAGACTCACGACCTCCCGCATCGCCAGGCCGCGTAACGGCAGACCACCTTCCCGACACGGGTCGGAGTGGGAAGGGGGTCAGGGGGATGGACGGAGCCAACGGCCACGTGAACTCCAACGGCCACGAGTGCTGGATAGTCGAAACGTCGAAGGATGGGGAGCGATGGCGCTTCTTCGGGAAGGCCTGGAAGCGACCCGGCGAGGGGATCCTCCTCCACGGCGTTCCCCGCTTCGTTCGCTTCCGCCCCGATTGGGAGGAGGCGTGGAGCGCTCCCCTGGAGCGGACGAACGATCTTCCGATGACCCTTCTGTTCACCGAGACGAAGAAGCGGAGCGAAGTGTGGCCGGACGACCGCCACGTCGGGCTGCCCGTGCTGCTTCCCGGAGGCGAAGAGGGGAGGCTCCTTCGCTTCGAGCACAGGGAGGACCCCAGGGAGTGGACCTACGTCCTCGAGTTCCGTGGCTCCGAGCGCTGAGTGGGTCGGCCCCACGCCTCCGAACCCGTACGGTGGGTGTCATAGAGGAACGCGATCCGGAGGATCACCTAGATCTGAAGGCTCTCCCGCGCACGATCACATGCTCATCCAACCGTGTACCCTTGTCGTGAGGGTTCAGCATCACTTCGCGACCGTGTTCCATGAGCAGTTCCCTCTCGGTCTTCGGACCGATCGCCCCCGAGCAGCGGTCAGGCTCGAACGGGCAAAGGAAGGAGGGAACGAACATGGCTACAGGAACCGTGAAGTGGTTCAACGCTGAGAAGGGCTTCGGCTTCATCACTCAGGACGACGGCGGCGCAGACGTCTTCGTGCACTTCAGTGCTATCTCGGGGGACGGGTACCGCAACCTCGAGGAGAACCAGAAGGTTGAGTACGACATGTCGCAGGGCCAGAAGGGCCCGCAGGCCGGCAACGTCCGAGTTCTCGCCTGACTCCTGAGGGGGTCGATGTTCGATGGCCGCCGCGCTTCGCGCGGCGGCCATCGGCTTTCATCGGCGATCTCACGTTGATCCCGGCGCTCAGCCAGGGGCGTTGGCCGAGGCGAGGGGGTGGCGCCGGATCGCGGTCGAGTGCAGCCAACACGTCGTCGACGAGTTGTACGTCGACAACAGAGTGACGCAGGACGGCACTTCACACCGCCTTCCCGCTCGCGCACGCTTCGAGGCCCGGTGCGACGCAAGGGGGGCGCCATACGCCACGGTTCCGCTGTTCGACCCATTCATCGCTCATCCTTCCTGCTCGGACCGTGCCTTCGGCCCCAGATGACCCGTCGAGCGACAGGACGGATGCGGAAGCAACTCGTCGAACGCGCCTGGCGAACCGTCAGGGTGACGCTATCGATAAGAGCGTACTACTACGTGCGGATCGTGAGCGAGGACGGGGAGCTGCTTCGCCACCTGACGCTGGACCCGTCGAGGAGCTACCAGCCCTTGACCTTGGACCGGCGGGTGTGAACGATGTCTCGAGACAGGTCTCAACCATGTCTCGCGACATCACATCGGTGGGAGGAGGAGGATTCGAACCTCCGTAGGCTACGCCGGCGATTTTACAGACCGCTCCCTTTGGCCGCTCGGGCATCCTCCCGGAGCCTCGATGATAGCTAACGGGTCCCCCGGGATGCAGTGGCCGCAGGCAGCCGCGGCCTACTCGGTCCCGGCAGCCCTGGCGGACAGCGGACTGACCCTCCACCGTCCGTAGGCCACGTACGCCAGCACGGCCGCCACCACGAGGTTCTGCACGATCTGCTGGTACTCCTCGCGTCCGATGTGCCAGACCATGGCGGCGAGCATCACGAGGATCAGGCCGAGCACAGCCAGAGGCGTCAGCCCCGGGCGGATCCTCGTGATGCTCGGCAGGATCAGCCCAAGCCCTCCCAGGATCTCCGCGGTGCCCGCTATCACGTGAAGAGGCGTGTCCAGCTCGTACATCCAGCTCATAGGTTCGGGCAGCCCCTCGGGGAGGACGAAGTGCATGACGCCTACCCAGTCGAAGAACAACCCGACGAGCCACTGAAGGATCCACAGAACCCGGTTACGCCGATCCATCCGAGGACACCTCCCGCTCATGTGTCGGCCCAGCGAGCCTGAGCATACCCGCGGTATCCTGCAAGGCTATGGCGCAGCAGTTCTCGTTCGACATCGTCTCCGAGGTCGACATGCAGGAGGTTCGCAACGCGGTGGACCAGGCCGGCCGCGAGATCTCCCAGCGCTTCGACTTCAAGAACACCGCCACCACGGTCACCCTCGAGGAGGGCAAGGTCGAGCTTCACTCCTCCACCGAGGACCGGCTGAAAGCCGCCTGGCAGGTGCTCCAAGAGAAGGCCATCCGGCGCGAGGTTCCCCTGAAGGCCCTGCAGCCCGGCCCCATCCAGGAGGCCGCCAAGGGCACGGCCCGACAGACCGTGACCATCGTGACGGGCCTGTCGGACGAGAAGGCGAAGGAGATATCGAAGTTCGCCAAGAAGGTGGCTCCCAAGGTCCAGACGCAGATCCAGGGGGCCCAGGTCAGGGTCATGGCCAAGGCCAAGGACGACCTGCAGGCGGTCATCCAGGCGGTGAAGGCAGAGGACTTCGGGGTAGCTCTTCAGTTCACCAACTACCGGCCCTAGGCCGCGTTGCCTGGCCGCCAGCGGCCCGGGTAGTCTGGCTCCGCCCAGGAGGTGATAAGAAGTGGATCTCGAGCGACTGAAAGCTCGCGCGGCGCAGATCGCCGACGACGAAACCAAGAAGCTCCTCGACCGGACGACCGGCTCGAAGGCGCTGTTCGAGCGGGCGGTGAAGTCGCTGCCCAATGGAGTGGTATCCAACTTCCAGGCCGGCGATCCCTACCCCGTGTATCTGGAGCGGGGCAAGGGCTCGAGCGTCTGGGACGTGGACGGAACCGAGTACAAGGACTTCCACGGCGGGTTCGGCGTGAACGTGGTCGGCCACGCTCACCCGAAGATCGTCGAGGCCCTGAAGAAGGCAGCCGAGAACGCCATCCACTTCGCGGTCACGACACCCACGACCGTCGCGCTGGCCGAGGCCATCTGCGAACGGTTCCAGCTCGAGCAGATGCGGTTCGTGAACTCGGGCACCGAGGCCACGATGG
>CAZHRY010000035.1:0-15134 GCA_964535065.1 uncultured Actinomycetes bacterium
TGGAACGACCCGATCAACCTGATGTCGTACGTGACCTGGGTGTTCCAGAAGCTCTTCGGCTATCCGCGACCGAAGGCGGAACGCCTCATGTGGCAGGTTCACACGGAAGGGAAGGCCGTGGTCTCGAACGGCCCCAAGGAGAAGTGCGAGTCAGACGTGGCCCGTCTTCACGCGCATGGCCTGTGGGCCACACTGCAGAAGGATGCCTAGGATGAAGACGCCGTTCAGGCGCGAAGGTGATTCCGTAGAAGTCGATCTCCCTCCTGACGTGCGTGACTTCCTGCGCGAGCTAGCGGGCGAGATGCGGGAGCTGCAGACGTCCGGCGCAGGCGACGACGATCCCGGACTTGCCCGGTTGCGACCCACCGCCTACCCGGACGACGTGGAAGCGTCGATGGCGTTCGACGAACTCACCGGCAGCGACCTCGCCCGAGGACGCTCCGAAGCTCTCGACACGCTGGAAGGAACGACCGGCGCCGAGCGGCTCACGCTCGAGGAAGCGGACGCCTGGATCAGGACGCTGAACGACGGCCGGCTCGTGCTGGGCACGCGGCTCGAGGTGACCGAAGAGACCAGCGAAGAGGACTTCTCGGACGACGGCGCCCGCCGCACCTACGGGGTATACGTGTTCCTGGGCTACCTCGTCGAGATGCTCGTCAAGGCCCTTGACCCTCGAACCGACGCTGGAGGAACTCTCCGGCTTCCCGACTGAACGGGTTCACTACAGGCATGCCGTCGAGACCCAGCCCACTCGGCGGCCTGGTCGGACTCGACTCCGTCTCGTGTCGCGGCGGTAGACGAGGACGTCGGTGTCGACGAAGACCGGCACGGTCGTGGAGATCCTCTCTCGCGGGGTAACCGCCTTTGGCCTTGGATACACGGACTTCGTGGCAGGCTCTAGCTGAGCGGCATCCCCACCTGGTGGATCTTGAGCATGTTCGTGGTGGTCCGACCGGCGGGCGAGGCGGCCGCCATGACGACCGACGCCCCCACCGCGGCCAGTTCGTGCTCGCGCAGCCCCTCGTCCATCAAAGCGATCATCTCGTCGGTGTCGGCCGGGATCCGGGCTGGGAGGGCCTCCACCCCCCACAGCAGACACATGGACCGCCGGGCATCCTCGGGAGGGATGAACGCATAGATGGGCACGTCGGGACGCTCGGCGGACAGCAGCCGCGCGGTGCGGCCGGTCTCGGTGTAGCAGGTGATGGCGACGATCCCCAGGTCCGAGGCCGGGATCGAGGCGGCCGCGTGCGCTACCGCTGCACCCTCGCTGGTGTGATGGCAGTCAGGCCGCGCCGCGCGGTACACGTCCCCCCGGCCCTCGACGTATGCGGCGATGGATGAGGCCGCGGCGGCGGCCTCGAACGGGAACGAGCCGATGGCCGTCTCACCGGAGAGCATGACGGCGTCGGCGCCGTCGAGGACCGCGTTGGCGACGTCCGTGGCCTCGGCGCGAGTGGGCCTGGGCGCGTGGATCATGGATTCCAGCATCTGGGTGGCGACGACGGCCGGGCGGCCCGCTTCGCGGGCCGCCCGGACGATCTCTTTCTGGATCAGGGGTATCTCCTCCATCGGAAGCTCGACCCCCAGGTCCCCCCGCGCGATCATCAACGCGTCGGCGACGTCCAGGATGGCACCGGCGTTCTCCACCGCCGGCCTCGTCTCGATCTTCGCGACGATCGGCACGACCCGGTCTCCCATCAACGCGCGGAGCTCTTCGACGTCCTTCGGGTCACGGACGAACGACTGCGCTACGAAGTCCACGCCCAGGTCCAGAGCGCGCGCCAGCCCCTCGCGGTCGCGGTCGGTCACGGCGGGCAGGCCGAGCCTCTCGGCCGGGACGTTCACCCCCTGCCCGGGCTTGGCTGAACCCCCGCGCACGCACTCGGTGAGCGCCACATCTCCACGGACCTGGGAGACGGTCAGCTCGACCGCGCCGTCGGCGAGCAGGACCCGGTCACCCGGCTCCAGGTCGCGTGCCAGACCGGGATAGGAGGTAGCCGCGCCCCGCTCGTCTCCCTCCCCGGAAGGCCGAAGCTCGAACCGCTGGCCCGGCTTGAACGGGAATGGATCTGAGGCGAGCGACCCCAGCCTAACCTTCGGACCGGGAAGATCCACGAGAACGGCGAGCGGCCGGCGGGACGTCACCTCCGCTTCGCGGACCAGATCGACCATCCGCGCATGGTCCTCGGGGGTTCCGTGAGAGAAGTTGAGCCGGAACACCGAGGTTCCCGCTCGGACCAGGCCCTGGACCATCTTCGGCGTCGCGCTCGCCGGTCCCAGCGTGCACACGAGCTTCGTCTTCGCCATCAGCCCCCCAACATCCTCAGCGCGATCGCCGTGATCGCCCGCGCGTCGTCGTCGCCCTCACCCTCCGGCAGCGGCGGCTCAGAGAAGGTAACCGGAACTTCGCCGCGCAGCAGGAACTCGGTCTCCTGGATCCACTGCTCCGGGATGGCGTCGTTCAGCTCGATGTCGCACATCTCGGCGAAGTACAGGGTCCAGGCTCGCGGAGTGACGGTGGCCCACTGGTAGCCGCCGCCGCCGGTCGCGATCCACCGGCCTTCTGTCACCTCGTGCGCGAGCGAATGCAGCTCCCGCGCTGCCTCCCGGTAGGCTCGGGTGGTGAGCCGCATGTGCGCCAGCGGATCCGAGTGGTGCGTGTCACACCCCAGCTGGGTCACGAGCACGTCGGGTTGGAAGTCTCGTACGGCCTTCACCGCAACGGTTCTGAGCGCCTCGAGCCAGACTTCGTCCCCGGTGAACGGGGGCAACGGGACGTTCACCGCGGTGTCGCGGGCAGACGGTCCTCCTCGCTCCGAAAGATCCCCGGTGCCGGGGAAGAACCACGGAGCGAACTGGTGCAGCGACACGGTCAGCACGCGCGGTTCGTCCCAGAAGATGAACTGTGGACCATCACCGTGGTGGACGTCCACGTCCACGTAGGCGATCCGTTCAGCGCCCCGCTCCAGCAGCCACGCGATGGCGATAGCCGGATCGTCGTAGACGCAGAAGCCCGAAGCTCGCGAAGGCATCGCGTGATGTAGGCCCCCGGCAGCGTTGAACGAATGCAGGCACTCCCCGGACCAAACCGCGCGGGCCGCAGCCACGCTCGCCCCAGCCACGAGAGCGCCGGCCTCGTGCATGCGGTCGAAGATCGGGTTGTCTCCGGGGCCGAGGCCGAAGGCGCCCCAAGCGCCCTCCTCCCCGTGGCCGGCGCGACGCACGGCGTCGATGTACTCGGCGGAGTGGACGAGCTGCAGCGTGGGCTCGTCAGCCGGCTCGCAGGCCAGCCGTTCCACCTGTTCCAGCCGATCCAGGCCGGTCGCGCGGATCAGGTCCCACGCCAGCAAGACGCGCTCGGGGCGGAGCGGGTGCTGCGGGCCGAAATCGTAGGTACGAGCCTCGGGGCAGAGCACCAAACCGGCCCTGCCGCTCACGACCTCTGCCTCACGTCACGGACCGGACGGCCGCCACCGTCCGCTCGATCAGCAGGCCCGTCTCTTCGTCGGTGAGAGTGAACGGAGGTCCGAGCATCACCAGATCGCCGTTCGTGCCGTCGGCGTGACCGGTGGACGAGTAGATCAGGAGACCCGCCTCCCGGGCTGCCGCGACGACCTGCTCGGTGACCTGCTTCTGCCGCGGGAACGGTTCCTTCGTCTCGCGATCGCGGACCAGCTCGATCCCGATCATCATGCCCAGCCCCCGGACGTCGCCGACGTGCGGATCGTCCGCAAGCTGAGCAGCCAGTTCACCCTTGATCTTGGCGCCGCGGTCGCGCGCGCGATCGACGAGCCCGTCGTCGCGCAGCCTCTGCAGCGTCGCGCGCGCGACCGCGGCCCCCAGCGCGTTGTGGGACCACGTGAATCCGTGCACGAAGCCCTTCTCGGAAACCGTTCTGAAGACCTCTCCTGACGCGGCGGCGAAGCCGAACGGAACGTACCCGCTCGTCGTCCCCTTGCCGGCCGTCACGATGTCCGGTTGCACGCCCCAGTGGTCCACGCCGAACCACCGCCCGGTCCGCCCGAAACCCGTCATCACCTCGTCGGCGATGACCAGGACGCCGTACCTGCGACACACCTCCGCCACCGCCGGCCAGTAGTCGTCCGAGGGTACCGCCGCGCCCAGCGTGGCGCCTCCGACCGGCTCCGCGATGAACGCAGCGACGGTGTCGGGGCCGTAGGACTCGATCATCTTCTGCAACTCGGCCGCGTGCCAGCTCCCACAGCCGTCGGGATGCGACGGGTTCTCGCACCTGTATTCGTATGCCGCCGGAGCGTGCAGGAACCGCCCGAGCCACGGCGTGTAGGGCTTGCGCAGGGGTTCCTTCCCGCTGGCGTCCAGCGCACCGAGCGTGTTCCCGTGATAGCTGGACCTCCTCGCGATGACGGTGACCCGGCCCGCCTGGCCTTTTGCCAAGTGGTAGGCGCGCGCCATCTTGATCGCGGTCTCCACCGCCTCCGAGCCGCCCGAGACCGGATACAGATGCGCATCCGCCACCGGGAGCACCGCCGCGGCCTCCTCGGCGTACGCCTCCAGCGCCTCGGTCGTGAACATCGTTCCGTGCACGTACTGCGTCTTGCGCAGTTGCGTCTCGGCGGCCCCGATCAGCGCCGGGTCCGCATGACCGACGCCGACCACGATCGCACCCCCGGCGCCGTCCAGGTACCTCTCACCATCGGCGTCCTCTATCCAGGCTCCTTCGGCACGAACAGCCGTCGGCAGCGCCCGGTTCACCCTCGGGAACACGTGGCTCATCGTCTCTTCCTCTCGGAGATCCACTCCACCGGCGTCCTCACCGAACCGAGCCGATCTGCGCCATCGCGCTGGCGCATCTCGAGCGTCATGGACTACACCACCCTCAGGCCTTGCGAGCCCGCGCGAGCCATCCGCTCATCTCCTCGTCTCCGCTCGCCGACAGCACCCGCAGCCGGGACTCGGCCGCACCGTCGTCCCCGAACAGGAACAGGACGGGGATGGACAGCCGGTACAACGTGTCGCGCGGGTCGTCGGCCTTCATCGCCAGCGAGTTCGCAGGGAGCCGGAAATCCGCGTAGACGCCAGACCCGTTCGCCTTGGTCGCGGCCAGCCCTGCGAAGAAGAGCGCGGCGGCGAGGGGCGAAGCCGTCCGCGACGCGAGGTTCGCCAGCGTCTTGAGGGCGCCCTTCACCACCTCGGCCTTCTCTTTGGTGGCATCGGGGCTTTCGGGCGCCGGCGAGTGCACATCTGGATCGCGGAGCCACGCGCACACCCGGTGGGCGCGGACATACTCGGCGGCCTGAGACGCCGGCGGCGGGGAGTAGATGGTCGACCACACCGGGCGCACGCCGGCATCGCGAAGCTTGACGTTCAGCTCGCCGGGAAGCCCCGAGATCACGTTGCCGAGCGCCGCGTCGTCGGGCGCCTCGTGCGAGATCTGCCCGATCTCCACGTCTCCGCCGGCCACCGAGATCCGGACCGCGCGCGAAGGGCCTTCGCCGGAAACAGTGGCGGTCACCACCGCCGCCGAACCTGCTCCCACGGCCCACGGCCCGGTAGCCGCCGGAGCCTTGGCATCCGTGGAGAACCTCACGGCTTCGGCCAGGTACAAACCCAGCCCGATCCTGATCGAGCGGGCGGCGGGATGCTCCTCTCCGCCGGGCGCTTCCCCCGGAACGAACATCACGCTGGGGGCTCCGTCCCGCAGCCTGGGAAGCAGCCATGCGGGGGAGAACAACGGTTCGTACCAGACGGGCTCGTCGAGGAGGGCCGGCAGACCGGTCTCGGTGGTCATGGCAGAAGGCTACTTCGTGTAGACGCCCGCAGGGTCCAACTCCTGCCGGATGAGTCGCAGCTCCTCGCCGGTGGGCGGTTCGGTCACGCCCAGGTCCTCGGACACCTTCGGATCCCAGCCCATGTTCTCCCTGACCTGATCGAGGGTGACGCCGGGATGCATGGTCATCAGCGTCATCTCCCCCGTTGTTTCGTCGAACCGGTACGTGCCCAGGTCGGTCACGACGCTCGTGGGCCCGCTCCCCCACCACCCCCGCGCCGCGTCACGGACCGGGTCTCCGCTGTGTCCCGGGGACGTGCGGAAATGAAGCTTGTCCACGAATGAACGCTGGGCCTGACGCATGATGACCAGGATCTGCCGAGCGTGGATCGCGATCTCGCATGCCCCACCCGATCCCGGCAGGCGAACCTTCGGCGCGTCGTAGGAGCCGATCACGGTCGTGTTGAGGTTCCCGAACCGGTCGATCTGCGCTCCCCCGAGGAACGCTACATCGATCAGCCCGGCCTGCAGGTAGTACGCGAACAGCTCGAACATGCTCGTTATCGCCGTCGCACCGGTCGCGAGCGTCGGATCCCCGATGGACAGCGGCAGCCGCTCGGGCCGCGCCCCGAAGACGCCCGACTCGTAGACCAGTTGGAGGTCCGGCGAGACGGTCCTCTGGGCCAAGTTGCAGACGATGTTCGGCAGCCCCACGCCCACGAAGCAGTTCCTGACCTCAGCGAGCTGCCGTGCCGAAGCCGCGATCATGATCTCGGACTTCGAGTAGCCCAGGTCCTGGGCCGTCTCGCTCACGCGTACCTCCCGTAGTCCACTTCGCCGGACATCGCGGGCTCGGGCCGCAGCCTAGCCCAGTGCGCGTCACCGTACTTCTGCACGTACTCACTGTGGCTCGCCAGCCCGAAGACCCACTCGTCGAGCCACTGCTGGAGCGTTCCGGCGTCCCGCGCGATCTCGTCCCACTCCAGGTAGAAGCTGTTGTCACGGTCGTAGTAGCCCTGGGCGAAGCTCGGGTGGCACGCGAACGGCTCCTCCACGACCGCATCGACGACCGCTCCGGGTATCACGGTGCGGTTGGGGTCGCGCCGGATCACGGACTCGTCCACGATCTCCTCGCAGACCACGATGACCCTCTTGCCCGCGAAGGCGGCCTCCTTCTGGCATCCCAGCAAGCCCCAGATCTGGGCGTCGCCCGACGCGTCCGCGCGCTGCGCGTGAACGATCGAGACGTCGGGGCGCAGGGGTGGAACGACGTACACCTCGGTTCCATCCTCGTACGGCGATCGCATCGGAACGATGTTGGGATTGACCGACGGGATATCGGACTCGTAGTAGGAGCGGATCGGGAAGAATGGCAGGTTCGACGCGCCCGCCACGTACCGGCAGACCATGCCGAAATGGGAGTACTCCTCTATCTCGAGGGGCCCGGGGTCTTCGTCTTCGATGCGCCGGCGGATAGCATGCAGCGAGCCCACACCCGGGTTGCCGAGCCAGGAGAAGATAATCTTCTTCGCAACGCCGCCGGCCACCATCTGGTCGTAGATGACGTCGGGCGTCATGCGAGCCAGGGTCAGGTCGCGCTTACGCTGACGGATGATCTCGTGACCGGCCGCGAAGCAGATCAGGTGCGTGAAGCCCTCGATCGCGACGGTGTCCCCGTCGCGGACGAGCTCCCCGACGGCGTCACGCATCGTCGTGACCTTAGAACTCATCGAAACCTCGAGCCCCCGACGCCGAGCCCCTTGAGCCTCACGCCTAGGCCCCCGCTTCGACCTCGGAAACGGCTTCCTCGAAGATCGCCAGCGCCTCGCGGGCCTGCGACTCCCGGATGACCAGCGGCGGGGAGATCCTGATGGCGTCGTCGCCGCACGTGAGCATCAGCAGGCCCTTGCGGAACGCCGCGATCTCCACCTGAGCAGCCTTCTCGTGATCTTCGAAACCGAGGCCGATCCAGAGGGCCTCGCCCCGGACGTCGCGGATCAGTGGGTGACGCGACGCGATGTCACGCAACCCCGTCAGGAACACGTCGCCGACCCGCTTGGCGTTGCCCATCAGGTCTTCGTCGCGGATCACGTCGAAGGTCGCCAGGGCGGCCGCGCACGATAGCGGACTTCCGCCGTACGTGGAGCCGTGCGCGCCCAGCTCCCAGACCATCAGGTCCTCGCGGGCGATCATCGCCCCGAGCGGCAGCCCACTCGCGATCCCTTTGCCGCTGACCACGATGTCCGGCTGCACGCCCTCGTGCTCTATCGCCCACATCTTGCCGCTGCGGCCCATGCCGCTCTGCACCTCGTCGCAGACGAGCAGGATGCCGTGCTCGTCGCACAGCTCGCGCAGGTACGCGAACCAGCCGGCGGGCGGCAGGACGTACCCTCCCTCGCCCAGCCAGCTCTCGACCACGATCGCGGCGACCTCGGTGGGCGAGACCATCCGCTTGAACAGAACCTCTTCGAGGTACCCGAAGTCCCCGTAGAACGAGTGATAGACGCTGGGCAGCATCGGGCCGAAGTTCGTCCGGTACCTCGCCTTGCTGGCCGTGAGCGTCACGCTCCCCATGGAGCGTCCGTGGAACGACTGGTAGAAGCCGATCACGTACTGCCTCCCGGTCGCGTAGCGGCTGAGCTTGATCGCAGCCTCGACCGCTTCTGTCCCCGAGTTCGTCAGGAACGACTTCGCCGGGCGGCCTCCGAACGGCGCCATCTCGTCCAGCCGCTCGCACACGTCCGAGTAGATCGGCAGGTAGAAGTCGCTCGCGGAGTAGTGGAGAAGCTCGGACGCCTGCTTCTGGATCGCCTCCACGACGCGGGGGTGGGAGTGCCCGGTGGACGTCACGGCTATCCCCGCGTTCAGATCGAGATAGACGTTGCCGTCCACGTCTTCCACGACCGCTCCCGCACCCCTCTTGGGAACGAATGGGTAGGCGCGAGGCAGCGACGGGCTCGTGACCTTGCGGTCCCGTTCGATCCGGGCCAGCGCCTCCGGCCCGGGGATCTCGGTGATCAGCTTGGGTCTGTCGCAGGCGGCGAGCTCTTCGTAGGTGAGTCGTGTCGCCTGCGTGCTCACTCCTCGATCACCGTCCTGGACTGCTCCCGCATGTACTGCGTGACGTAGTAGGGGCCGCCTCCGGCCTTGCCGGTCGTCCCCGAGCCCTTCCAGCCGCCGAAAGGCTGCACGCCCGGCCAAGCGCCGGTAGTCGCGCCCGCGCGCCGGTTCACGTAGATGACGCCGGCGTGGATACGGTCGAGCCATTCGTCGATCTCGGCCTGGTCCTCGGAGTAGAAGCCGGCGGTAAGCCCGTACTCGGAGGCGTTCGCGAGCTCGATGGCCTCGTCGAGCGAGTCCACGGGGGCCACTGCCGTGAAGGGCACGAACAGCTCCTCCTTGAAGAGCCAGTTGTCCTTCGGAACCTCGACCACGGTCGGCTGGACGTACGTGCCGCGTGCGAAGTCGCCGTCGGTTAGCCGCTCGCCTCCGGTGATGATCCGGCCGGACTTGCGGGCTTCTTCCGAAGCACGCTCGAACGTCTCGACCGCGCTCTCGTTGATGACCGGGCCCAGGTACACATCCTTGTCGAGCGGGTTGCCGATCTTGATGGCCTCGGTCTTCGTCTTCAGCAGGTCGACGAAGTCATCGTAGACCTCGCGCTCCACGTACACGCGGGAGTTCGCCGAGCACTTCTGACCGCCGAACCCGAATGCCGAGCGCATCACGCCGTCGGTCGCCTTGTCCAGGTCCGCGTTCTTGGTCACGATGGTCGGGTTCTTGCCGCCCATCTCGCAGATCACCGGCTTGGGATAGTCGCTGGCGAACGAGCGATAGATCG
Organism: uncultured Actinomycetes bacterium; assembly: GCA_964535065.1. Classification (GTDB taxonomy): domain Bacteria; phylum Actinomycetota; class UBA4738; order UBA4738; family HRBIN12; genus AC-51. The sequence goes on from CAZHRY010000035.1 coordinate 9,594, forward strand.
ACATCCCGACTTCGTAGGAGCCGGTGAAGGTGATGCCGCCGACGTCCTTGTGGTGAACGATGGAGTCACCGACGACCGAGCCACGGCCCGGCAGGTAGTGGAAAGCGCCCGTCGGAACGCCGGCATCGCGGTAGATCTCGTAGAGCTTGTAGCCCAGAAGGGCGCCCTGATGCGCAGGCTTGAACACCACCGTGTTGCCGGCGACGAGGGCTCCCGAGGACGGGCCTCCCGCCAGGGCCATCGGGAAGTTGAACGGACTGATCACGGCCCACACGCCATAGGGGCGAAGGACGTCGTAGTACTGACCCTTCGCGCCCATCTCCTGCATCGGGACGTTGAAGCCGTCGTGGTCGGCCACCTCCTTGGCGTTCCAGCGCATCAGGTCGGCCGTTTCCTCGACGTCGCCGAGCGCCTCCAGGCGGCTCTTCCCCACTTCCATCGCCATCAGGGCCGCGAGGACGTTGTGGCGCTCGGTCATCAGGTCCGCGGCGTCGTTGATGATCTGCACGCGCTTCTTCCAGCCCATGCGATCCCACTCCAGGGCCGATGACTTGGCTGATGCGATCGCGTCCTCGACGTCCTGGCGGGTGGCCTGGGAGATGTGGGCAAGCAAGATGTCGCTGTCGATGGGCGAACGGAGTTCGTACGTGCCCTCGCCTGGGCGCTCCTCCCCGTTCACCACGACGGGGATGGTCTTCCCCAGCTCGGCCTTGGCCTGCTCTATGGCCGCGTCGTAGTCCTTGTGAAGTTGCTCGTTGTCCACGGACATCGTCGCGTAGGTGATCCGGAAGCCTTCTGCCATGGCGGTGTTGCCTCCTTCGTGCCGAACAGGCGGATGCCCGCCTCGCGGACCGCCATGCTAGCCGTTCCCGACAGGGGCCGCCCATGGACTCCCGACCCTGCCGCGCAAGGTCGAAACGCCAGATCAGCCCGGGTGATGGGGGGGGCGCGTCGACCGCCGGTCAGGCGTCCTCGAGCACCTTCACGCGGCGGTCGACGCGCCCCCACCGCCGGTCGGCCGTGAGGATCACATCGGCCTTGAGCTCGATCCCGGTGGCCAGGATCAGGGCATCGGCCAGCGTGAGGCCGTGCTTGGACCTGAGACGAGCCCCCGTCCGAGCCATCCCCATCGTGAGCGGCTCGACGCGTGCGATGGACAGCATCTTGCTCTCGGCCCTGCGCTCTTCCCGAGCACCCCCTCGCGCAGCGCCTACGAGCACCTCGGCGAACGCGAGAACCGGCAGGATGAACCGGTGCCGCCTGGCTTCGCGGAGAGCCGCAGATGCAGACCCGTGGAGAGCATCCGACGGATCCAGCGCTGCGATGATCACGCTGGCATCGACTACCGCCGATCCCACTCTTCCCTCAACTTCCGCAGGTACCCGGGCTCGAACACCCCCGTCATGCTCCCGAGCAAGGACTCGAGGGGATCCACCTCCTGTTCCAGGAGAACCTTGCCTTGGCCAACGACCGTGGCCTTGAGCTCGTCGCCGGGTTTGAGTCCGGCCTCGGCGAGCGCTGCCACGGGCAGCGTCACCTGGTTCTTGCTGGAGATCCGTGTGTGCCCGCGGCGGCGCCCGGCCTTCTTCGAACCGTTCCTCCCGTCGGGAGTTTCCTTTACTCCCATGAGCATAAGTAAAGCATAAGCACGCCTGCCGGCGTGGCGCAGTGACGAACGTCACGCGGGCGGCCGAGATACGCCGAACATCCGACCTTCGGCTGCGTGATTCGGCCCCTCGGCAGGCGTACATTCCTCTTGCCTGATGAGGTTCGTCACCTACGACCGCGGGGGGCAGCGGCGACTGGGGGCGATCTTCGAGGGTGAGGTGGTGGATCTGCCCGATGCTGTCGGGCATCCGGCCTTCCCCACCACGCTCGAGGGTCTCGTCTGCAGCAGCCGAGGCACCGTCTTGGATGCCGCCAGAGGGGCTCTGGCACGCGATGACGTGCATTCGTATCGCGTCAAGCGCCCCACGATCCTGACGCCCCTGTTCCCCAACTCCCTCCTCTCCCCCGGCTCGCTCGGAACCGAGCGCCGGCTGGTGGGCCCCGAGCAGGAGGTCCCGTGGCCCGAAGGCGCCGCATGGATCGAGTACACGCCTCAGGTAGCCGCCGTCCTCGGCCTCGAGGCATCGAAGGTCCAGCCCGGAGACGTCGCCCAGCACGTATTCGGCTACACCCTGGTCAGCGACTGGCGCGCCCGCGACGCCAGCGGAGCGCCCGTCGAGACCGCCGATGGCCTGCCCATCTCGATCGGGCCCTGCGTGGTGACGGCCGACGAGGTCAACCCGCAGACGATGTTCCTACAGGTCAGGATCGACGGCGAGGAGATCGAGAAGGGCAACCTCAATGGCGCGGCGCAGAGCCTCCTCGACACGATCGCCGAAGCATCCCGTTCCTCCGTCCTCGAACGCGGTGACGCGCTCGCCCTCGGCCCGTTCCCCGACCGGGATCGGCAGGTCTGGCCGGGCGCCTCGGTCGAACTCGCGGCCGAAGGCATAGGCACCCTGCGCAACCGGGTGCAGCGCCGCAGCTAGCCTGGTCCTCGCACGACCGGGCCCCTCGCCCCTGCGACCGGATCACCGTTTGCGCTTACGTTGGCATGGACGAGACCAAGGGGAGGCATGTCCATGGCGCATCCGGTCATCCACTGGGAGATCGGCGGTAGGGAGGGCGAGAAGCTCGCTCGCTTCTACGAGGACCTTTTCGGCTGGGCGCCCCAGCCAGCGGGGGAGGGCTACTGGCTGATCGCACCCGAGCCTCCCGGCATCGGCGGCGGCATCCTCGAGGCCCAGGGTGAGCTGCCCGCGCACGTCACGATCTACGTGCACACGCGGGACCTGGAGGAGACGCTCGATCGCGTGACCATCGCGGGTGGCAGGACGATACGCGACCCTCAGCCCATCCCCGGCATCGGGCGGTTCGCGTTGTTCGAGGATCCCGAGGGGAACGTGATCGGGCTGCTCGAAACGACCGAGGAGATCTAGCCCCTACTTCTTCTTGGCTGCCTTGCGCGCTGCGCCCTTCTCGGCCGCCACCTTCTTGGCGCGCTCCTTCACCTTGCGCTGACGGTCCTTGGCGCTGCGCACCTTCTTCAGATCTCCGCGTCCCATATCTACCCTTCGTCCTCGTCGCCGCCCTGGGCCAGCTCTTCGCTGCGCTTGCGGGCCGCGTCTATCGCGTTCAGGAAGGCAGCCCTGACGCCGGCTTCCTCCAGGTGCCTGATGGCTGCGATCGTCGTCCCACCCGGCGATGTCACCATCTCTCGCAGCTCCACCGGGTGCTTGCCTGTGTCGCGCAGCATCTTCGCCGATCCCAGCATCGTCTGGATGATCAACTCCGTCGCCACGTCACGTGAGAGCCCCAGCAGGATGCAGGCCTCGATCATGGCCTCGGCCAGTAGGAAGAAGTAGGCAGGGCCGCTGCCACTCGTGGCCGTCACCGCGTCCAGGTGCGTCTCCTTCAGCCGAAGGACCTTCCCCACGTAGCCCAGCAGTTCCTCGGCCGTCGCCAGATGCTCGTCGGTGGCGTGGCTCCCTGCGGCCACCACGCTCATGGCTTCGTCCACCATCACCGGCACGTTGGACATCACACGAACGACCGGCACGTCGTCGGGCAGGTGCTTCTCGACGAACGAGGTCCTGATGCCCGCCGCGAAGCTGACGACCAGATCCTCCGTGTTCACGTGCTCCCGGATCTGGCCGAGCAGGACCTCCATGTCCTGAGGCTTGGCCATGAGAACCAGAACGTTCGCCCACCGGGCGGCTTCTCCGTTGTCCAGCGTGGCAGAGACGCCGTACTTGCCCGCCAGCTCGCGCGCACGCTCGTCACGCCTGCACGTGACCATGATCTCGTCGGCGGTGCGCCCCCCTGAGCGTATGAGCCCCGAGATCAGCGCCTCGCCCATCTTGCCTCCGCCGAGGAAGGCCACCTTCCTGCTCATCGCGACGTCCTCACCAGGTTCGAAAGGAAGAACCACAGGTTGGCGGGCCGTTCGGCCATCCGTCGCGTGAGGTACGGGTACCACTCGGATCCGTACGGGATGTACACGCGAACGGGATAGCCCTGACCGGCCAGCTTCGCCTGCAGGTCCCGGCGCACACCGTACAGCATCTGGAACTCCACACGCGACCATCCGGCCTCGATCCGGTCCACGCGCTCGATCACCCCGTCGATCAAGCGCGGGTCGTGCGTCGCCACGTCTATCGCGTGACCTCGCGCCAGCAGGGTGGCGAAGAGCCGCGCGTACGTGGCGTCCACCTCCTTCTTGTGCACGTACACGACCTGCGGAGGTTCCAGGTAGGCGCCCTTCACGAGGCGAACGCGGCACCCCGCCGGAAGCGAGAACACGTCCTGCTCGCTCCTCCTCAGGTACGACTGGATCGCGACGCCGACACGCGGGTACATCTCGTGCGCCATGGTTAGGACCTCGAGCGTGGCGTCCACGTAGGAGTGGCTCTCCATGTCGATCATCACGAGGGTGCGGTCCTCGCCGGCGGCGTCCAGGATCGGCTGCAGGTTCGCGAAGCACTCCTGCACCGAGCCGTCCAGGCCGAGCTGGGTCAGCTTCACCGAGATGGCGACGTCGAGCGTTGGCTCGGCAGCTATCGAGGCGAGGGCCGCCAGGTATGCCGCGCGTGCGGCGAGCGCCTGCTCCGGCGTCTCGACGTTCTCGCCGAGGTGGTCGAGCATCGCTGCGGTCCGTCCCCGGTCCAGCTCCCGAGCGACGGCCATAGCTTCAGCAAGGGTCTCGCCGGCCACGAACCGGGAGGCCACGGCGCGCCCTGCCCGGGTCCGCGTGAACAGACGCCTGACCGGCCGCGCGCCCGAAACGCGCAGTACCGCAGGTCGCAACAGGCTGGATAGGCCCACCGGGCGGAAGTCTAGGAGTCGGACGGATGCGCCGCTATGCCGTCGCGAAGTATCTCGACGAACTCCTTGATGCGCATGCCGCGGCGCTCGGGACGCCGGTGGATCAGGCCCGGGTCCAGATCCTCGGAAACCATCGCGTCCTGGAACCGCTCCGCGAGCCAATCGAGCATCGAAGCCGTCATCTCAGGATCGACGTCGTCCCGCAGTTCCCCCGTGCTCACCCCGTACTCGACGAACTCCAGCGTGCCGTACGGATCCTCGCTTCGCATGAAGCGGTCGATGGGCCTCCGGAGCCCCAGGCCCGCGTCGTACCGGCCGATCAGCGCGACCCTGTTGGGCACCGGATCCGATGCGACGAACTCCTCCGTCCGCTGGAGCCACCAGTCGAGCGTCGCCCAGAAGCCTCGCTCCACGATCTCCTTCGGAGCGTCCAGCCAGGCGGGCAGCATCCGGACCGCCTTCTGGAACGCCGCAAGGAAGAGCCCCTCCTTGGATGTGAAGTCCAGGAATACGGTGCCCTTGGCAACGCCAACCTCTTGAGCGATGTCCTCCACGCGGGCTCCCCTGAACCCGTGCTCGGCGAAGTGCCGCATCGCGGACTCGACGATCCGCTCGCGGCGCTCTTCCGCCTCTACGGCGCGGCGGCTGCGCCTCTCGCTCATGGGCGAG
>CAZHRY010000035.1:15144-22524 GCA_964535065.1 uncultured Actinomycetes bacterium
ATAGCAGAGCCCGAGAGACTTCCGGTGCGCCTCCCGCCGAAGCGTTCGGTACTCCTTCAGCCCCTCGGGCTCTAGTGCTCCGAGCGACCCTCGCTCTCACGAGAGGGCCCGGACCGCCGGTGGCGGCTCGCCTCGCGGCGCTCCGGCCACCTTCGCCGCCCGGATCGGCCTTGCGGCTCCTCCGTCGGCCACGCGGCCTGAGACCTTGCGATCCCGCCCGCGTCGCCTTGGGTCCGCTCGTCGGACCTCGCGGCCCTCGTCGCGTTCCCGGCGACGGACCCCCACCCGTTCCGTCTCGCGACGGCCCCGGTGGGTACCGGTTCCGGCCTTGCGGCCTTCCCCGGCTCGGGAGCTCCTGTCGGCCTAGTGACCTTGCGGCCTCACGGCTGATCGTCGCTCCCGGTGCGCCGCGGGTCCGTCCTTCCGGCCTTGCGGCCTTCCGTCCGGTTCCGCTGCCTTCTGCGGTCCGCCTTGCGGCTTCTCGCTCCGGCTCGGCGCTTCGTCCGGTCCCCGTTCGGTCACTTGGACCGCTCGGAGCGATGCGGAATGTATCCGCGGCTCGAAGACCGGTCAAGCCGACGTTTCCGCAGGTCAGACCACATACGCGCAGGTCAGAGGCTCAGGACAAAGAGTGACAAAACGGCGCGGCACCTCCGAACGCCTCTCGAGCCGGGGATTTCCGTCGAGCCGGAGCGTCTGCCGGCGGCCCTGCCTACTTGAACCGCGCGCTCAGCAGTTCGTCGTACGCCAGGCGCACCTGGCCGGCCGTCGCGTCCCACGAGAAGCGCGCCGAGCGCGCGGCAGCGCGCGATCCGAGCTCGGAGCGCAGGCGCGGCTGCCTGAGCACATCCAGCATCCTGTCGGCGTGATCGCCCGGATCGTGTCCCTCGACGAGCGAACCGGTGACGCCGTCCTGAACGACGAGCCGAAGACCGCCGACCGAAGAGGCGACGACGGGAGTACCGCACGCACCGGCTTCGAGAGCGACGAGGCCGAAGGACTCGGAGCGAGACGGCATGAGAACCACGTCGGCGGCGCGGTAGAAGTCGGCCAGCCTGTGCTGCAGCTGAGGAGGGAACAAGATGACCCTGTCCTGCACGCCAAGCGCCACGGCGAGGTCCATCAGCCGGTCTAGCTCTGCGCCGTCGCCTCCGCTGGGACCGCCCACGATCGCGAGCTGCAGATCGCGGGTCGCCTCGGGGTCTCGCGCAACGGCCTCAGCGATCGTCCTGACCGCGATGTCGGGGCCCTTGTGAGGCTGGATCCTGCCCACGAACAGCGCGAGGCGGAGCCCGCTCATGTGCAGACGTCGGCGAGCCGCCTCTCGTGAGCCTGGAACGAAGATCGAGTGGTCCACACCCGGCGGAACCACACGCACCCGCTCAGGATCTGCACCATAGAGCCCCACGAGCTGGCCGGCCTCCGACGGCGTCGGAGCAAGCACGCGGTCGGCTCGTGCGATGACCCTCTCTTCTCCGGCCAGCCGTGTGGGCGGCTCGGGTTTCTCCCCGGGAGCCAGCGAGTAGTTCTTGACCTTGCCGAGCGTGTGGAACGACGCGACAAGTGGCACTCCCCAAACGTCCTTGGCTGCCCGGCCCACCCAGCCAGAGAGCCAGTAGTGGGAATGAACGAGGTCGTAGCGACGACCCTCCGCCTTGGTCTCGCGGATCACGCCGCCTAGGAACTCGGGCAGGTACCTGGGCAGATCCGCCTTGGGGACGGACTGGCAAGGGCCCCCTTTGATGCTGATCACCCTCACGCCCGAGACGGGATGCTTGGTCTCGTGATCCTCACCGCCGCGGCATCGGGTGAACAGGTCCACCTCGACCCCCCCGGCGGCGAGCCGTTCGGCCACGGCTCTGATGTAGACGTTCATCCCGCCCGAATCACCGGTCCCCGGCTGGTCCATCGGAGAGGTGTGCACGGAAAGCACGGCCACGCGCTGTGCGGCGGTACTCATCGCTCACTCCCCCTCTCCGGACACACGGTGTCCGAGCAGTGCAACGATGTTACGTCCGAGCCGCGCGAACGCCGGAGCTGCCTTGCCGGCAACGGCCACGAAGAGCTTGAACGCGAACGCAGCCCGGCACTCCGGTGCGAACGATTCAGCGCGAACGCAGCCTGACCACGGCCTCGAGCCTGCCGACCGGCCGCCCTCCGCCCATGACCGGCGGAGCGGCGAACGGGCCGAGAGCCTGCCGAGCACCGCGGGGGATAGAGCCGAGCTGGTCGAGGACGGCTAGCAGGGCCGGACCGGCGGCCCGTTCGCCGCCATCGGCAACCTTCACCGCCACGCCGATCCCGGCGCCCAGGTCCACGGCGCAGTCCAGCGCCTCCGCTCCCTCCTTCGCCACCAGGCCAGGCACCGCCTGCATCAGGGCTGTGTCGTCCCGCTCCCGGCCTCCCACCATGTAGGGCTGCGTTCGCATCGCGTCCAGAGCCCGTCCCAGGTGTGGAGCGAGCTCGCCCTGGCTCGAGGGGTCCGAGAGCCGTGCGTACATCGTCGCTATCGAGCGCAGCGAGAGGCCGTGGACCGGCACTCCGCAGCCGTCCACGCCCACGACCGGATCCTCGCCGGAGAGGAGGCGAACCGCGGCCAGAACCCGCCTCTGCAGCGGATGCCCCTTCGAGCGGTAGGTCTCCACCGGCCAGCCCGCACGCACGCAAGCAAGCAGCATCGCGGCGTGCTTGCCCGAGCAGTTGTGAAGGAGCGGGGACCTGCCGCCCGCCTTGGCGGCCGAGTCACGGTCGATGGGCAGCCCCGGAGGCGTCTGAAGCGCTTCGGTGCCCAGCCGGCCACGACGCAGAAGGTCGCGCACCGCCTTCACGTGGGTGGGCTCTCCGTTGTGCGAGGAGCATGCGATCGCCGCGAGCCGATCGGTCAGCCGCTCCGACGGCATCAAGGCGAACGACACCGCTGCCTGCACCGGCTTCATGCACGAGCGGGCGTAGAACGCCGCATCGGGATCGCCGGCCCAGGCGAGCAGCCTTCCTCGGGCGTCGCACACCACCACGTGCCCGTGGTGGACGGATTCCTCCAGCCCGGAGCGCAAGACACGGACCAACGGCACGGCTCGCATGGTGGAGCGAGACTAACGTCAGCTCGCCTGGGCGTCGGCCCCCCGCAGTCCGGCGACACCGAGCAGATCGTCTTCTTCTACGACCGAGAAGAACGCGTCCACGACGTCCGGGTCGAACTGGCTGCCGGCGCCACGCGCGATCTCGTCCAGTGCGACCTCTACCGGAAGCGCCCTGCGGTATGGGCGGTCACTCGTCATAGCGTCGAAGCAGTCGGCGACCGCGAAGATGCGAGCCGCTAGCGGGATCTGCTCACCCCGCAGCCCGCGAGGGTAGCCGTCGCCGTCCCAGCGCTCGTGGTGGGAGCGAACGATCTCCACCGCTCCGGTCAAGAAGCGGATCGGCTCGACTATCTGGGCGCCGATCGTCGGGTGCTCGCGCATCACTGCCCACTCGATGTCGTCCAGTGGCCCAGGCTTGCACAGGACACGCTCGGGGATGCCGACCTTGCCGATGTCGTGCAGGAAGAACCCGTAGGACACTTCCGGCCTGGACGCAAGCTCGGGGTCGATCTTCTCGGCCAGCGCCATCCCGTAGGCCTGCGTGCGGTCCAGGTGGCCGCGAGTGGTCGTGTCTTTGGCCTCCACGACCTGAGCCAGCGAGGTCATGGTGGCGACGTACGTCTCACGAAGCTCGTCCAGAGCCCGCTCCAGCTCGCGGCCGCGGGCCTTCTCGGCCGAGTACAGCTCGCCCAGCTCGCGGGCGAACACCATGAGCTGGGCGTGAACGGCGGGAAGCTCGGGGTCGAACCCCGACTCCCCCGGGGAAGTCGTCTCGTCGATCATCGGGCGTTGCACGCTACACCAGGGTTGATGTGGAGCAAGCATCTTGGCCCGCTTGGGTTCGCGGGGGCCATCGGCCCGGCGGCCCATCTTCCGATGGGCCGCCGGGCCACACCCCGAGTCCCCCTGAAGACCGACTGCGGCACAGGCGAAAGTCCGAGTCCGTCTCAGCGCAACGCCAGCGCCGGATCGTCCTTGTACCGGCGCTTCAACTCTTCCTGGAGGATGTCGAGAGCGTCCATGACCTCGCGCCTCGCCGTGGAAACCTCTCGCTCCTCCGTCGCCAGCGCGTCGATGGCTTCCGCCAGCGCCTCGTCGTCCAGGACCCCAGGGTCGGAGATGGCGGCGTCGCTGACCAGCCGCTCGACCCGCCTGCGGGCCAGGAGCATCTCCTCTTCGGGGATGCTGATACGAACTACCTCTCCGCGCGAGGTCGGGTGCTCGTCTCCGGCCAGGATCGCGGTCAGGCGCTCGACCAAGGGCGCCTTGGCGCCGTCGGTGCCTCGCGCGTCAAGCTCGGCCCGCAGGATCTCGGCCCGGCCCTGAAGCAACCGGCGGAGCAGCGACAGGTACTCTCGCTCGGCGAGGCAGTCGTCACGGCGAGCCCTCAGCTCGTCGAGCTCCATCTCCGGCAGCCCTTCCACGAACGAGGGCTCGCGGATCCGGTCGATCCGCCGGTTGGAGGGATGCTCGCTCACGCCGGCGATGCTACACCCCCTGCCTCATGGCCTCTATCAGGATGTCTGCGACCTCGGGCCGCGAGAATTCCTGGGGCGGCCGCTCGCCGTTCGCAAGCATCTCGCGCACCTTCGTGCCGGAGAGTGACACCCGGTCGTCGGCCTCGTGCGGACAGGTCTTGGGCGAGCCCATGCCTTCGCACCTGTTGCACCAGAACGAGTGCTCGAACATCAGCGGTGTGATGCCCAGCTCGCCCGGCTCGAACTCCTCGAAGATCTTCTGGGCGTCATAGGTACCGTAGTAGCTGCCCACGCCCGCGTGGTCGCGCCCGACGATGAAGTGGGTGCACCCGTAGTTCTTGCGCGCGATGGCGTGCCAGATCGCTTCGCGCGGCCCCGCGTAGCGCATCGCGGCCGGGAAGACGCTGATCATCGCCCGGTCGTGCGGGTAGTAGCCAGAGAAGAGCGCCTCGTAGCACTGCATCCGAACGTCGGGGGGCACGTCGTCGGCCTTGGTGGCGCCCATGAGCGGGTGGACCAACAGGCCGTCCACTATCTCCAGGGCGCACTTCTGGATGTACTCGTGCGCCCGGTGGATCGGGTTCCGGGTCTGGAAGCCGACCACGGTCCTCCATCCGCGCTCCACGAACGCCCGGCGGGTCTCGGCCGGTGTCAGGCGATAGTTCACGAAGTCATCGTGAGCCGGCAGCGAGACGACCTCCAAGGTCCCCGCGATACAGGTGTCGCCGGCCTCGTAGAGCGCCTTGACCCCCGGGTGCTCCAGGTCGTCGGTGCGGTAGACCGAGGTGGCCTCCTTGACTTTGTCGCGCTTGAAGACCTCTGAGATCCGCAGGACCGCGATGGGAGCCTGCCCGTCGGGCGCCAGGGCAACTGCCGCAGAGTTACCGATCTTGTGCAGATCGTCGTCGGAGACACCCAGCACGACGGGGATGGCCCAGGCCAGTCCGTTCTCCAGATGCATCGTCTCGAGGACCGAGTGGTAGTCGCGCTCGCCCTGGAAGCCGGTCAGCGGGCTGAGGGCCCCCGTGGCCAGCATCTCGAGGTCCGAGAGCTCCCGCTCGTTCGGAGTCAGCTTGGGCAGGTTGCTCGCTTCGGCGGCGAGGGCCTCCGCGGCCGCGCCCCGCACAACCAGATCGACGAGCGAGCCACCGTGGGGCGCGATGGGATAGGTATCGGACATGGAAGGAGCCTTTCCGTGACGGGGGTTCCGGCCGGTCAGGATACGCGAGCGGGTCAGGCCACGACCCAGAGAGCCTCGCGCGCCAGCTCGACGTCCAGGCGGTAGTGATCGCCCATCGAGTCCCCGTCCACCTGCACCGGGAATGCCCTGTCCGAGGTAACGAGCACGTGCGAGGCATCGTGCGAGTAGTCGATCCCGTGCCCGTGCACGTGACGGGCCGAGCCGAACACCTGCCAGGCGATCCGGGGCACGTTCCGGCGGTTCAGCTTGCGCACCGAGAGCACATCCAGCCCCTTGCTCAGGGACGCATCCGGGGTCATCCGCAGGCCCCTGTTCTTGTAGAAGGTGTAGGGGTCGGTGCGGCCAACCATCACGGAGAGCGACGGCTCGGCCTCGCCCCCGTCTATCCGAAGTTCCAAGTCGGGAGCCTTGCCCCCGTAGCCGACCAGCAGCTCGCGCGCCACGGCCCGGAACGCGGCCCGGTCGAACTTCTGCTTCGTCGCGGGGAACTTCTTCTCGAGGCGGCGCATCGCCGCCGCGTCGATGCCGGCCCCGCAGTTGACCGCGAAGTACCTGCCGTCCGCGCGTCCCAGGTTGAGCTTGATGGCCTCGTCGTCCAATGCCTTCGAGATGAGCACGCCGGTGCACTCCACGGGGTCAGTGGGGAGCCCGAGTGCCCTCACCAGGACGTTCGTGGCCCCGCCTGGAAGTACCCCGAGAGCCGTCTCTGTCCCGGCCAGGGCGTTCACCGCTTCGTTGATGGTGCCGTCACCGCTGAACACCACGACGAGATCCATGCCGTTGTCCACGGCCTGGGCGGCCAGCTCGCTGGCGTGCCCCTTCTCCTTCGTCTCGGCCACCTCGAGCACGAAGTCCGCCGACAGCGCTTTCTCGATGACGGCGAGGGTGGGCTTGGAAACGGTCCGGGCGACCGGGTTCACGACCAGCAGGAGGCGATGGAAGCGCATGTGAGCCGCCGCAAGTATGTCAGGGCGGAAGGGAACGCGCGAACCGGCCTTCGGTAGCCTTGGCCGATGGGACGCGACTTCTGGACACGCCTTTCCCTGGTCCTTCATGCGCTGGGAGCCATCGCGTCCCTTGGGCCGACGCTGACCTACGGGATGTGGCTCCGACTGGCCGAACGGTCCGACCCGGCGACACGCGCCTTCGTGCTCCGCTCGATCTCGTGGCTGGATCGTCGGCTCCCCACGCCCGCCTACACCCTCCAGCTCGTCACGGGCTTGGTCTTGATCTGGCTCCGCGGCTGGGACTTCTTCGCCACGGGCTGGCTCTTCGTCGGCACGGCTCTGTATCTGGCGCTCCTCGTGGCCGCCGTGGTCGGTTACGCCCCGGCGTTCCGCAGTCAGAGGGCCCTGGCCGAGCGCATCGCCGAGGACCCGAAAGACACGGAGGCCGCCGCGCGATATCCGGACGCGGCGCGGGTCTCCAACGCATACGGCATCACCGTCACGATCCTGACGGTCCTGATCGCGTTCCTGATGGTCTGGAAGCCGGACCTCTGGTGATCCTCAGCCGCCGCTGACCGGAGGCAGGATCGCCACCTCGTCGCCCTCCGCCACGGGTGTTTCTCGCGTCGCCCTCTCGCCGTTCACGACGAAGGACGACACGGAGGCCACCTTCG
>CAZHRY010000036.1:0-11275 GCA_964535065.1 uncultured Actinomycetes bacterium
CTGCGGCCGAACTCGCCTTGGCGATGGCGGCGGCCGCCCTCTTCCAGGGCATGAGCGGGCTCACGTCCACCAGTATCCGCCAGCCCCCGTCATCGCGAGGTGCCCTGACTCCAGGTTTCCCAGGTCGGACGCCGCTGCGGGTATCATCCGTCGCACCGGTGGGTTTGAATGGGGGTTCAGACATGTCACGCGGTTCCGCCGCGCCGTTGGATCCGGCTGCCTTGGGCCTGGTCCTTCGGCCCTTGGACCAGGCCCTGACCCTTCCGGCAGCGGCCTATGCCTCGCAACAGGTCTTCGAGTGGGAGGTCGAGACCCTCTTCGAGGGCTCGTGGATGTGCGTGGGCAGGACGGCGGATCTCGCACTCGCCTCCGCTGGCGACCAGGTAGCCGTCCAGGCGGGCCGCCAAAGCTTCGTCCTCGTGCGGGGCGACGACGGCACGCTTCGAGCCTTCCACAACATCTGCCGGCATCGGGGTCACGAACTGCTATCCGTGGGCGAGTCGCGCCATCAGCGCGGGATCAAGTGTGCGTATCACGCGTGGGTGTACGGGCTGGAAGGGGACTGCCGCGCCACGCCTCGTTTCGACATGGATGGACTGGACAAGGGCGCTTTCGGACTGGTCGAGGCCCGACTCGAGGAGTGGCACGGTTGGCTCTTCCTGAACGCGAGCGGTAGCGCCCCCTCGTTCGACGAACACATCGGCAACCTAGATCTGGTCGTGGATGGGTACTCGCCCGCAGCCCTGCGTTTGGGGGCGCGCCATGAGTACGAGCTCGCCGCGAACTGGAAGATCGCTATCGAGAACTACCTCGAGTGTTACCACTGCTCCGAGATCCACCCGGAACTGTGCAAGGTCACACCTCCCGAATCGGACATCTCGTACTCGGAACGCTCCACTGGGAACTGGGTTGGCGGTCCGATGGAGTTGAGGGATCACGCCGAGACAATGTCGCTGAGCGGGGAGTCGAAAGGTGTCGCGATCCCCACTCTCCCGGAGGAAAGGCGCAGGATCGTCGGGTATGCGGCGCTGCTGCCGAACCTGCTCATCAGCCCTCACCCCGACTACGTGATGACTCACAGGTTGGTACCGCTCGCGGCGGATCGCACCTGGATCGAGTGTTCTTGGTACTTCCCCGCGGAGGCCTTCGAGCGGCCGGGTTTCTCGGCCGACTACGCGGCGGAGTTCTGGGACATCACGAACCGCGAGGATTGGGCGGCTTGCGAGTCGGTCCAGCGCAACGTGACCAGCCCCGGCTACAGGCAGGGTCCCTTCTCGCACTGGGAGATCGACGTGTTTCGGGTCCAGGCGATGTTCGCGCGCTCCTATCTCCAAGGGCGACTCGCGGGGCCCGAGCACGAGCTCGTCGCCGGCCGGGGCGGCCTGCCTGCCAAGTGATCGGGCTCGCCACGTAGACTCGCGGGCCAGTGACCCGCATCGAGGATCTGGATCGTCGCTACTACCCCGGCTACGTGGACGAACACGCACGCTTCGACGCGTCGATACGCCGCTACCTCAAGCCCGGGATGTCCGTCCTGGATGCGGGGGCCGGCCGGGGGGTCCAGTTCCCCTACGACTACGCCCGCACCGCCTCCAGGGTCGCCGGTGCGGATTCCGACCCCGCGGTCTCGGAGAACACCAATCTGACCGACTCGGCCGTGGCCGACCTGAGCGCCCTGCCGTACGCGGACGGCGAGTTCGACCTCGTCTTCTCGAAGTACGTGTTCGAACACCTGGATCGTCCGCTCACGGTCATGGGGGAGCTGAGGCGAGTCATGAAGCCGGGGGCTCACCTGCTGATCCACACGCCCAACAGGTGGCACTACGTCGCGATGTTCGCCACGCTTACCCCGACACGCTTCCACGCCTGGTACAACGCGAAGAGGGGTAGGGAAGAGGTGGACACGTTCCCGACGCGATACCGGGCCAACGACCGCAAGAGGCTTGAGCGGCTCGCGATGGCATCTGGGTTCCGAGTCGTGTCCATCGATCTGATCGAGACCAAACCGGACTACCTGCTGTTCCACCCGCTGGCCTACCGCCTGGGGATCGCCTACGAGCGCCTGGTCAACCGGTTCGAAGCGCTGGCGCGGTTCCGGGTGCAGCTGATCGCTGACCTGGAGGCCGTCTGAGCCTCACTGTAGGTGCCGGGGCAGCTCCTGCTCCCAGCGCCGCTCGGCGATCAGATCGCCGTTCTCGAAGACCTTGAGTTCCATCTCGAGCCGCCAGGCGCTCGCGCCGGTGCGGAGGGAGCCCCGCGATTCGCACCTGGCCGTGACCTCCGGCCAGCCCAGCTCGTAGACCGTTCCGCCCGACGCCCAGGCGGTCCCCGGATCCGCGCCCTTCACGCCTACCTCGCCGAAGTAGTGGTCGTAGTACTCAAGGTCCCGTGCCCCGGTTCCACGGACCCCGCCGTGGTCGATCACGACGCGCCGTTCCCCGTTGATCACATCGTCGTGCACCTCCCACGAGACCCTCTCGGGCCGATGGGGTTCGGGTTCCCCGGGCTCGTAGACCGGCGGCGGGGCGACCGGGGGTCCCGTCATGACGGGGAGCACCAGCGTCGAGCGCCCGGGGTCGATGCGCAGCTCGGTCGCGTGCGGCGGCGGCCATGACGAAGGGAAGTCGCTTCCCGCGATATCCAGCCGGAGCCGCGTGCCCGGCGTCCACACGAAGGCCGTCGCGTCCAGCTCGAGGCTCACAGCCACGGGTTCTCCCGGCGAGAGCGGTACTGGCTCCCCATGACCTTCGCGATGCGTGAGGTTCAAGATGCCCCGTGTCACCAGCTCGGAACTTCCGTCGGGGTGGACGCAGCACAACTTCGCGCTGACGAAAGCGACTTCGTTGGAAGACGTGACCGTCAGCTCGCAGCGCGGGTGGCCCATGATCTCGAGCGGCCCCGACAGGTCTCCCCAGTCGAAGACCAGGGAGAACGGCTCGTCGACACGCTGGTCCCACGGGATCCCGAACGGCAGGTCTGCTGCGCACCAGATCGACCCGGCGACGCCGACGTCGCCGCGCACGTGCAGGGTGTCGCCCTTCGGCGCCGCCGCTGCCTCCAGGGACATGTGCCGCTCTTCGAGTCTCGCAGGTGGCCACTCGGGCTCGCTGCGCCACTCGCCCTCGAATGCGCTGAGGTTGACGTCCGGCTCGGAGGGATGCCTCACGAAGATCCGGATCGGCGGCTCCAGGTCAACGCCGTTCTCCTCGCCGGCGAGCCAGCGTCGCCACCACCGGATCATCTCGGGCACGTGGTCGATGCGTGGCCCGGGCAGCGAAGTCCTGGCGCTCATGTGGCTCCACGGGCCGAACAACAGCGCCTTCGGGGCGGTCAGCCTTTCGAAGCCCCGGAACGCCATGTTCCGGTAGCCGTCGGCGTGCCCCGCGACGATCATCGTCGCGGCTCGGATCCGCTCGTAGCCGTCGAAGAACACCGAACCGTGGCGCCAGAAGTCGTCCTCGTTCTGATGACGGAACCAATCCAGCTCCCAGGGTTCGGTGCCTTCGATCCGCCGTATCCACTCTTCGCGCCACCCATCTCCGAACACCCAGGGGACCGGCGGCAAGGCGTTCATCGCCAGCATCAGCATGGGGTAGTCCAGGAAGTCGAGGCACCGGCGTACGCCACCGCCGAAGTGGACGTCGTCCGTGTAGCGGCGGTCGGTCGCGTAGATGGGGATGATCGCCTTCAAGGCCGGAGGTTCCAGGGCCGCGACCTGCAGGGAGTTGAACCCGGAGTAGGACGTCCCGAACATACCGACCGCGCCGTTGGACCAGTCCTGTTCCGCGAGCCAAGCGATGACCTCCAGCCAGTCGTCCAGCTCTCGCTGGGTGTACTCGCTCCGCGCGATCCCCTCGGAGGAGCCGGTTCCTCGGACGTCCGCGCGGCAGACGGCCAGTCCGCCCTCATCGCACAGGCGCCGGTACATCGCCGTCGAGTCGGAGACGTCTTCCTTCCTGTAGGGGCGCGCTTCGAAGACGACCGGCCACGGAGGCGGCACGTCGGGGAAGTGAAGCGTGACGGCGATGCGAACGCCGTCGTCCATCGCTATGAAGCAGCGCTCGTCCGTCACGTAGCCCCGATCTCGAACCGAGCCACGTCGGTCGTCTCTGCTCCGGCCACGCCCTGGCGACGAGCCAGCCGGCGCATGCCCGCAACGCCGACTCCTACGGCGCCCAGCGAGATGAAGAGCATCAGGGTCGCAGTGGCGTTCAGGGCGGGGTTGGGCGCCGTCCTTCCCGCCGAGTAGATCAGCATCGGGACCGTCTGGGTGTTCAGGTCCGTCGCCAGGAACTGGCTGGTGACGAAGTCGTCGATCGAGAGGGCGAAGACGATCGTGAACGCTGCGAAGATGGCCGGTGACAGTACCGGCAGCAGCACACGGCGAAGGGCATCTAGCGGCGGCGCGCCCAGATCCATCGCGGCCTCTTCCAGTTCGTTGCCGACGCTGAAGATCCGCCCTCGCAGAACGACCACCACGTACGGGATGGACCAGGTCACATGCCCGAAGATCTGACCGATCGTGCCGGGCTGGGGGAACGGATACAGGTAGACAAGGACGAAGAAGATCCCGGTGGCGAGCACGATCTCTGGCGTGACCAGGGGCAGCAGCATCAAGAAGTTGGCGCTGCCTGCGCCGCGCCCGCGCCAGCGCGCCAGCCCGAGCGCCAGCGCGACACCTATCGGCGTCGCGATGAGCATCGTGGCCACTGCCAGGATCAGGCTCTGCCGGATGGCGTCCACGAGTATCGGGTCGTGAAGGACCGAGAGATCTGGATCGCGGATCCACCACCTGAGCGAGAACCCCTGCCAGACGCTCCGCGACCGACCGGAGTTGAACGAGAAGCCGATGGCGATCACGACGGGAGCGATGGCCCAGATCAGGTACAGCCAGGACCAAAGGGCCAGGCCGCGGTGCTTGCGCCAGGGGTTGGCCAGGAAGTCGCGGATCCTCCTCATCTCGCGGCCTCCCGCGTGCTCTTCGCAGTGGAGACTATGTAATAGAGCGTCAGGACCGAAACGAAGACGGCGAGCGTCGCAACGAGCGCGGCGCCCCGTGCCTGGGCGTACGCGAAGGTGGACTCCAGCAGGAGCCGCTGGACCTCGTTGCCGATCATCGCTGTCTCGGGTCTTCCGTTCGAGAGCAGGTACGCCGTGTAGAAGTCCCCGAACATCGGCAGCATGATGATGGCGACGCCCGCGAGGATCCCCTGCTTCGACAGCGGAAGCGTCACGCGAACGAAGGTCCCGAACGAGCTGGCACCCAGGTCCCACGCGGCCTCCAGCATCGAGCCCTGCAGCCTGTCGAGCGCCGCGTACAGGGGCAGGATGAAGAACGGTACGTACCCGTACACCAGCCCCAGGATCACGGTGATGCTCTTGCCTTCCATCCAGGGGTACGGCTCCTGGATCAGGCCCATGCCCTGAAGGACGCGGTTGACCAGGCCCTCCTCGTTCAGCAGGCCGACCCAGGCCAGCATCCGCATCAGGTAGCTGATCCAGAAGGGAAGGACCAGGAGCGCGAGCATGACCCCTCTCAGCTTCCCCCGGAGCCTGGAGACGTGGTACGCGACGGGGTATCCGACCACCAAGCACAGCGCCACGGCGGCGAACACGTACCGGAGGGTTCTTAGGAAGAGAACCCGGTACAGCCCGTCAGGCGAGAGCAACTCGTCGAACACGTATCGGAACGACACGCGGTCCCAGTAGGCCGGGTTCCACTGAGGTGCCGCCAACCCCGTCTGCTGGTCGAGGCTCCCGCCCGCCATCGAGACAAGACCGTAGAAGGGCACGACGAACAGCAGGATCAGCCACAGGACACCGGGGACCGACGCCCATTTCCAGAAGCCCCGCGGGTAGAGCAGGGTCATGGAGTTGCCTTCGGGCCTGACTCGGCGGCGCCACCTCATGCCGCGCGGAACCTAGCACCTGTCGCGGGCACGCGCTCGGTCTGCCTCGTTTCGCTCGAAAGACCCTCGGTCACAAGAGATGGTCATCATGTGCCTTGACATCGACCTCTCGCGCCGGTAGACCCGCCTGGATCAGGTTCGAGAGGGGAGTCGTGAGGATGCCACACCCGAAGGAGCACCCGTCGATCAGCCGTCGTGACTTCCTGCGCCGCGCTGCGGCGGCAGGGATCGCGCTGCCTTCCATGAGCGCCATCCTCGCCGCATGCAAGGACAGCTCGACGGGCTCGCCGTCGGGTACTCAGACCGGAGCAGGCGGCATCCCGCTCGCTTCCCCCGACAACCCCGTGGAGCTGCCGCTCTACGACGACATCCCTGCTATCGCGGACGGGCTCTCGCCGGAAGCCGGCCCGCTCCGGGTCTACAACTGGAACGACTACATCTACAAGAAGGTGATCAAGCAGTTCCAGGAGGAGTTCGGCGTCGAGATCGAGTTCACGCAGTTCGCCGGGATGGCCGAGGCCATGAACAAGGTTCAGGCCGGAACCATCAAGTGGGACCTGTTCTTCCCGACTATCGAGAACGTGGCCAAGCTGGTGGCCGCGAAGAGCGTCCAGCCCTGGAACCGCAGCTACATCACCAACATCGGGAACATCTGGACCTCGCTGGCCGACCCCTGGTACGACAAGGGCGGCCGGTACACGCTGCCCTACCTCACGTGGAAGACGGGGATCGGGTACCGCACCGACTTCGTGGACGACCCGGGCACGTACGACATGCCGTTCGACATCTTCTGGGACACCAAGTACGCGGGGAAGGTGGGTGTGCTGGACGAGTACCGCGAGACCATCGGCATGGCCCTTCTCCGCAACGGAGGCACCAACTTCAACTCCACGGATCCCGAAGAGCTGGCCGCCGCCGTGGACTCGTTGATCGAGCTGATCGACCTCGTGAACGTCGAGATCGGTCCCGGCGACTATCAGAAGCTCGCCGAGGGGACGAGCCACGTTCGGTACTCGTGGTCGGGCAACATGAACTACGCCCAGTGGTACCTGCCGCCCGACACGCCGGTGGATGTCCTGGGCTACTACTACCCGCCCGAAGGCGGCTGGGAGGTCGCCAACGATACGATCGTCATCAACAAGGACGCCGAGAACCCGGTGCTCGCTCACCTGTTCATCAACTTCCTGATGGACATCGACGTGGGCCTCACCAACTTCGGGTACGAGGGTTTCCAGCCGCCGTTCAACGGGGTTGACCGCGCGACCTTCCTGGAGGCCGGCTACATCCCCGAGAACCTGTCGAACACGCTCGTATCGGAGGAGGACTTCGCGCAGGGACAGCCCGTCCTGCCCCTGTCACCCTCCGACGACCAGCTCTGGCAGGACGAGTGGGCGAGGTTCAAGTCAGGCGTCGAGTAGAGCGCACGCGTTCCTGCGAAGCCGTGAACCCGTAGACTGGCGGCCCAAGCCGCCGGAGTTCGTGTTCGCATGCCCGCAAGAGACGACATACGCAACGTGGCGATAGTCGCCCACGTCGATCACGGCAAGACCACGCTGGTCGATGCCATGCTCTGGCAGTCGGGCGCCTTCAGGGCCAACCAGGACGTTGCCGAGCGGGTCATGGATTCCATGGACCTGGAGCGCGAGAAGGGCATCACGATCCTCGCCAAGAACACCGCCGTAACGTGGAACGGCGTGAAGGTGAACATCGTGGACACGCCTGGGCATGCGGACTTCGGCGGGGAGGTCGAACGCGCCCTGACCATGGTGGACGGCGTGCTGCTGCTCGTGGATGCCAGCGAAGGCCCGCTGCCGCAGACCCGCTTCGTATTGCGCAAGGCCCTGGAGGCGCGTCTGCCCGTGGTGCTGGTCGTGAACAAGGTGGACCGTGCCGATGCCCGCTCTGCCGAGGTCGTTCACGAGGTCGAAGAGCTGTTCCTGGACCTTGACGCCGACGAGCACCAGATCGACTTCCCGATCCTGTTCGCCAACGCGCGCGCGGGAGAGTGCGGCGCGGCGCCCGACGCGATGCTGCCGACCCTGGAGCCACTGTTCGAGACGTTGCTCCAGCACATCCCGGCTCCGACCTACGAAGAGGACGTCCCGCTGCAAGCCCTGGTCACCAACCTCGACGCGTCTCCGTACGTCGGCAGGCTGGCGCTGTGCCGGGTCCGCAACGGGGTCTTGCGGCGCGGTCACACCGTGGCCTGGTGCAGGACCGACGGGTCTATCGAGCAGGCCAAAGTGGCCGAGCTGTACGTGACGCAGGCGCTCGATCGCGTCGATGCGGACGAGGTCGGCCCTGGCGAGATCTGCGCGGTGGCGGGCATCCCCGAGGTGACCATAGGCGAGACCCTGGCCGACCCGGGCGACCCGCGCCCCCTCCCGGTCGTCCGGGTCGATGAGCCCTCGCTCAGCATGACGATCGGCATCAACACATCGCCTCTTGCCGGGCAGGACGGGGACAAGGTCACGGCCCGCCTGCTCAGGTCGCGGCTGGACCAGGAGGTAGTGGGCAACGTCTCGATCCGCGTGCTGGACACCGAACGACCTGAGATGTGGGAGGTGCAGGGACGAGGGGAACTCCAGCTCGCGATCCTGGTCGAGCTGATGCGCCGCGAGGGGTTCGAGCTGACCGTGGGCAAGCCGCAGGTGGTCACCAGGACCATCAACGGCAAGCTGCACGAGCCCATGGAGCGTGTGGCGATCGACGCTCCCGAGGAGTACCTGGGGGTCGTCTCCCAGTTGTTCGCCCTGCGCAAGGGGCGTATGGAGCACATGGTCAACCACGGGACCGGCTGGATACGCATGGACTACGTCGTACCCGCCCGGGGCTTGATCGGATTCCGAACCGAGTTCCTGACCGAGACGCGCGGGACCGGTCAGCTTCACCACGTGTTCGAGGGGTACGAGCCCTGGCACGGGGACCTGCGAACCCGCCCCAGCGGCTCCCTCGTGGCCGACCGGCGGGGTTCGACCACCCAGTTCGCCTTGCTCAATTTGCAGGAGCGCGGCTCGCTGTTCGTTGGACCGGGGGAGGAGGTCTACGAAGGGATGATCGTCGGCGAGAACGCTCGCGCCGACGACATGGACATCAACCCGACGAAGGAGAAGAAGCTCTCCAACGTTCGGCAGTCGACCGCGGAGGAGCTGGTGCGGCTGATCCCCAAGAGGCAGCTCTCGCTCGAGCAGGCGCTGGAGTTCATCCGCGAGGACGAGTGCGTGGAGGTGACCCCGCGGAGCGTGCGCCTGCGCAAGGTCATCCTTGCTCAACAGGAACGGGTGCGAGCCTCACGCGGAGGACGCTCCGGCTAGCTCGGCGGCCGGTCGCTTCGAGATCTTCCTGCCGCCGAAAGCCCAGGCGAGCGCGTAGAGCAGGGCAGCGACGATCAGCAGCGCGCGGTAGCCGGTGACCAGCGACAGATACTCGATCGTCCCGCCCACCATCGCGCCGAGCAGGTTAGCGCCGAACGCCGTCGTCGAGTCCTCCGCATCTCGGAACCGTTCGGCGAAGATCAGGTTCGCGACGAAGACCGGGAAGAACGCCAGCGCCGTCGCGGCCAGGAACCTGGGCACGACCGAGAGCTGCAGCAGGACGCCCGCGGGGACGACCCCGGCGAGGAGCAGGCCGCCGAAGAGCAGGGAGAACAGCAGGGCCGGACGGCCGATCCGAACTCGGCGCTCGACCTCGATCGCGAGCAGAACGCTCAGGAGGATGCCGCCGAACACCAAGGCGTTGACGAACCAGGTCGTCCCGAACAGAAGGGCGAACTGAACGACGCTCTTGGTCTCGAGCAGCAGGAACGCGGCTCCCATGAAGAACAGGTCAAGGTAGCCTCCCATCGCCCTGAAACGGCCGCCGGCGCCGCGGACGGACACGGCCGACGCGAGCAGGACCAGCCCCAGCGCCCACACGTACCTGGAGGGGATCGAGCGCTCCTTCAGGTAGACGAAGGGGCGGTCATCGGTCGCGGCTTCCACGACAGGGCCGCTGGCTTGCCACTCGCTGGGGCACTCGATCGCCGTGTCGGTGGTACCCACGACCAACGTGGAGTAGCGGCCGAGCTGGTCGGTGGTTTCCGGCCCCAGATCCAGGCAGGGGGCGCGGCCGTACACGTCCCGCAGCGTGCCGGCCAGCCGATCCAGCAGCCAGGGCTCGCGGTAGAAGTTGTACATGGCGAAGGAACCGCCGGGGTTCAGGCGGTCGCGCGCAGCCTCCATGGCTTCTCGCGTGAACAGGTAGCTCTCGAGGCGGATCGCCGACTGGCCGCTCACCAGCGTCAGCGAGTCGGGGAGAGCGAAGATGATGAGGTCGTAGGTGGAACCCGTCCGTTCCAGGAAGGCGCGCCCGTCGTCCACGATCCGCGTGACGCGCGCGTCGTCGTATGGGCGCAGGGGGTGCCTCTCGATCCCCAAGCGCTGGATCCGGGGGTCGATCTCGACGGCGTCCACGTGCTCTGCGCCGGAGAGTAGGGCCGCGGCCACGTCGTTCCCGTTCCCGGCCCCGACGACCAGCACGTCCCTCGGGATCGTCGTGACGCGGTGGAAAGGCGTGAGATACGACGTGCCTTCGATGTCGATCATCTGCTGATGCGGGATCCCGCTCACCCTGATCGTCCCGTCGGAGAGCGTCTCGATCCGGTAGTAGGGGCTCCAGACCGTGTCTGCCTGCCACGTGCCCAGGGCGAAGGCCCACACGAGGGCAACGGCGGCCGCCACGTCCAGCGCGCGGCGCGAGCCCAGGAGCACCAGGAAGAGGCCGACGATGACTACCGCCCAGCCGATCGGCGGGATACCGAGCAGAGCGAACGCCGCGTACGTCGCTATCCCGAGCAGCGAACCCCCGATGTCCAGGCGGTAGGCCTCCAGAGGCTCGAACCTGGCGAACCGGACGGCGACGCCGTGCGCGATGAAGGTCATAACCGCTGCCGAGGCGACGAAGATGAAGGGGAGCATCAGCCAAGCGGGAAGCCCCTCCGTGTGAAGGGCCCCGAAGTAGAGGAGGTCACCCCCGCTTCGGTCGATGACGACCGGGAACTTCCAGATCGCCCAGGCGAGCGCGGCCAGTGCCAATGGTGCCCACTTGAACAGATCCGGTCCCTTGCGGCCGCGCAGGAACCCAAGACCGATGCCCAGGAAGCTCCCGAGCAGGACGAAGTTGGAGAAGTACGAGAGGTAGACCACGTAGGCGCCGGCCCAGCGGATCAGGGCCAGCTCGACGAAGAGCATCAGGAAGCTGGCGAGCAGGAGCTCCATCCGGTCCTTCGGTGTCTTGCCCTGCCACTCCGACCACGCCTGCTTGGCGGCCTCCACGGCGCGGTCGACGTCCTCGGCGCCCGACCGGGGCACCTCGGCGATCGCCTCGCC
>CAZHRY010000036.1:11285-22262 GCA_964535065.1 uncultured Actinomycetes bacterium
AAGTCGCCCCCCCCGCCCCCGCGACCGCCACCTCCCGGTGGGCCCTCAGGCCTCCTTCACGCTGCGAAGGACCGTATCGCCTATGTCGGCGGGGTTCCTCACGACGGCGTGCCCGAGCGCCTCGATGGCGTCCAGCTTCGCCGTCGCCGTGTCGGAGTCGCCGCTGATCACGGCTCCGGCGTGCCCCATCCGGCGCCCGCGCGGAGCCGACACGCCGGCGATGAAGCACACGAGCGGCTTCGTCATGTACTGCGCCGCCCAGCGGGCCGCCTCGACCTCCTGCTGGCCTCCGATCTCACCGATCATCACGACCACGTCGGTCTCGTCGTCGTTCTCGAAGGCCTTCAGCACGGTCGTGAAGTCGGTGCCGTTGACCGGGTCACCTCCGATCCCGACGCACGTGGACTGGCCCAGTCCCAGCTTCGTCATCTGCGAGACGGCCTCATAGTTGAGCGTCCCCGAACGGGACACCACCCCGATCCGCCCCTTCGAGTAGATGTGGCTCGGCATGATGCCGACCTTGCACTCGCCAGGCGTGATGATCCCAGGGGAGTTGGGCCCGATGATGCGCGTCGATCGGCCGGCCAGGTAGCGCTTGGTGCGGACCATGTCCTGCACCGGCACGCCGTCGGCGATGATCACTGCCACCTCGACGCCCGCCTCCACGGCTTCCAGCAGCGAGTCGGTCGCCACCTGGGGTGGGACGAAGATGCCGGTCACGTTCGCCCCCGTCTCGCGCACCGCGTCCTCGACGTTGTCGAAGACTGGCAGGCCCAGGTGCGTCGAGCCGCCGCGTCCGGGCGTCACCCCGCCGACGACCTTGGTACCGAACTTCATGGCCTCTTCGGCGTGGAACGTGGCGTGCTGGCCGGTGAAGCCCTGGATGATGACCTTGGAGTTGCGGTCTACGAAGACACTCACGCCGTCACCCCCTCGAGCGAAGCGACGGCCTTCATGGCGGCATCGTCCAGGTCTTCCGCCTGGATCAGGTCCAGGCCGCTCTCGTCCAGGATCCTGCGGCCCTCCTCGACGTTGGTTCCCGCGAGCCGGACCACCACGGGCACCTGCACCTGCTGGTCGCGCGTCGCCTGCACGACCCCCTGCGCGATCCAGTCGCACCGGTTGATCCCGGCGAAGATGTTCACCAGGATCGCCTTCACGTTGGGGTCGCGGAGGACGATCCGGAATGCGTTCGCGACCTTGTCGGGGCTCGCGCCGCCTCCAACGTCTAGGAAGTTTGCCGGCCGGCCCCCGTGCACCACGATGGCGTCCATGGTTGCCATGGCCAGCCCGGCGCCGTTGACGATGCAGCCCACGTCGCCGTCCAGGGCGATGTAGTTGAGGCCGTGGCCGCTCGCATCGACCTCCTTCGGGTCCTCTTCCTCGAAATCGCGAAGCTCGGCGATCCCGCCTTGGCGGAAGAGCGCGTTGTCGTCGAACTGCATCTTGGCGTCCAGGGCGATCATCTCGCCGTCCTCGGTCACGATGAACGGGTTTATCTCCAGCAATAGGCAGTCCTTGTCGCGGAAGAGGCGGTAGATCCGCTTCAGCAACCGCGTGAACGAGCCCGCGCGGCTCCCCAGCCCGATCGCCGTCGCGACCTTACGGCACTGGAAGTCGAGCAGGCCGACACCGGGGTCCACGTACTCCTTGTGGATCGCATCGGGGTTGGTTGCTGCTACCTCTTCGATGTCCACGCCTCCCTCGGCGCTCGCGATGACGACGATGCGCTGCGAGACGCGGTCGACGATGAGGCCCAGGTAGAACTCGCGCTCTATGCGAGCGCCGCGCTCGATCAGCACGCGGGAGACCACCTGGCCGTCGGGGCCCGTCTGCGCGGTCGTAAGGCGCGAGCCGATCATCTGGTCGGCGATCTCGGCCACCTTCTGCGGGCTGTTCGCGAGCTTGACGCCGCCCCCCTTGCCGCGGCCGCCCGCGTGGATCTGGGCCTTGACCACCCAGCGGCTGCCGCCCAGCTCCTCCGCCACGCGGGCGGCCGCGCGATCGGAGTAGACGACCTCCCCTTGGGGGACCGGTACGCCGTAGCTCTTCAGAAGCTCCTTGGCTTGGTACTCGTGGATATTCACTTCCCACCTCCGCGGGCCCGTCTGCGGGTCCCCGCAACCAGGCGCGTCCGTCAGCGGGCGCGCATCTGCTCGACCTTGCGCATCAGGTTCTGCGCCATGCGGATCGAAGCGGCGTCTATGAGGCGGCCGTCGAGCGAGACCGCCCCCTTGCCTTCCTTCGCCGCATCCTCCATCGCTTGCAGGATCTTCCCGGCGCGGTCGACCTCGGCGGGGGCGGGCGTGAACACCTCGTTCGCCAGCTCCACCTGGGACGGATGGATCGCCCATTTGCCCTCACAGCCCAGCGCGGCCGCGCGACGCGCGGCCGCGCGGTAGCCGTCCGCATCTCCGAAGTCGCCGAACGGCCCGTCGATCGGCCTCAAGCCTTCCGCGCGACACGCAGCGACCATCCGTGAGATGCCGAAGTGCCACTGGTCTCCCCAGTGCGAAGCACGCTCACCGCCCGCATCCGCGTCCGTCAGCACCGAGTAGTCCGGGTTGGCGCCGCCGATGTTGGTCGTTCGCGCCTGGACGCTGGCCGCGTAGTCGGCCACGCCGAACACCATCGCCTCCAGCCGATCGGGGCGGGCGCGAGATATGGCCTCGACGTTCGCCATGCCCTTCGCGGTCTCGATGAGGATGTGGATGCCGATCCGCCCCGGTTCGAGACCCCGCCTCTGTTCGATCTGATCCAGCAGCGTCGCCACGAACTCGACGTCGCTTGGCGAACCGACCTTCGGCACGAGCACCGTGTCCAGCACGTCTCCGCATGCCTCGACGACGTCCACGACATCGCGGTAGCACCAGTGCGTGTCGAGGCCGTTGATACGGACGCTGATCGCGCACGACGACCAGTCGTGGGCGCGAAGAGCCTCGATCACGTTCGAGCGGGCTTGCTCCTTGTCGTCGGGCGCCACCGCGTCCTCTAGGTCGAGGAACACCAGGTCGGCGCCCAGCGTGGGGGCCTTCTCCATCGCGCGGGTGTTGGTGCCGGGAACGGCCAGCTCGCTGCGGTGAAGCCTCGCCCTGTCTGCCATCGCGTCACGCTCCCAGCCGGCGCCGTCCGGCGCCACCAGACGCCCAGGCGCAGGTCGGCCGCCCGGCGTATGCCGCTATGTACAAGTGGTTGTCCATGACGGACCGTTCTCCGAGAGGTGCGCTCAGCGGGGGAGCACCGCGTCGAAGGCCTCGAGGACCCGGTCGGCGGCCTCGCGGCTGGCGTTCACGCCCATGAGGCCCACTCGCCAGATGGGAGGCGCCTTCGGCCCGAGCCCGCCGCCAACCTCCAGGTTGAACTCCCTCAGGAAGCGGGTCTGGACCTCTTTGCCGTCCACCCCGTCGGGAACCTTGACCGCGGAGAGCTGTGCGAGCTGGTTCTCGGGCTCGGCGAGCAGCTCGAAGCCGCGAGCGCGGATCTGCTCCTGGAAGTACCGGCCGGCGTCCTCGGTGCGGGCCCAGCGTGCCTCGAGCCCTTCGTCCAGCGCCAGCTTCACTCCCGTGTAGAGCGCGTAGTACTGAAGGATCGGCATCGTGTGGTGGTACGTGATCGGCCGGTCGATCCAGTACTTGGAGAGCTCCTCGAAGTCGTAGTAGTAGGGAACGGCCCCCTTGCGCCCGCGCATGGCCTCGATGGCGCGCTCGCTGATCGTCACGGGCGCGAGGCCCGGCGGGCAACCCAGCGCCTTCTGCGAGCACGAGTAGGCGTAGTCCAGCCCCCACGCGTCGGCCTCCACCTGCTGGCCGCCTAGCGACGTGACGCAGTCCGCGTACAGGAGCGCCTCCGAACCGCTCGTCCTCATCGCGGCGGCAAGCTCGCCCAGCGGGAAGCTTGCGCCCGTCGATGTCTCCGCGTGAACGACGGACACGATCTTCGTCTCGGGGTTGGCCGCGAGTGTCTCCATGATCTGGTCCACGGAGACGATCTGTCCGAAGTCGGCCGTCAACTCGATCACGTCGGCGCCCACTCGATGCGCGAAGTCGTTCAGGCGCGAGCCGAAGAAGCCCCAGTGGCAGCTGATCACCTTGTCGCCGGGGTTCACCAGGTTCATGAAGCCGGCTTCCATCGCCGAGTTGCCCGACGACGAAAGCGAGATGGTCAGCCCGCCGTCGGAGCGGCGCCACAGCGCGCGCATCCCCTCGACCAGGTCGAGCAGGATGTCCCAGAAGTCCGGGTCCAGGTGCCCATTCATGGGCAGACGCATCGCCTCGAGCACCTGCGGGTGCACGTTCGAGGGCCCCGGACCGCAAAGGAGCCTCTCTCCCGGGTCCAGGGCGGGGATGGTTGCAGCCAGGTCAGCCATGGTTGTCCTCCCTCTCCGTCGGCCTCCGGGCGGTCCGCCGCCAGGAGGAAAGCCGCGAGCTTAGGGCATCGACCCCCCGCAGCGGTAGTCGGCCGGGTGCCCTTGGGTCACAGCGCTATCCCGTGTTCTGCAGGCCCGCGGCGATGCCCCCGATGGTGGCCTGGACCAGCCTTTCGGCCCGCGTTCCCCGCGATCCCAAGAACCGGATCTGGAGGAACGAGAGGGCGTCCACGTACGGCGCGCGCAGGTCTATGGTGGCCTGCAGGCCTTTGCGTCCGTCGAGCGGCCTGGCGTGACCCGTCACGGCGGCGACCATGCGCAGCGTGAGGTCGAGTTCGTCCAGGATGCGGGCCGCGAGGTCGGGACGCTCGCCCCGGGCCAGGTAGCGGGCCGCGATCGCGCGGTCGGTCTTGGCCAGCGACAGCTCAGCGTTCTCCAAGATGGCGGCGAAGAAGGGCCACTCGCGGACGATCTCGCGCAGCCGTGCCGGGCCGCCCTTTTCCGCCGCCATCGCCGCCAGGCCGCTCCCCAGGCCGTACCAGCCGGCCAGGTTCACCCGCGCCTGGGCCCATGCGAAGACCCACGGGATCGCGCGGAGCGAGTCCAGGTCTTCGATGGTCGAGGTGCGCGACACGGGCCGGGAAGCCAGCGGGAGCGTCGCGATCTGCCTGATGGGCGTCACGCGGGTGAAGAACGAAGCGAAGCCGGGCGCCTCGATCAGTTGCCGGTAGGCGGCCAGCGACGCCTCGGACATCAGGTCGATCTCGTCACCGAAGCGCTCCGCCGGATCGGGGACCTCTTCCCCTGGAGCCTCGGACGTGGCGTGGGCGAGCTGCTCCAGGTGGTGGCGCGCCACGGCAGGATCGCCGTAGCGAGCGAACGCCACCTCCCCCTGCTCGGTGACCTTGAAGCGCCCTTCGACGGTGCCGGGGGGTTGGGCCAGGATCGCCCTGGCGGTGGGGCCGCCGCCGCGGCCCAGAGCGCCTCCGCGCCCGTGGAAGATGGTCAGCTTCAGGCCGCGGCGGCGGCCCCACGAAGCCAGCTCCCGCTGCGCCCGGTACAGCGCCAGTGACGCGGTCAGGACGCCGGACTCCTTCGCCGAGTCCGAGTACCCGACCATCACCTCCAGGCGGCGACCGTTCTGCTCGAGCCGCCTGCGCACATCGGGCAGAGCGACGATCTGGTCCATGATCGCCACCACTCGCTCCAGCTCGGTCCTGGATTCGAACAGGGGGACCACGTCCATGTGCATGGGCAGTGACGCATCCACCCGGCGCGCCGCTTCGTAGGCCGCCTCCACATCCGAGGCATCGCGCGTGAAACTCACGACGAACCGATGGCATCCCTCCTCACCGAACCTCGCCTGCGCCTGCGCCATCGCTGAGAGGGTGCGCACCGGGTCGCCATCGGGGCGTCTGAGCGACGACGAGTGCTGACGGATCTCCATGGAGGCCAGGTGGAACCCGAACGCCTGAGCCTGCCAGATCAATCCCTGGAGCTCGCCGCCGGCGAGCCGGGCCGCACCGCCCGCCCGCAGCGAACGCTGGATGGTGAGCAGGTCGGTGAGGAATCCGCGCGGACCCGCGTAGGAGCCCGGCCTGCCTTCGCGCGTGGCGACGATGCGCTCTGCCACGAGTACAAGGGCTCTGCGATGGGGAGCGTCCGGCAGCTTGCGCTTCAGATCGGCCGCCCTGTCCGGGAAGGCATGGGCCCCCGCCTCCAGCATCTTCCGCAGCTCGCGCGAGGCCGGTACGTCGCGCTCGCATACCGACAATGACCGCGCGATGCGCCGGGAAGCGTTCTCGTAGCCGCGCAGGACGTGCTCCGCCTGTATGTCCAGAGCCTCCCGCGTGACCTCTGCGGTCACTGCGGGGTTCCCGTCGCCGTCGCCGCCGACCCAGGTCGCCCAGCGGATCTGAGGCACCGCGTCTCCGCCCTCGGGAGCGGCCGAGCGGCAGACCGCGGGCAAGGTCGTGAAGATCGTACGGTCGAACAACGCCATCATGGCGCGAACCTCGTCCAGAGGGGTCGGCGCGTGCATCCGAACCGGGTCGGTCAGCCAGAGCCCCTCTATCTCCTCAGCGAGCCTGGGGAGCTCCTCGGGATCGTCCGCCCCGTCGAGCAGGTCTCCGATCCGCCAAAGGTGCTCGACGACCGCGCGACGCTTCGCCTCGGTGGGGTGCGCCGTCAGCACGAGCGTCAGTTCCACATCGGGGCGGACCACCGACGTGCGGCGCCCCGCCCGCAGCTCTCGCGTTCGCGACCGCTCCTCGGCCACGTTCACGAGCTGGAAGTAGGTCGCGAACGCGCGAGCCACCTTCTCGGCCTCTGCCAAGGACAGCGCCGCCACCAGCTCCTCGCAGCGCCGGCGCCGGGCCTCTCCCGGCCGCCGGGTCAACGACACACACGCCAGTCGCAGCTCCTCGACGCGCGCCAGTAGCGAGGCGCCGCCGTGCGCCTTGATGGCTTCGCCGAGCAGCGTCGTCAGCAGGCGCACGTCGCGCCTCAACGGATCGGGAACCGGCCGCTCCCGGCGGCCGGTTCGGGCGGCCGCGCGGGATGGCACGGCCTACCCCCCGAAGGCCTCGGGGTTCAGCAGCGTCGGGGGCTTCTGGCCGTCCAGCGCCGCGAAGACGTTCTCTACGGCCAGGTGAACCATCGCG
Organism: uncultured Actinomycetes bacterium; assembly: GCA_964535065.1. Lineage (GTDB taxonomy): Bacteria > Actinomycetota > UBA4738 > UBA4738 > HRBIN12 > AC-51. The sequence goes on from CAZHRY010000036.1 coordinate 18,315, forward strand.
TCGCGGGTATCGACGGTCGCGCTCCCCAGGTGCGGGATCACCACCGCGTTCTCCAGCTCCAGGAGTCGCGGGTTCACCTCGGGTTCGTTCTCGAAGACGTCCAGGCCGGCGGCGAAGATCTCGCCAGCCGCCAGCGCCTCGGCAAGCGCCTCCTCGTCCACGACAGGGCCTCGGGACGTGTTCACCAGCACCGCCGTCGGCTTCATGCGAGCGAACTGCTCCTTGCCGAACAGGTGTCTGGTCTCGGGCGTCAGGTTCGTATGGATCGACACCACGTCGGCTTCCGCCAGCAGCTCGTCCAGCTCGACGCGCCGGGCGCCGGTCTCAGCCTCCACATCGGCCGGGAGCTGCACAGCGTCGCTGTAGATCACCGACATCCCGAATCCCCTGGCGCGCCGCGCCACGGCCTGCCCTATCCGGCCGAACCCGACGATCCCGATCGTTTTGTGATGCACGTCTTGCCCGAGCATCATCAGCGGACCCCAGATCCATGGCGTGCGGGCGCGCAGGAACCGCTCGCCCTCTCCCACGCGCCGAGCCGCCGCCATGATCAACGCGAACGCGGTGTCGGCCGTGGTCTCCGTCAGCACGTCGGGCGTGTTCGTCGCCAGGACCCCGGCGTCCGTGCAAGCGGGAACGTCGATGTTGTCGAACCCGACGGCGTGGTTTGCCACGATGCGTAGCTGCGGTCCCGCGGCTGCAAGCAGCTCGGCGTCCACGCGCTCGGTCAGCATGGTGATCAGCGCGTCCCGCCCGCGCACGACCTCCAGCAGCTCGTCGCGAGGTATGCCGAACTCGTTCTCGTGAACGGTCACGTCACAGCGCTCACGCAGGCGCGCGAGCGGGCCGTCCATGATCGGACGGGTCACGAGAACGTCGGGTCGGTCGCTCATGGGATCCCTCCTCAGCGAGAAGGAAGGAGGATGCCACGTCACCCCTCCTCTGTGGTAACCCCCTGGCGCGACCCGGGGTCAGTCCGAGATGTCGATCCTCTCGATCACGACGTCGTCCACCGGCCGGTCCATGTGTCCCGTGGCGACCTTAGAGATGGCCTCGACAACGTCATAGCCCTCCGTCACCTGGCCGAAGATCGTGTGCCGCCCGTTCAGCCACGGCGTCTCGGCCACCGTCACGAAGAACTGACAGCCGTTGGTGCCCGGGCCGGCGTTCGCCATGGCCAGGCGCCCCGGCTGGTTGAACGTCGGCCCGCCGGGCGGACACTCGTCGTCGAAACGGTATCCCGGCCCGCCGCTGCCTGTTCCGGTCGGATCCCCGCCCTGGATCATGAATCCGTCGATCACCCGGTGGAAGATCGTCCCGGGGTAGAGGGGATCCGTCCTGGCCGCCCCGTCCCGCGGATCGGTCCAGCCCTTGGACCCCTTAGCCAGCCCGATGAAGTTGTCGACGGTCTCGGGGGCGTGCTCCGGCATCAGCGTCACCGAGAACGAGCCCTTGTTCGTCACGAAGGTTGCAGTGGCCATCAACCGTCCTTTCCCGACGTCACCGAGCAGACTACCCTGAGGCTTTCCGGGAGGGGGCCTTGACCCAAGACGCCGCATCCGTCGACCTACCGCCCGACTCGGCGTGGCCCGTCATCGAAGCCATGCCCGACGCGGTCCTGGTCGTCGGGCCGGACGGCATCGTCGCCTACGCGAACGGCAGGCTTCAGCAGCTGACCGGCTGGTCCCCCTCAGAGGTCGTCGGCAAGCCGGTTCATCTCCTCGTGCCCGAACGCCTGAGGGGGCGCCACGGCGAGCTGGTTGCCGGCTACTTCGCAGATCCCACCGTTCGTCAGATGGGTCAGGTCGGCTGCACAGTCCTGGTGCGATCCGACGGGTCGGAGCTGCCGGTGGACATCGCGCTGAACGCCATGCGTATAGGCGAGGACGTCTTCGCGGTCGCTTCGGTGAGGGACGACTCCAAGCGCCGCATCGTGCAGCAGGAGCTGAACTCCACCGAGCAGGCCCTTCGCGAGCGGGAAGCGCTGTACGAGGCGGTCTTCGCGCGCTCGCTCGACGCCATCGTGCTCGGCGACGACGACGCGCGGTTCCTCGAGGTCAACACCGCCGCCGAGGAGCTCTTCGGTGGCTCGCGAGAAGAGCTCGTGGGCCGCTCGCTCTTCGACTTCGTAGGCCCGCGCGACGAGATCGAGGGGGAATGGCGAAGGTTCCTCTCAGAGGGTCATCTCGAGGGTGTCATGCGCATCCGCGGGTTCGACGGGGGCAACCGGGTCGCGGAGTTCGCTGCCACCACGAACGTCGTGCCGGGCCTTCACCTGGCGGCGTTGCGGGACATAACCGACCGCCACGAGGCGCAGCTGACCGGCGAGCGGCGCGGGGCGATGCTCCGCGCGATCGCTTCGGCGACCGAGGGCTTCCTGAAGGACCCGGATTGGGGTGCGCACGTCGGCGGGTTCCTCGAAGACCTCGGCAAGGCCGCCGACGCTCACCGGGCGAGCGTCTGGTGCAACGGCGTCCTGCCCGACGGGGCCCTTTCGACGAGCCTGCTGTTCGAATGGGACGCGCCGGGGATCCCGCGGATGCTGGACGACCCGACGTGCCAGGACTTCCCGTGGGTGGAGGGTGGTTTCGGGGAGTGGATCCACGCGATGCACGCGGGGGAGCCGGTCACGCGAACGGTCTCCACCGCCCCCGAGTCCGAGAAGCACTACTTCGAGGACTACGGGCAGCTCTCCAGCGTGTACGTCCCGATCTTCGTTTCCGACGAGTGGTGGGGGAACCTGGGGCTCGACGACTCCGAGACCGAACGGGAGTGGACCGAAGCGGAGGTGGATGCCCTTCGGGCCGCGGCCGCCTCGCTGGGTGCGGCGATCTCCGCCGCCGAGGCGAGGCGCGCGATCTCCGAGCACGAGGAGTTCCTGAGGACGGTGATCGAGACCGAGCCCGAGTGCGTGAAGGTGGTGGATCCGGAGGGCAGGATCGTCGAGATCAACGCCGCCGGCTTGGCGATGCTGGACGCCGCCGTCCCCGACCAGATCATCGGGGCGTCCATGTACGACCTCATCGTGCCCGAGGACCACGAGCCCTTCTCCCGGCTGCTCTCTGATGTGCTCGCCGGCGGGTCGGGGAACGTCGAGTTCTCGGCCAACACCCTGGCCGGACGCCGCAGGCGCTTCGAGAGTTTCATGGCGCCCATCGGCGGGGAGGATCCGGGAGGCTCCGTGCTCGGCATCACGCGCGACGTGACCGACCAGCGGGCCGCCGACGAGCAGCTGAGGGCGAGCTACGAGCAGCTCCGAAGGACCGACAGGGAACGGCGTGCCCTCTTCCGCCGCCTGCTGGAGGCGCAGGACGAAGAGCGAAGGAGGATCGCCGCCGACGTCCACGACGACTCGGTCCAGGTGCTGACGGCGATGAGGCTCCGGCTCGACCTGCTCAAGACGTCGCTCCAGGCGGATCCGAACGCATCCGCGAGCACGGTCGAGAAGGTGGACCAGCTCACCGAGATGGCCGAGTCCTCGATCGCCAAGTTGAGGAGGTTGATCTTCGAGCTGCGCCCGCCCGCGCTCGAACGGGAGGGGCTGGCGGGTGCGCTCCGCGCGTCGGGGAACCTGCTCGAAGAGACGCACGCCATCCGCGTGATAGTGCGGGACGAGCTGGTGGGTCATATCCCGATCGAGGTCGCCGCCCAGGCCTACCGGATCGCGCAGGAGGCCCTGTCCAACGTACGCCGGCACTCCGAGGCTTCATACGTCGAGGTCGAGTTGACCACCGATCGCTCGGGGGTGCTCGTGACCATCAAGGACGACGGGGTGGGCTTCGACGCCCAGGGGCTCCCCAACAGGCCCGGTCACGCGGGGCTCGCCGGCATGAGCGAGCGCGCCGAGATGAACGGAGGCTGGTTCCGCGTCGAAAGCTCACCGAGCGCGGGAACCACGGTCACGTTCTGGCTGCCTGCGGGCAGAGGTGCGATCGGCGCCAAGTGACC
>CAZHRY010000037.1:0-21641 GCA_964535065.1 uncultured Actinomycetes bacterium
GGATGGCGGACAGCGCCTGAAGGGCCGCGCGCCCCGCGGCTTCTGCCCCTTCCTCAGGAGTCACCTCCTCACCGAGGTGGCCGGGGTGCATCACGTGCCCGTCCACCATGGGCACCTGGCCCGCCACGATCGCTAGCCGCGCGTGAACCACGCACGGGACGTATGCGGCCAGGGCGGGAGGGGGTGCGGGGAACTCGAGGCCGAGCTGTTCCAGACGTTCGAGGATCGCATGGTCGTCCATGGGACACATCCTGGCACGGCATGCCGGGGGGAGCCACGGCAGCCATTCTCGCCGCGATCGGGCGCAGGTCAGCTGGTGCGTGGGTCGGCTGGGGCCACGGTCGGGCGCAGGTCAGCTGGCCTGCGGAGACTCCTCCCTGGCCCGGCGACGCAGCAGTGCCCGGCGCTCCATCTCGTTCAGGCCGCCCCAGACCCCGTGCGCTTCCCGGGTTGCCAGCGCGTACTCCAGGCACTCTCCCCGGACGGGGCAGCGGGAACAGATGGACTTGGCGACGGCCTCCCGCGCGAGCTTCTCCTCCCTCTTCTCGAAGTAGGAGGGCGCGAAGAAGGAGGACGCGTCCTGCCCCCGGCAGGCCGCGTGGTCCCACCACGTGTCCTGCTGAACGTCCACATCCCATCATCCGGGGATGCCGGCTGCGCGGTTTCCCCACGCGGCACGGTGCAACGGGAACTCCACATGCTCAGCCGTCGAACGGCAGAGCATCCGGCTCGGCCTCCACCTTCAGGACCAGGCCATCCACACCCCGCACCCGCACCCGGGAGCCGGAAGCGATCGGTTCCCCAAGGCTCCGCCCTCTCCATAGGGCGCCCTTCACGAACACCGGCCCGTCCGGAGCCAGTCGTCCCCGAGCCTCGCCCACCAGGCCGATCAAGCCCTGCTGGGTGGCGAGTATCCGATCGCGCGACCTCACGGCCACGGTCAGCGCGAACCCGTAGTAGAGGAACGCGGCGACGGTCGCACCGCCGATCAGCCAGGGAGAGATGCGCACCGAGCCAGCCACGTAGCCGTACGCCTGGATCGAGCCGAGGAGGAACAGGCCGAGGCCGACGATGGTGAGCGGGCCGAACCTGCGAAGCTGCACATCGGCGACAAGAGCGGCGTTCCCGGCCACCAAGACGGCCATCCACGGCCATGATGGCGGCGCGATCGCGATGCCGTACACGGCCAGCACCAGCAGGGCGAGCCCGGAGAACCCGGCGAACCCGAACCCAGGCTGCGTCATCTCGAACACTAGGCATGCCAGCCCGAAGATCAGGAGGAAGTAGACCATCGAAGGGGTGGCGACGGCATGCTGAACCCGTCGGACGAGGCCGGGCTCGCTGAAGCGGATCGAAACGCCACCACTGCGCTGGACCTCCTGCTCGGTCTGGGCTATCCGCGTGCGGAGCGTCACGGGGCCGCCGGGCGTCATGACCTGCGTGCCGTCGACCTCGTTCAGTAGCTCGGGGACCGACGAGGCCACCGCCTGGGCGACCCGGAAGTCCAGGGCCTGCTGTGCGGTCAGCGGCTCGTCCGGGTGGCTCAGGTCGGTGTCCTTGCCGCGGGCGTCGAGCCAGCCCTGGATCGTCTCGCGCAGGTCCCCGGCCGTCGCCTCCGGCCGCAGGACGTCCAGCGGCGTGAGCGGGCCGGTCTGGGAGCCGGGAGAAACCGCGGCCAGCGAAGATGCGTACATCAGCAAGAGTCCCGTCCCGCTGGCCCTCGCGGGCACCGGCCCGACCCAGGAGATCACCGGTACGGGGAGCGCCGCCACCTCTGCGGCGAGCGCGACCCCGTCTTCATCGAGGGCGCCCGGCGTGTCCAGCTGCAGCACCACGACGGCCTGCTCGGCCACCGCGACGTTCAGACGTTCGCGAACGAACGCAAGCAACGGAGCATCTATCGGACCTTCGATCTCGATGACCTCGACGGGGGTGGCCGCCGGCGCGCCCTGCGCGCCGGCGGCCACCGGCCAAGCCAGGACGGCGGCGAGCAGAGCCAGAAACGCAGAGACCCGGCGCATGTGCGTTCCATCGTACCGACGGCCCGGGTTATCCTCGCCCTGACCCCATGCAGCCCCGAACTCGCGCATCCCGCAGCAAGCGGCCCGTCGGCGACCGATGGGCCTTCAAACCTGTGGCCGTCCTCCTGCTGGTCCCGGTCATCGCGGTCACGAGCGCCCTCACGGCGATCGTCATCGCCCCGCCTCTGATGGGAGCCGGTCAGGCGTTCCGGGAGCTGGACGAGCGACTCGAGGAGGCCGGTGCCGACTTCACGCAGATCCCGACGTTCCCCCAGCGCACCACGATCTACGCCAGCGACGGCGAGACCGTTCTGGCGCGCGTCTACCTGGACAACCGGCAGCTCGTCCGCCTCAAGCAGGTCAGCATGCCGGCCCGCAGGGCCGTGCTGGCGATCGAGGACTCGGAGTTCTACGAGCACGGCGCCGTGAACATCGTCTCCACGATCAGGGCCCTCGCAGCCAACTTCGCCTCCGGCGAGATCGTTCAGGGAGGATCGACCATCACCCAGCAGCTCGTGAAGAACACGACTCCGGGCCTGGACCCCACCGACAAGAGCTTCGAGCGCAAGTTCCAGGAAGCGGCGCTGGCCCTGCGGGTCGAGCAGGAGTACTCGAAGAATCAGATCTTCGAGATGTACCTGAACTTCGTCTACTTCGGTAACAACGTCTACGGCATCGGCACGGCCTCGGAGTTCTACTTCCACAAGCCGGCCAAGGACCTGACTCTGACGGAAGGTGCCTTGCTCGCCGGCATGATCCGCGCCCCCGCCTACTACGACCCGCTCCTGCGTCCGCACAAGGCCAAGCTCCGCCGGGACGACGTGCTGAACCGGATGATCGGGCTGGGACCGGACTGGCTGAAGCCGCGCAAGGGCGAGATCCTCAAGGACCGGCCGCTCGGCCTTCCTCCGGATGTCGGCACCCTCGAGCTGCCCACGCCTCCGTACCTCGTGAACTTCGTCAAGGCGCAGATCATCGAGGACCCCTACGGTTGGTACTCGGTGCTGGGGGCCACCCCCGAACAGCGCGAGACGGCCCTGAAGGAGGGCGGGCTGGACATCGTCACGACCTACGACCCCGAGTGGCAGGACGCCGCACAGGACGCCGCCGACCTGCCATGGGGCCGTACCCCGACGAACCCGAGCCACGATCCGCCCGCCGACATCGGCATCGTCGCCATCGACGCGAAGACGGGAGCCATACGAACGATGCTCTCGGGGAAAAACTACCTGGAGGATCAGGTGGACACGGTGACGACGCCGCACCAGCCGGGGTCGTCGTTCAAGCCCTACATCCTCGCAACCGCCTTCGAACAGGGCATCCCTCCCACGGCGACCTACTCAGGCGCAGAGGGGATCGTCGACCCCGAGAAGTGCCTGAACAACGGCGTGCCGTGGCCGGTGACCAACGCCGAGGGGTACAGCCGAGGGATGCTGGACCTCTACACGGCAACCGCGGACTCGGTGAACGGGGTGTTCGCCAGGCTCATCTTGGACGCCGGACTGGAGAACACGGTCGAGATGGCCCACCGGATGGGCGTGAAGAGCCCCTTGGCTCCCTTCTGTTCCCTGGGGACCGGCTCCATCGGGATCTCGCCGCTCGACCAAGCCTCGGGCTATCAGACGCTCGCCAACGAAGGAGTCCACTGCGAGCCGTTCGCCGTTTCGGAGATCCGCCAGGGCGACACGGTCATATACGAACACCAGCCAGACTGCGAGCGCGTCTTGGACCGCGACATCGCGAACCTCATCACGGACATGCTGAAGGGCGTCGTGGAACACGGAACGGCGGGAGGCATCTTCACCCCCTACAACGGATGGGGCCCATGGCCCGTCGTCGGCAAGACGGGAACGGCCGACACCGGAACGAACGTCTGGTTCGCCGGATACACCAAGCAGGTGGCGACGGCCGTGTGGGTCGGTTCGCAAGGACGACCTTTCCCGTTGTCGGAGTTCTTCGGCCAGAACGTCTACGGCAGCAGCGTCGCAGCTCCCATCTGGAAGGCCTTCATGGCCCGGGCCATGATCGGCTACCCGCCCGTCGAGTTCACCGAGCCGGTGCTGGAACCCGTGCCGAGCGTGGTCGGGCTGCCCAAGGAAGAGGCGAAGGCGCTGCTGAAGGAGGGGGGCTGGCCGGTACGCACCGAAGTCATCGGCTCCTACCTGCCTGAAGGCACGGTCGCGGAACAGAACCCGCCGGGGGGATCGCTGACGATCCCCGGCGCGCAGGTCACGCTGTTCATCAGCAACGGGATCCCGCCGATCACACCGGTTCCGAAGGTCTACTACCTGACCCTTGAAGAGGCGACGGCGATCCTCGAGGCGGCGAACTTCTTCGTGGAGGTAGTGGAGGAAGAGGTCGAGGATCCGGAGTTGGTAGGCACGGTTCTGCACCAGTCTCCGAAAGCGGGAACGCCCACCGAGGAAGGGACCACGGTCACACTGTACGTGGGTGTCGAGCCGCCGCCTCCCGAGAACGGTGGTGGTGGTGGCAACGGTGGTGGTGGTGGCAACGGTGGTGGTGGTGGCGGTGGCGGTGGCGGCGGAGGTGGCGGCGGAGGTGGCGGCGGAGGTGGCGGGGACTAGCTCCCCAGCTTCGCCCTAACCTTCTCCTGGACCACGGCTCCGTCCACCTTCCCCTTCGCCTTCGCCATAACCGCGCTCATGACCTTGCCGAACTCCTTCGCAGTAGCAGCGCCACTCGCAGCCACGACTTCCTCGATCAACGCGTCGATCTCGGCGTCGCTGAGCTGCTCGGGCGCGTAGGGGATCAGCACGTCGCGCTCCGCGCGTTCCTTGTCCGCGAGTTCCTGCCGCCCTCCGGCCTCGAACGCCTCGATCGACTCCGTGCGCTTCTTGACCTCCTTCGCAGCCACCTCGCGGACTTCGTCGTCATCGAGTTCGTGGAGGACGTCCTTCTCCCGGTTGGTCACGGCTGCCGACAGCATGCGAAGCGCGCCCAGGCGCACCTTGTCCCCGGCCTTCAGCGCGGCCGTGACCTCCTCACGTAGCTGCTCCTTCAGCGAACCGGCCACCGTAGACTCCCCTTCGTGCTTCCCTTGCTGGCGATCCTCGCGATCGGCGCCTGCTGCGTACTGTGGGGCGTCTTCATCGAACGCCACCGGTACCGGATCAGGCGCTACCGGCTGGCCATCCTACCCCCAGGCGGTCCGGTCACCCTTACCGTGCTCCACCTCTCGGATCTTCACTTCGTCACTGGCGACGGGCACAAGACCCGGTTCCTCGCATCCCTGCCTCAGCCGGATGTCGCCGTCGTAACAGGGGACTTCCTGGCCGAACCCGAGGCGGTGGAGGCTGCCGTAATGGCTGTGCGAGCGGTCCGGGGCCGGCTGGCATCGTGGTTCGTCCTCGGTTCGAACGACCACTTCGCCCCCAAGCCCCTCAACTACCTCGCGTACTTCAGGGGGAAGAGGAAGACGCGCCGTGCGGTGCGTGGGAGGGCGGCCGATCTCGTCCGCCTGCTCGAAGCGGACGGCTGGCGCGAGCTGACCAACTCGCGCCTGCTGAGCGAGCTGGGGGGGTTGGAGATCGAGCTGCTGGGACTCGACGACGCCCACATCGCCTGGCAGGACCTGCGTGTTGCGCCGCGCCACGAACCCGAGCGGTTCGGGATCGCGGTGATGCATTCGCCGGACTCCGCGGCCGAAGCGGTTGCCCTCGGCTACCGGCTCGTCGTGGCCGGGCACACACACGGCGGCCAGGTGCGCATGCCGCTCGTCGGGGCACTCGTGACCAACTCATCCATGCCGGCTCGGCTTGCTTCCGGACTCATCCGGATGGGAACCGCGGTCGTTCACATCTCGCCGGGACTCGGCACGAGCAAGTACGCGCCGTTCCGATTCCTCTGCCCGCCCGAGGCCACCCTGCTGGAGCTGGAGCCTGCGCCCCCCGGGCAGTAAGTCTCATCGGCGAGAGGGGGGGACGCCTGACCCCGCGGTGGCCCCAAGGACGGTACGCGAGGACGACGCGGTACGGCGGCGCTCGGTAACATCGCTCCCACGGGACGTGGCGCAGTTTGGTAGCGCGCAGCGTTCGGGACGCTGAGGTCGCGGGTTCAAATCCCGCCGTCCCGACCTCACGAGTGGCTTCCGTATCCCGGCCCGCACCGAGCCGCGGTTCGGGCGGTGCTTCAGGCCGTGCGCCTGACCCATACCACCTCCTCCGGAACGTCCTTCGATCTCTGCGGAGCGAGACCCTTCTGGCAGGCCCTCTCCACGCAACGAACGCACGTTCGGGAAGTGCTTGACGCTCTTTCTGGCCCCCGGCTAGGGTGGTCGCCGAGGGCTCGGGGAACCGAGCCTTCGGGCTATCCGGACGATCACCCGGGGGACGATGACCGCGAAGCGACCGAGGATCCGGCGGCTGCTGGCAGCCGCGCTCCTCGTGGTCCCCATCGGCGTCTCCCTTTCCCCCGCCTACGGCGCCCCGACCGAGGAAGAGGTCGAGCAGGCCGAAGCACGCCTGGAGGTTCTCGAGCACGATCTCGAGGTGGCGATCGAGGCGTACAACGAGGCCCAGTACCAGCTGTCGCTGACCCAGGAGCGCCTCGCCGAGGCCAAGGCCCGCAAGGAGGCCGCCGAGGCTGAGGCCGAGGAGGCCCGCCGGCTCCTTTCGGAGCGCGCCGTTCTCGCCTATACGGGCCTGGGGTCCCAGCTCGACGTCCTGCTCGGAGCCCAGAGCATCACTGAGTTCTCAGACCGGCTCGAGTTCATCGGGGCGGTAGCCCAGTCCGACGCGGAGCTGGCCGCCCGGGCTGACGCGGCTGCCCAGCGGGCGCAGTGGGCGGCCCAGGACTTCGCGAACGCGGTCGCAGAGGCGAAGGCGCTCGTGGCCGAGATGGCGTCCAAGCGGGAAGAGATCGAGGCCATGACCGAAGAGCAGGCCGAGCTGTACCAGACGCTCGACCGCCGGTTCGACGCCTACCAGCGGCCCCAGGCGGCTGCGGCGGCGGCGGCTGCGGCCGCCGAAGCGGCCGCCCGCGCCGCCGCAGAGGAAGGCGAGACACCTCCACCTCAGTCGGGAGGAGGGGATGGCGGTACCGACTACGTCCCCCCGCCTAACGCCTCGGCCGCCGAAAAGGCCGTAGCAGCCGCCTATTCGGTCCTCGGGACCCCGTACGTGTGGGCTTCGGCCAACCCAGCCGTCGGGTTCGACTGCTCCGGCCTGACGATGTGGGCGTGGGCGCAGGCAGGCGTCTCGATCCCCCACTCCTCGCAAGCCCAGTACGCGGTCTTGCCTCACGTACCACTCAGCGCCGTTCAACCCGGCGACCTGATCTTCTACTACTCACCCACGAGTCACGTGGCCATCTACGTCGGCGGCGGCACGATCATCCACGCCAGGCACCCAGGTCCCGGTGGCGAGGTCCAGACGAGCTCGATGTACGGCTACGACACCCCCTACGGCGCCGCGCGCCCCGGCTAGCCCGTCGCCACGGCTGTCCTGCCTCCCCGGCTGGCCCGTCGCCCCGGCTGTCCTGCCTCCCCGGCTAGCCCGTCGCCCCGGCTGTCCCGCCGCTCTCTGTTGCCGCTAGTCTGCCCGAGTGGACAACGCTGCAGATGTCGCTCTGGCACAGCGCCTCATGGAGGGTGACGAGTCCGCCTTCATGGACCTGGTGGAGAAACTCACTCCCTCGATGCGCCGGGTCGCCCGCATGTACGTCCCGAGCGACGCGGTCGCCGACGAGGTCGTGCAAGAGGCGTGGGTCGGCGTGCTCGAGGGCCTGCGCGGGTACGAGGGTCGGGCTTCGCTCCGCACCTGGATCTTCCGCATCCTGGTGAACATCGCCAAAACCCGCGGGCAGCGCGAGAGCCGCAGCGTCCCCTTCGCCGCTCTCTCAGGGGACGACCTCGACCAGCCCACGTGGGATCCCGCCGACTTCCTCGGTCCGGAGGACCGGTGGGCGGGTCACTGGTCCACCCTGCCCTTCGACTGGCGCGGAGTCCCCGAGGACCGAGCTGAGGGCTCCGAGACCCTGCGTGTGATCGGTGCGGCCATCGCCGGACTACCTCCGATGCAAGCGGAGGTCATCCGTATGCGTGATGTCCTCGGCTGGTCCTCCGAGGAAGTCCGTAACGCCCTGGACATCTCGGAGACTAATCAGAGGGTGCTCCTGCATCGAGCGCGCGCGAAGGTACGCCGGGCCCTCGACGAACACTTCAGGGGCTTGGAATGAGCGTGGTCGAGATGAGCTGTCGCGAAGTGGTCGAGCTGGTGACCGGGTACCTGGAAGGCACCCTTTCCGAACCCGAGCATGCCGCTGTGAGCGCCCACCTCGCGGAGTGCGACGGGTGCGAGATCGTCCTCGGCCAGTTCCGGGAAACCATCCGGCTGACCGGCATGCTCACTGAGGAGTCCCTGACCGAGGACCAGCGAACCGTCCTTCTCGAAGCCTTCAGAGGCTGGCGCTCACCCGACTAGCGCTCTCACAGCTACCCCACGCACCCACTCACCCAGCTACCCACGTCGCGCTCCTCACGCGACCCGCGACGGTGGCGCACGGCCTTCCAGCCGCGAACCGTCAGGGCGGGCGAACACAGGCCGGCCATCGGCCATCGAAACGGCGAACCCCTCGTGGACCGCTCGGTGGTGCCTTCGGCACAGAAGGACCAGGTTGCCCAAGGCCGTCGGGCCACCGTCTGCCCAGTGCAAGATGTGATGGGCGTCGCACCAGGACTGATGGCGCTCGCAGCCCGGGAAGGCGCAGGTCCGGTCCCTTTCCACGAGCGCGCGACGGATCGAGGCGAGAACGACGGCGGTCTTGCGCCCCACGTCGAGCGGCTCGGAGTCCCCCGCCATCACGACCCTCACCACAGATGCATCACAGCCAAGGCGCCGGACGGTCTCGGCTGCCACCGGGCCTACGCGGTCAAGCTCGCCTGGACCCCTGGCGACGAGATCGCCAACATCGACCCTTACCGTCATGTGCGGGCGCTCGCCCGCGACCGACGGCCGTTCGGCAAGATCCGAGCCAGCCCCGGCACACCTCGCCCAGGGCATCGGCCCTCTTCTGCGCGGGGGTCCGGGGGTCTTCTTCCCCGCTTCTTGCCTCGGCGTCCATCACGGCGTTGATCGCTGCAAGGAGCGCTTCTCCGGTCTCGGGGTCGAGGTCGGCGTCGACCCGGACCATCCCGGCGAAGGTGACCGAGGCGTGCAGCCCCTTGCCTTCACGAAGCCCCCGGCCTCGAGCCTCTCCTGCCTGACGCGCTCCTGCCAGAAGCCAAGGACCCTTCGAAGGTCCGCGGTCGAGTGACGCCTGGCCGCATCGACGAGCACCGGCTCGGAGCGCGAGAACGCCTCCGGGTCCACCTGGCGGGCCGCAGCCAGCATCTTGGCAGCCCCCAGGGACACCTCACCTGCCCCAAGGGCCGCCCGGGCCGCCGGCATCTGTTCGAGAGCCCGCGCGCTTCGCACCTGCTCTGCAGCCGCGCCGCGCGGCACGCGATACCTCGCCGCGAGCCAGGACACCGCAGAAAGGTGCCCATCGCGCTGGAACAGGTTCCGTCTGTCGATCTCTGCGAGCCTTCGCAGCCGCTCCACCTCGAGCAGCTCGACCAGGCGGTGCAACTCGTCGAACTCCTCTTCTATGCGCGCATCAGGAAGCTCCCCGAGCTCCCCCGCGCGGAGCACGCCGACGACCTCGATCACAGACCCGAACATACGTTCGCATCATAGCGACCACCTCTGACACGCGAACACCGGCGAACACCGGCGAACACCGGCGAACACCGCCCTAACCGCTACCGTCCAGATCAGCGAGCCGCGCATCGACCTGCGCCACCAGAGCGACGCTCCCGATCGCGAGCGCCTCGGCCCGCGCCCGCGCCAAGATCTCACGCGCCTGCGCCCTGCGCTCCTCCGCGCGCTCGGACGTCGCGTACTTCAGCTTCTCGTCCGCCTTCACGATGAGCTGGAAGATCTCCGCGGCGTCCATGCCTAGCCCCCCCGCAAGCGGTCCAGGTAGCCACGGATCTGGATCGCGGCCGCCGCGCCCTCCCCGACCGCGCTCGCGAGCTGCTTCGTCGAGCTCGAACGCACATCGCCCGCCGCGAACACCCCCGGCATGCTCGTCATGAACGAGGGGTCCGTGACGATGAAGCCGCGTTCATCCAGATCCACGGCCCCCGAAAGGAACCCGGTGTTCGGGTCCAGCCCGACGAATACGAACGCACCCGCCGGATGATGTTCCTCGATCTCACCGGTCTCGCGGTTCTCCACCAGGACAGCCGAGAGCTTGCCGTCGTCCCTCGCGCGGAACTCCTTCACAGCACGCCCCAGCTCGACCTTCATCTTCGGGTGGCTCATGACCTTGTCCTGAAGGAGCCTGGACCCTGCGAGACGGTCGCCGAACTCGATCACACGAACGAGACCTGTGAATTGGGTGAGGAACAGGCCCTCCTCCAGCCCCGAGTTGCCCCCTCCTATGACCATCAGCTCCTCCGAGCCTTTGTAGAAGGGGCCGTCACAGGTGGCGCAGAAGTGGACGCCAGCACCGATCAGCTCGGCTTCCCCGCGGGCACCCGTCCTCCTGTAGGACGATCCCGTGGCGATCAGGACCGCTCGCGCCTCCAAGCGCTGGCCGGCCGATGTGACGACCTCTACGCAGCCATCACGCGATCGCACCGAAGAAACGGACACAGCCTGCAGCATCTCGACCTCGTAGCGTTTCGCCTGTTCGACGAACCTGTCGGCGAGTTCCGAGCCCGAGATCCCCTCGGGAAAGCCGGGGTAGTTGTCGAGCCGCTCGGTGACCCCTGCCTGCCCCCCGAGACCCTTAGAGTCGACCACGAGCGTGTCGAGGTTCTCGCGAGCCGCGTAGATCGCTGTCGTGAGCCCGGCTGGGCCGCCACCTACGATGATCAGGTCGTAGATGTGACGCTGGGCTTCGCGCGCGAGCCCCAGCTTCTCGGCCAGCTCCTCGTTCGTGGGCTCTGCCAGGTGGCTCCCGTCGGCGAATACGATCGTGGGGATGATCCGCTTGCCGCCGTTCCGCTCCTCGACCAGAGCGATCAGGTCGTCGCGGCCGTCGATGTCGTGCCACTCGAAAGGCACACGCTGGTCCGATAGGAACTTCTTGGCCCGCCTGCAATCGGGGCACCAGGTGGCGCCATAGACCTGCACCTGCCCGTCCGGCACGCTCAACCTCCTCCTCGGTTACCCGATGGTGACACGGATCGCGCGAAGCGTTACAGGCTCAAGCCGGAGCCCCTCGAAGCGGGGACGACTGCCGCTCAGACGAGGTCTGCAAGCGCTCCCGCTTCGGCTCGGATGCGGTCGCCCTCGGCAAGGGTCCCCAGCCACGTAGGCGGGATCCCCTGGACGCCGTGCGCCGAGCCCAGCAAGGCCCCGGCGACCGCGGCGTTCGTGTCGGTGTCTCCGCCGAGCCCCACGACGTGACGAAGCCCCTCCTCGAACCCCATGCCTTCACCGGCCACCTGCAGGCCGATCCCGGCCGTGAAAAGGGTGAAGCCCATATCGGGGCCGTCGATCGGGCGCGAGCGGCCGGCTTGAGCGACGAGGAACTCGAGCTCTTCCCCGCCGGGAAGATCG
Organism: uncultured Actinomycetes bacterium; assembly: GCA_964535065.1. Lineage (GTDB taxonomy): Bacteria > Actinomycetota > UBA4738 > UBA4738 > HRBIN12 > AC-51. Next base: position 11,591 of record CAZHRY010000037.1, read on the forward strand.
GCTACCGCCCTCACCGCGGACGCGATCGCGTCTCCACAAGCATCCCCCCGCACGAGAGCCGCAACCGCCAGCGTCACGGCGATGCACGCCGTGCGGCACCGCGGATCCCAGTGGGTAAGGGCCGACAGTTCGGCAGCCTCGGTCGGCAAGCGCTCCGGCGACCGGGCGCGAACCACCCCCAGGGGTGCGCAGTACATCACCGACCCGTTCCCGGCGCTGACCTCGGGGCCTCGCTCCTCGAAGTAGAGCTTCGCGGCATCCTTCGTTCCCGCCGCGTAGCGCGAAAGCACTCGGCGCGTGAGGTTCCCCACATCGGGCGGCCCGCTCTGGAGCCAGGCGACGTGCCGTGACATCAGATCGTCCGGATCCAAGATCCCTCCGGCCTCGGTCAGGGACAGCCACAGGTTGCGAGCGAGCGCCGTGTCATCGGTCCAGCTCCCGGGTGGCAGGCCCATCCACCGGAGCTCGAACGCTGGCAGCGGCGAGGGCACGGCGTCGCGGCGCCGGAACTCGAAGGGAGCACCCAATGCGTCGCCGACCGCAAGTCCCACAACGGCGCCTATCGCTCGTTGCCGCATCCCGTCCACAACCGCATGCTAGCCCGCGTGACCGACACGCCCGGATCGCCCATCAAGGCCGATCGCCTCGGCCTCGCCCTCATGTTCGGAGGGCTTGGCCTCGGTGCTCTCTCCCGCTCCCTCCTGCCCGCAGGCGACTGCGTCGCGGTCACGCAGGGAGCCGCCGTGAGCTTCGCCGGAGCTTTCGCCGCGTTCGGCTACGGCTTCGCCCGGTGCCTGACGGGCCGGGCGGGCCGCTACCTGGCGATCGCCGTGGCGATGGTCGCGCCGGTGGTCCTGGCCTTCTCGCTTGCAGCCGCGTCGCGCGCCGCCGACTGCGGCTGAACCCGCCATCACCGCAGGTCATCCCATATGAACGTCTGGTAGCCTTGCCCACCGCATGGACAAGACCGGCCCCAAGCACCGTACCTGCCGACGCGTCGGCGCGCCCCTCTGCGGGCGTGCCAACTGCCCGTCGAACAAGCGCCCATACCCGCCGGGGCAACATGGACGGGGGCGCAAGCGCATCTCCGAGTACCAGACGCGCTTGCTCGAGAAGCAGAAGCTCCGCGCGATCTACGGCGTCAACGAGAAGCAGATGCGCCGCTACTACGAGAGCGCCACGCGCCATCAGGGCGTCACCGGCGAGGTCATGCTTCGCCAGCTGGAAACCAGGATCGACACGGTCTGCCTGCGGCTCGGGTTCGCCCTGACGACCAGCCAGGCTCGCCAGCTGGTCTCGCACGGCCACGTGTTGCTAGATGGCAAGCGGATCGACATCCCCAGCGCGCAGGTCAAGCCGGGGCAGACCATCACGCTGTCTCACAAGGCCGCCAACTTCGTCTACGTCCGAGAAGCTCTCGAGATCACGCCAGATCCGCCGCCCTACCTGTACAGGAACAAGAGCGAGGTATCGGGCACCCTCAGCCGCGTTCCGGAACGCGACGAGATCCCGCTCCCGGTCCCGATCGAGGAGCGACTGATCGTCGAGTTCTACTCGTAGGCAGGTCTACCCCGGAGGGCGGAGGGCGGCCCGAACGAAGGCCAGCGTCTCGATCTCTCGCTTCTTGAGCGAGGCCTTCCCCTTGTCGTTCCCGACGACGGCGTGTAGCACGCTGGCCTCCGTCAGGGCGCCGACGACGGCGGTGTAGAGCGTGAACAGCAGAAGGGCTGGGTCCTGCTTCCGGATCTCCCCGGAATCCATGCCGGTCTGCAGGAAGGCCACCGCTCGTGCACGCAGGGGATCGATGACCGCCGCGAACCTGTCGAAGGCATCGGGTCCCAGCCGCCCGGCTTCGCGGATGAACATGGGGAACTCGGGCCAATCGCTCGCCAGCCTGAATACCGAGTGGATGACGGCTTCGGCCCTGTCCCAGTAGCTCTCCTTGCCCTCCAGGGCCCGCGCTATGGTCAGGGCCAAGCGCTCCCCCGCTGCGGCGAGGCACGCCTCCAGCAGGGCGTCTTTGGTGGGGAAGTAGTAGAGCAGGGTCTGTTTGCGAACCCCCACCGCTTGCGCGATCAGATCGAGCGAGGCGCCCTTGTAGCCTTCGCGGCCGAACGCGCGGATGGCCTCCTCGACGATCGTGGTGCGCCGCTGCTCGCCGCCGGTGCGGGGCATCTGGCGACCTACTCCCACGCCTTGGGGCGGCCCCGCCGGGCCACCGGCCGCGAGCCCTCCCAGATGCGCCTCCAGGCTGGCCCGGCGGGGCCGCCCAGCGAGGGCGTCTCGTCGCGCTCGGCTCTCTTCAGTGCCTCCCACCACGACGTGCGATCCTCATCGAAGAGCTGCATGACGGCCTGCTGCATCCGCAGCGACAGCTGCTGGTGGGTCTCGCCCGGATCCGGGGTGATCACGTCACCGTACCGGACCGTCACGGGCGGTCTGCCCGCACGAGGCCAGAACGCGCCCTTCGGCATCGCCTGGTGTGCTCCGATGATCGCGATCGGCACCAGCCCGATGCCCAACTCCAGACCAAGCCGCGCCGACCCGTGCCTGAACCGCTGCATGTGCCCGTCCATCGACCGGGTGCCTTCCGGGAAGACCACGATCGACCATCCTTCGCGCACGAGCTCGCGCGCCTTGTCGATCGCGCCACGCGCTCCCCTCTTCCGATCGATCGGGAACGCTCCGTACACGAGCGCGGTGAACGCCTGCCGCCACCACACATCGAAGAAGTAGTCGCGCGCTGCGCCGACGGCGGTCTTCCGCTGCCACCTTTCGGGCAGCGTGCACATGATCAGGGTCGCGTCCAGGTGACTCGAATGGTTCGAGAAGAACAGGACGGGACCCTCGACGCCCCGGAGCTTGTCCAGCCCATGCACCCTGAGCGACAACTCCGTCTTGACGATGGGCGTCATGATCCCCTTCAGGATGCCCTGCCGGGCGAGCACTCCCGCCTCGGTCCGCGCCCAGTCGGTCGGGAACCCCTCGTCGTAGTCCTCCTCGGCATACGGTTCGGCGGAACGCGGTACCAGAGGCCGGCGGCCCCAGCGGAACCCCCTCGCCATCTCCTTCAACCCGTCACGTGCGCCCATCACTTCACGTCCGCGATCATGATCGGAGGTGCGTGGAAGTACGTGATCTCGGGCGAGGAGCCGACCGTGTCCTTCGCCATCTCCAGTGCGTCGCGCAGCGAGTCGGCACGCCGGTAACCGAGCCGCGCGACGCTCTTGGGTTCGCCTCCGACGAAGATCACGTCGCCGCAGTGGTCGCGGCCGTGCGCTCCCCAGTACCACATGTAGAACGGGTGAACACCGTGGTACGCGTGCGATGTGCGGTACAGGTGGATGTACCAGGGATCGCGAGCGTATCGCTCCTCGTACCTCGCCTCGATCTCCTTCGGGTCGGTCGTGTCGGCCAGGACCTCCTCGAAGAAGTCGATGTAGCTGGGGTGGTGGATCGTGTGGAACTCCCACGGAACGGGGTGGAACAAGATGGCGACGCCGCCTTCCTTCACGATGGGCTTGTTCCGGTACATGTTGAACAGGTATCCGAGGCCCAGGCAGTGGACGAGGATCGGGTTCATCACCGAGTTCACGTTGTACGGGCCGACGTAAGGAACACCGAAGATCGCGATGTCGGCCTGCCCCTGGACCTCGACGAGTTGCTGGCGGTGCAGGTTCTCCAGGGTTCGCTCGTGGACCGCCTCGACCTCGCCCGCGTTGACACCGGTCACCTTGTACGGCGCCTCGATCCGGCGGAAGAACTCGCGGCGGATGCGCGGCGGCGCGAGGTCGTTCGCCTTCTTGGCCGCCATCATCAGCGCCTGGTCCCTCGTGGACCACTCCCATTCGCGCTTGTTCAGGAAGCCGAGCTGGGAGGGGAACGTCTCGCTGTTCAAGGTGGTCTCGATCTGGAAGATCTTGACGCCGCTCGCGCGCAAGACGTGGCCCATGCGGGTCGCCGAGTCTGCGATCGCCGAACGCCCGGGCCGCGGGTCCATGTACGACCTCGAGTGCAGCATCGTGTTGACGTTGTGGTGGTGCTTCAGGCTCTCGTAACCGGCGAGGCCGATGGCCGTTGACTTCCACCCGCCGTCCATGGCGACCAGGTTGATGTTCACGTAGACGATCAGATCGGACTCGGCCGAGCGCTTGTGCATCTGGACCGTCTCGCCCTGATCGGTCTGACCGACGATCGTCATGTTCGCCGAGTCCTCGGCGTCCAGGTTGTAGAGCGCCTTCGGCCAGAAGGAGCGATAGACGCGCTCGCCGACCATCCGCTTGATCTCGGAGGCGGTCATCCGGCGATGCAGGGCCGTGGCGACGACGATCTCCAGGTCGTCGACGCCCGCGCGCGCAGCCAGCTCGATGACGTGCTCCAGGATGCGTTGCCTCACATCGGGTGTGACCATCGGTGGTAGCGGAAGGGATATATCGTCCACCGCGATGGTCAGCTTCATCCCCGGGAAAAGGAGTTCGGGCAGGGGCTTCGAATCGCCCACCGGATGCAGCAGGGCGTGGCGGATGTGAGCGTTCAAGTCCTTCAGTCCCGGCAGAGCGTCGGGCGGGTAGATGACCTTCGTTCCGAGGGGGAACTTCTGCATGCGGTACCCCTCGCCCTCGTGAACGATCAGGGGAGGGGTCCTTTCGTCCACCTCTAGAACGAATCCTGGCCTTGGCATCTGATCTCCTAGTCTTGGGGCGCGAACGCCACTTTGAAGGTTCCGAGCTTCCCGGCTGACATCGCGTGATCGATGGCGTCTCGCCAGCGGTCCAGCGGGTAGGTAGCGCCCACCATCTCGGCGAGCATGGGCAGGTTGGCCGCGGCCCCGATCGCGAGCTCGAAGTCCTCGGCCGTGGCCGTGTATGCACCGGTCAGCTCGAGCTCACGGAACCACAGGGGCGTCAGGTCCGCACCCGACGCCGGGATCCCGGTGAGGACGACGCGACCGCCGGCCTTGGTCGTTCGAAGCGCCAGATCCAGGCTGGAGCGCGAACCGACGGAGTCGAGTGCGACGTCCACGCCCCCCAACAGGAAATCCTGTCCCCTCTCGGGGGTCAACTTGACGGCGCTCGTGTGCCGGCGGACGGCCTTCGCAGCGTGCGGCGGATGAACGACCTCGTCGGCTCCTGCCATGCGGCACGCCGCACGCTGCTTCTGGTGCTTGGCCGCAGCGATCACGTGGCCGGGCTGAGCGAGCAGCTTGACCGCGAGCAGCGTGAGGATGCCGACCGTCCCGGCCCCGGCTATCAGCACGCTATCGCCGGGCTGGATCCGGGCCTTCTTGACGGCGTGGATGGCGTCGGCGAATGGCTCGATCAGGAGGGCCGTGCGGTCGTCCATAGCCCCGGGGACGGCGTGGAGCTGCGAGCGGTGCGCGACCATCAAGCGCGACCACCCGCCGGGAACCTCTGCGCAGTAGCCGGTCTGAAGGCCGGGCTTCAGGTGCCCGACCGTGACCCGGTCGCACAGGTTGGTCGCGCCCTTCGCGCAGCTGGGGCAGGGCGGATCCTCGCCGCGGGCGCTGCACCCGAGCACCGAGCTGAGAACGACACGCGACTTGGCCGGGAGATCTTCGCAATCCTCCTGCAGCTCCCCGACCACTTCATGTCCGGGGACGAACGGCGTGGACACCAGAGGGGAGAAGTAGAACGAGGTCTGACCCGAGATCGTGGCAAGATCCGACCCGCAGATCCCGCTGAGCAACGGCTTGACGCGAGCCCAGCCGTCCCGGCCGGCTGGCGGCTCGGGGTCCTTCATGTTGACGACGCGCAGGGGCGCGAGCGGACCCGCGATCAGGCCGGGCACCTTCGCGCCGACCGTGCGCGCGCCCACGTAGCGCGCGGGCGAGCGGAAGTACTCGATCGCCTGAGTGGTCATCTGCGGGTTCCCCCGGGGGTCGGTGCGGTGTGTTCTGCGATCTGGGATCTGGATCCCACCATGCGGAACACACTGGATGAGCGGAACACGCTGGATGAGCGGAACACGCTCGATGAGACGAACACGCTGGATGAGCGGAACACGCTCGGCGAGATCGGCCTCGTACCGACCGTCAGCAGTCGATCGCGGCAGCGACGGCCGCGCACACCTCCGGACGGCGGGATCTGTCGAGCGCCCCCATCCGTCTGATCAGGTAGGCCTTCCGCAGCGTGAAGATGTTGTCCATGCTGGCGACGCACTCGATCGGGAGCCCTTCTGCCGACCCCAGCCGGACCTCCGTGGGGATCCCCCGGACGGTGCTGCTGATCGGGGCCGCCACGACCCGGGACAGGACAGGAATGGCAGCGTCGCGCGTCAGCAGGAGGTACGGGCGCGGTTTCTCGTTCGGCGGCTCGCCCCACCAGATGTCTCCCCACTTCACGCTCACCATGGCCGGTCGCCCTCTTCTGCCTCAAGGTCGGCGAGCATGTCGTGCATCGCCGCTTCCAAGGTCGACTCCAGATCCGGGTCGATGTCCTGTGGGATCCGCCGATAGCCCTCGACGATGGCCTCTCCGATCCGCCTCCTGCGTTCCACGTCCACGAGCGCCTCGATAGCAGTGCGGATGGCCTCGGCTTTGGTGGCGAACCGACCCTCGGCAACGAGTTCGTCGAGGCGGGCCGCGAGCTCCTGGTCCACGCGAACAGCGATCTGTGGTGACATGCGTTCAGCATACCGAACTGGTATGCGCACGAGGACCCCCTTCCTGAGGGGGGCCCGAAGGCTACCGGCCGGCACCGACACGCTTTCATCGGGCGGCCGGCCTCGGGAATCGAACTTTCGGCATGCCCCGCGCCATGGACCACTCCTCGATCGGCCACCTGCGGCGCCGGGCGTGCCGGTACAGCGCCGAATCGGGCGAGACCACGACCGGGTTGCCGACCGTCCGCAGCAGCGGTAGGTCGCTGTACGAGTCCGCGTACGCGTACGAGTGCTTCAGGTTCACACCTTCTTGCCTGGCGTACCGCCGCAGCCACGCGGCCCGGGCCTCGCCGACCAGCGGCGGTGCCGACATGAACCCGGTGTAGCGCCCATCGCGGACCTCAAGCTCCGCCCCGATCACCAGGTCGAACAGGGGGGTCAGCACGCGGATGAACGGCTCGGCGGCCGCGGTGATCAGCAGCGTCTTGTGCCCGGCGGCCCTGTGCTCGCGAACGCGGCGCAGGGCCGCCGGGAATGCCTTCTGCAGCATGAACTCGCCGACGTGACCTTCGATCAGCTCGTCGACTTGCTGCACCGACGCGTCTTCATACCGGCGGAAGAACGTTCGCAGGAAGTCGCCCCGGTCTCGACGGTCGATCTGTAGGTACTCGGGGATCCGGCCGAACACCGACACGAACTCCGATGGCCATCCGCCGGGTTCCAGGTCGGCGAAGCGGGTCCACACGTACGACTCGACCACGTTCGACGCGATGATCGTGCCCTCCATGTCGAAGACGGCCAGCACGGGCTCTTCGCGCGGCGCGATCTGAACCCGCGGGCGTTCCCGGTCCTTCCGCGAGAGCTCGCGCAGGCTCTGCGTCACAGCGGGGCAATGCACGTCCTGGAGGTAGTGACGCCAGTCGATCGAGCCTGCATCGAACGGGAACCGCGCCTTGTCTTCCTCGGAGAGTCCCTCCCATAGGGCGACGACCCGGTCGTCGGTGTAGACGACCTCAGTCTCGGTGTACATGCCGTACAGCTCCGAGTAGCGCTTGACGAAGTCGACCCGGGCTTGGTCGCGGTCCACGCGGGCCACCGCATCGCGCATCGTCTTGGACTTGGGCAGATGGGTCACGACCTTCTCAGCCAGGTCCGTCAGCTTCTCGGCCTTCGACAGCATGGACTCCACCGCAGCGGTTCCGGGGAACTTCCATTCGGGGACCTTGTGCTCGCCGCGGCCGCGTTCGGGCAGTGGGTGTGCTTCGAAGTACTCGCGGACGTACTGGTACAGCTCGAAGAAGCGAAGGGAGTTCCGCGAGCCACTGGACACGTTGTAGTGGGCGGGCTCCCCGGGCTCGGGCGGCGCCGCGGCCACCGCAAGGATCGCATTCACCACGTAGTCCACGGGGATCAGGTCCACGATCCCCTCGGGTATGCCCGGGAACTCGGGGATCTGGCCGAGCCCGTACGCGCGGATGATCGGGTCCGCCATCTTGAAGCCGTCGATCCAACCGGGCGACGGGTGTTCCAACGCCGATTCGATGATCGACGGCCGGACGATCGAGAGCGCCAGGCCCTGCTCGTGAGCAAGGTCCTCCACCGCCCGCTCGCCCATCGCCTTGGTGAAGGTGTAGACGTCGGGCCAGCCGAGCGTGCGCGCCCGGAGGCGCCCGTATTCGACCAAGCGCTTGTCCACCCACTGCTTGCGGCGTTCCTCGGCATCCTGGCTCACGGTGCTGGGTCCGGCGCGCGAGTGCTCCTTGGCCGCCCTGGCCATGAGGCCCTCGAGCATCTCCGGCTTGCGCGAGGCCGCCTCGACCTCGCGCCGGGCTTCCAGCGCCATCCGGGCTTCGAGGGCGTAGTCCACCCTGTGCTCGAGCGGGCCCTCCGGGATCACGCCCTTCTGGACGCCGGCCACGTAGGCAGTCGAAACGTGCACAAGGTGCGGCTTGTTGTGCCGGGCCACCGCCCGGTACAGGTTCTGTGCGCCGAGCAGGTTCGTCTGGAACCCCTCGTCTATCGGCGGGTCGAAGCTGACGGTGGCCGCAGAGTGGATCACGACGTCGAGGCCTTGGGGGAGATCAGGCTCACCCCTGGTGAAGTCGCCGTCGATCACGGCTACCCGCTCGTCGAGCAGGCGAAGGAGCTCCTCGTCGCCCCCGAGCTTGGCTCGGAGGACGTCGAACGAGGGCTTGCGCGTGAGGTAGCGGACCCGGTCCGCGGCGGCGGACGACTGCTGAGAGCGAACCAGGACGGTCACTCGGGTGTCGGGGAAGTCCAGGAGGAGGCGTTCCAGGATGACCTGCCCCAGGAAGCCGGTGACCCCCGTGAGGAAGACCGTCCTGCCGGCGAGGGCCTCCACGATGGAACGCGGCTTCTCTACCACGCGGCAGATTATGCGCTACCTACCACCCGGTAGACAAGGGGGGCGTTAGTAGGGCGATTTGAGCTTGGGGAACATCGGGTAATGCTTCGTGTTCGAGGTAACCAGGGGAAGTCCAAGGGTCTGCGCTGTGGCCGCGATGATCAGATCGGCGACCCCAACTGACGTATGACTCCGGCGGAACCGCCGTCCGAACTCCCCGGCGAGCCGGGCGATCGACTCGTCGACGGGATGCCAGTCGATCAGCATGAAGAGCCGCTCCACCGGCATACGTTCCGCTGACCTATCCACCGACCCCCGTCTGGGGGACTGCGCCAAGGGTACGCGGGGGATTCCCTGTAGGTCAATGGGCGCTTGGTCCCCAAGCACTGGTACATCCGGCTGAAAAACGGAGGTCGGCGCCAGTCGGCGCTCAAGTTTCCGACGCCCTCTCGGCTGGCAACGAGCAGGCCTCTCAAGGCCCTGGACGGAACCGCCGATAACCCGGATGAGCTAGTCATCTCGGGCCACTCAGGGGTCGGAAGGTCTGGTCCCCGCCCGGTTGACGAACCGAAGGGGGATGGAGCTCATGCTGAAGCGGTTGTTCATCGCCTGTGTGGCTCTGGCCATCGTGGCGACACCCGCCTTTGCCGCGGGCGGGAACAAGGGCGGGGACAAGGGTGGAGGCGGGGCGCAGGTCGCCATCTCGTTCGCCACTGAGTCGGGGGCGCACCTCGCCGCCAGCCCGACACGGGGAAGCGAGGTTTGGTTCGCGGTAGATCCGCTCCGCGTGAAGGATCGTGACCTCGGTCATCTGTGGGTTACGAACATCTGCAGCCAGAACGGCGCGCCGGTATCGGTGCAGGATGCCGGAGTCGAGTACGAGGCGTACAGGCAGGGATTGGCCGGTGCCTTCACGCTCGCGAGCACGTCTTGGGCCGATGGCGCGGCGGACTGCGTCGCCTACGTCTGGATGTGGCCCGATGGAGGAGCACCGCTCTCGGGAGGGATGCTGACCTACTCGGTCGGAGCCTGACACCCTTCGCGGTTGTGAGAAGAGGGGCGGGG
>CAZHRY010000038.1:0-342 GCA_964535065.1 uncultured Actinomycetes bacterium
GCCGATGTCGATCGACCGCCAGTACTACGTCTGGGACGCGCAGTGGCCGACGGCCGACGACGAGTGGTCGCGCGACGCCGGCCGAACCCTGCTGATCAGTTGGAACTCGCGGAGATCGGACGGGAACTACACGTCGTGGGCGTCGATCGCGGCGGGGCAGCACGACCGAACGATCGACGCGCGGGCGGAAGACCTGATCGCATTCGGCGACCCGATCGTGTTCGCCTTCCATCACGAGCCCGAAGGGGACCCGGCGGGGACCGCGGATGAGTTCGTCGCCGCGTTCCGTCACGTGCGGGCCAGGTTCGAGGCGGCCGGCGTGCCGAACGTGACGTACGCCTG
>CAZHRY010000038.1:352-21004 GCA_964535065.1 uncultured Actinomycetes bacterium
GGGGGGGCCCTGTGTGGCGGGGCGGGGGGCCCCGCCGGTGCCGCCCCCGGCCCCCGGGGGCCCCCGCGGTTGGCCCCCCCGCCCCGCCGACTCCTACTACCCCGGAGACGACGCTGTGGACGTCGTCGCCGCCGACGGCTACAACTGGTTCGGTTGTCCCGGAAATCCGGGCGCCGGTTGGCGGTCGTTCGAAGATATCTTCGCTCCGTTCCACTACTTCGGGGCGGCCCACGGCAAGCCGATGATCGTCGCCGAGTGGGGGGCTCACGAGGACCCGGACCCGCCCTACCGCAAGGCTAGGTGGATCCAGGAGGCCGCAACGCAGCTCGCCCTGTGGCCCGACGTGAAGGGCGCGGTCTACTTCCACAACGATCGGGGTTGCCCCAGGTGGATCGACAGCTCTGCTCCGTCGCTGGACGCCTTCCGGGACATCGGCACCGATCCCTGGCTCTCACCCCCACCGGTGATCCGCATCACGGCCGGTCCCCCGACCCAAACCGTAGCGACCGATGCCGCGTTCACGTTCTTCACGGAGGCCGTCGTGAACGGACTGCGCTGCAAGCTCGATGAGGGCCCGACCATCCCGTGTGACGCAGGAACCGCCTACACGGGACTCACCTCGCGACCCCACAGGTTCGAGGTCTGGGGCGTGGACGAAGCCGAACAGGCCGTCACGGCGGTCGCACGTTGGTCCTGGACCGTGAACCTGCCCGGCGCCGTGGTGGTCGCCGACCACGCCTTCGATCCGAAGGTCCGCTACTCGAGCTTCGGTTCGCAGGTCTCTTTCTCGTTCTGGGGCCCGTCGGCGCACAGCGTCACCGACGAGACCGGTCTCGGTCTATTCGACAGCGGTCTCCAGGGTCCGGGCGGAACGCTAGAGGTGACGGTTCCCTCTGCAGGAACGTTCGCGTACGGCTGCACGGCGCACCCGAAGATGGACGGCCAGATCAAAGCCGGGGTCACGGTCTCGCCGGGGGCCGGGGCCACGGAGACCACTTTCATCATCTCCTGGGCAGCTGCGGCCCCGGCCCCCGGCTTCGCATACGACGTGCAGATCAAGCGGCCCGCATCCCGTCGCTGGAAACCGTTCCGCAACGACACGCTCTCCCCGAGCGTTCCGTTCAACCCGACAAGCGGGCCGGGGGTCTACTCCTTCCGCGCCAGGTTGGTTTCGCTGGCGGGCGGCGCCTCAGGTTGGTCGGGCGCGCGAAGCATCACCGTCACCTAGTCACGCAGCGTCACGATCAGGGGCGCGTGGTCCGAGGGCTTCCCCTCCCCCGACGTGGGCTTGCGCTCTTCCCGGTCCACCTCCACGGACTCCAACCTCGCGGCAACCGGAGCCGTTCCTAGCGCAAGGTCGATCCGGAGCCCCCAGCCGCGGTGGAACGCTCCGCTCCGGTAGTCCCAGAAGGTCCACGGGCCCGGTTGGTCGCCGGCGTGCTCGCGCGCGAGGTCCACCAGACCCCAGCCGCGCAGGGCGGCCACGCGCTGCCTCTCGGCGTCGGTGGCGAGGTTCCGGCCGCGCCAGAGCTCGGGATCGTGCACGTCCCGGTCGTCCGGGGTGACGTTGAAGTCGCCGCACACCACGAGCGGTTCGGACGCGTCGAAGTTCGCCCTCACCCAGTCCGCGAGCGCGTCCAGCCACCGGAGCTTGACTTCGTAGCTCGGGTTGCCCACCTCCTTACCGTTCACGACGTAGACGCAGACAACTCGGAGCGCCCCGACCTTGGCTGCCAGGACCCTGGACTCCTCCGGTACGGGATCGCCGTCGAACCCTCGCCGCACGTCCCCTAACCCGGTCCGGGACAGGATCGCGACGCCGTTGTATGCACGCTGCCCGTACGAAGCCACCTCATACCCAGATGCGGCGATCTCCATGGTCGGGAAGTCCGCGTCCTCGACCTTCGTCTCCTGCATGCAGACCACATCCGGGGCATGCCGGTCCAGAACCGCCAGCAGCCGAGGGAGCCTCTGCCTGACCGAGTTCACGTTCCACGTGATGATCTTCATCGCCGCGCAAGCCTACCCACGGCCGTCGGGAACCCGCCTGATGGAGGGGACCGGAAGGAGCTAGCCCTCGGGGAGTTGCAGCAGCAGGCGCACGTCACCGGCTCTGTCGGGGACCGGGACATCCGGAGACTCCCACTCGATCTTCCCGAAGAGCCCTTGGTAAGCGGCCTGCAACGGGAAGATCAGCGACTGGACCAGTTTGGTCACGACCCGGCGGTCGGCCTTAAGCGCGCGGGCACGAAGCCTGGTGATGGCCGGTGGCTCGCTGGGCTCCCAGTCGTACCCCTTGATGGTGAAACCGGCGGCCTTGACCCTGCCGAACAGCTCGGATGGCTCGTACCGGCGAACGTGGCCGCACGCCATGTCCAGCGGGGACCACTTCGAGGCGTGCACCGGCACGGACATCACGAACAGCCCACCGGGCTGAAGGACCCGCGCGATCTCCGAGAGCAGACCCTCGTCGTCCTCCACGTGTTCGAGGACCTCGAAGGCCATCACCAGCCCGAAGTATGCGTCTGGGAAGTCGAGTCGCCCGCCGGCCTCGGCAACACGGCCCCCGCGAGCCGCCAGCTGCTCGAGGGCATGCGCCGAGGAGTCCACGAAGTGTGACCCGGCCACGGGAGCGGTCGGGCGGAGCCCCGGTCCGATCTCGAGAACCTTCGCACCGTCCACCGAGGACTCCAGCCATCGCCAAACATGAGGCCGAACCGAGACCACTCGTCGCGATCCGCTCCAGGGGTCGTAACCCTGCCCACTCGTCGCGCCCAACAGGCTCCCCTTCCTCGCTACTCGGGCCGGAACTGTATCAGTGCCTACCCGAGCGGGCTCGACGACGACGAGCCGCCGGCCCAAGGGCGCGCATCAGGGCCGCAGAGTCCCTTCGGGGTGATCCCCGTTGCGATCTCGCGTGGTCCGACGGTCATCTGGCCCCCTTCTCGCCCTGCCTGTCGAACCGTCATACGATATCCGCGCTCGGAAGGCTCACGCGGAGAAGGGGGGAACACGTGCCTGAGAGATCAGACGTCCTACACGTGTACGGCAGGAGGGACTTCCTCCGGTACACGGCGATCATCGCCGGGGCGGGTGTCCTCGCTGCCTGCAAGCAAGCAACGACCACCTCGCCCGGCGGACCGACCGACACACAGACAGGAACCAGCCCGTCCGCGACCAGACCGCCGGCCTCGGCCGAACCTGGCACCCTGGAGGTGTTCGACTGGGCGGGGTACGGCGATGGGGCCTACGGGGACGACGTCCTGTGGAAGGCCTACAAGAAGCTGTACCCCGACCAGCCACCGAACTTCACCACGTTCAAGGACGACGACTCCGGGTACGCGAAGGTGGCGTCCGGAACGACCTACGACATCGCCCATCCGTGCGGCTATCGATGGCAGGATTGGTTCGACCTGGGCGTCCTGCAGCCGTGGGACAAGTCGCTCATCTCGTCCTTCCCCGACCTGAACCAGTCGCTCCAGGCGGCCGGGCAGTTCGACGGGCAACAGTACTTCATCGCCGCCGACTGGGGTTTCGCAGCGCCGATGTGGCGAGCCGACAAGGTGGATCCTGTCGAGGACTCCTGGGGGATCCTCTAGGACGATCGCTACGGCGGGCACATCACCTGGTGGGACAGCCTGAACATGCTGGTGGTGGCCGCATATTTCAACGGCGTGGCCGATCCCTGGAACATGACAGACGACGAACTCGGCGAGATGAAGGACTTCCTGATCTCGAAGAAGCCTCTGGTCCGCAACTTCTGGCCTATCGACCCGACGGAAGACGTCACGAACGGCGACGTCTGGATCACCTATGCCTGGCCGAACCACTGGGTGGCAGCCAAGAGCGCGGGTATAGACGTCGTCTACGGGGATCCCAAGGAGGGGCGCACCTCGTGGTACTGCGGCTTCGCCCTGTTCGCGGACTCGGAGAACTACTACCACGCTCACGACTACGTGGACGCTTGGGTCAGCGCAGAGTCCGGCCTGTGGTTGATCAACAACTACGCGTACGGTCACACGAACACGTCGGTCGACCTCGCGAAGGTGGACGAGACGTTGGTCAAGGCGTTCAGCCTCGACGATCCCACGGTCCTGGATGAGCCACGGACCCATGTCGAGCGGCCGATAGGCCGCCGGGACGTCTATCAAGAGTCGTGGGACGAGGTGAAGGCCTCCTGAGCGAGAGGGCGTGGCGGGAGCGCCTCACCACGTGGGGCCTCCTGGCGCCCCCGTTGCTCTGGCTCGGCGTCTTCTTCGTCTTGCCCATCCTGGTGGTGGCGGCGTACAGCGTCGGCGCCCTGTCCCTGTTCCCGGGCGACCAAGGCTTGTCCATGGACGACTGGCAGCGGTTCATCACCGCCAAGACGCTCTACTTCCCCGACCTGTTCGTGCGCTCGATCGTCACGTCTCTGGTCGTGTCGGTGGTCGTGGTCCTGCTTTCGTATCCCTTGGCCTACTACCTGGCGCTCTGCGCCGGAAGAAGGAAGTACCTGCTGCTCGTCCTGACCATCGCTCCCTTCCTGACCAGTTACTTGCTCAGGGTGTTCGCCTGGAAGCTGATCCTCGGAGATGAGGGGGTCGTGAACTCGTTCCTGTTCTGGACGGGGCTCCGTGATGCTGGTGACCCGATCTCATGGCTCATCTACAGCAGGTTCACCGTGATGCTGGTCCTCATCTACGTATGGGTGCCGTTCGTAGCCCTGCCGATCTTCGTCTCGCTCGACGGCTTGGACAGGAGCCTGCTCGAGGCGGCGAACGATCTGGGAGCCCGCAGGGCCGGCGTGTTCCGGCGGGTGACGCTCCCGCTCAGCTTGAGGGGCGTCACCGCGGCTTTCGTCTTCGTCTTCATCCCCACGATAGGCGAGTTCGTCACACCACAACTCGTGGGAGGTACGACCGGGTTCCTTTACGGCAACGCGATAGCGGATGCGTTCGGGCAAGGCCTCAACTGGCAGCGGGGGTCGGTCCTTTCCCTGTTCCTCCTGGCGGTGGTGGCCGTCCTGCTGCTGTTCGCGGTGCCGCTGCTGCGGCAACCGGAGGCAGAGCGTTCATGAACGTCGAGGCCTCCGCCGGCGGACGCCTTTACCTGAGAGCCTTCTACGTTCTGCTCTCGGTCTTCCTCTACGCGCCGATCGTGGTCCTCGTGGTCTTCTCGTTCAACGACAGCAGGGTGGTGGCGTTCCCCCTCAGGAGGTTCACGACCGAGTGGTACACGAGCCTCCTATCGAACGAGCCGTTACTCAAGGCCCTCAAGACGAGCACGCTCGTGGCCTCGGTCTCGAGCGTTGTGGTCGTGGTGCTGGGGGTGCTTGCGGCCTACGCGCTCGGGCGCAGGCGTTTCGCCGGCAAGACGGCGGTGTCGGGCCTTCTCTTCTCGCCCTTGGTGATCCCGTACCTGGTGTTCGGGATCTGCCTGCTGATCCTGTTCCAGGCGTTGGACAAGCTCTTGACCGAGGTCGCCGGCATCTACTTCGGCCTGGGTGCGCATGCGGTGGTCATCGGGCACGTGGTGGTGTCTCTCCCCTACGCCGTTCTCACGATCGGGCCGCGGCTGGAGTTCGTTGGGCGCGCGCTCGAGGAAGCTGCGGGCGATCTGGGGGCCAGCGGTCCCGAGACGTTCCGTCGGGTGACGCTGCCGCTCCTTGCTCCTGCGCTGGCGTCGTCGTTCCTGATCGCCTTCACGCTGTCGTTCGACGAGTACGCGATCGCCTCGTTCTTGGCCGACAAGGACGCGACCTATCCGATCTACCTCTACTCGCAGCTACGTGTGCGGGCGGCGATACCCCAGATGATCGCGGTGTCCGTGCTTGTGCTCACGGCGTCGTTCGTCGTGGTGTTGTTCGCCGAGACCCTGCGGATACGCGCCGAAAGGGTGGGTACCTAGGAGCTCCGGGGGTGGGACTCGAACCCACAACCTACGGATTAACAGTCCGCCGCTCTGCCAGTTGAGCTACCCCGGACCGGAGCGGAAGCGAGTCTACCAGCGCCCCTTCTGGCACCTGCCCTCCCGCTGTAGTCTGCCGTGTGTACGCCCACAGAACGGGAGAGCCGATGAAGATCCGCACGCTGCTCGTCTTCGCAGCCGGCATCGTCGCCGGCCTGGCGCTCGCCAAGAAGATGGATGAGGACGACCCGGAGGTCTTGCACGGACCCTCCAAGCCGGCCTCGGCCAACCCTGCCCTTCGCGCCGCGTCGAGCCAGGCCCAGAAGGTCACCGACCGAGCGGCGGTCCTCAGCCTGGAGGCCATACGCAGGGCGCGAGATGCCATCCGCGAACGTCGGGGCGAAGAGGGGCTGGACGAGGCTACCTGGAGCTAGCGGCTACCAGGAGTCGGTGAAAGTCACGGCTCCGGAATTGGCCGCGTAGCACTCCGACGAGTCCACCCCTGCGAGCTGGCCGTAGGTGGTTCCGCCCGGGGGGTCGTCTCTCAGGAAGAAGCAGTTGCCCGACGCGAACGCCGCCAGTTCGAGCGCGCCGCCCGCTGCGACGCGGGCGCTCACGATCGTGGTGTCCGTGCTCTCCGTGGCTCCCGGCACCCACTCCAGGCTCGGCTCGGTGCTCTGGAGCAGCGAAAGCGTCAGGCCCGTATAGTCGCCGTCGTCGGACAGGTTCGTCCTGCCAGTGCCCACGGCCGTGCGGAGAGACGCCTTCGCGGCGGAGTCCTGCGCCCTCTGGCGCGACCCGAGGAACGTTGGCAGCGCGACAGCCACGAGGATCCCGACGATGAGCACGACGATCATCAGCTCCACCATGGAGAATCCGTGCTCCGAACGTCTGCGAGGGGTCTTCAGCGGGTCCTCCCTTGTCGGTCCCCTTGGGGCTCGGCTACCCATCGGCGCAACCGGAAGACCTCTTGAACCACGGCTCTACCGAGTCCTGGCGGACCTGCGGCGCCCTATTCAAGGTAGTCGCGGAGCTTCTGTGACCGGCTGGGGTGACGCAGCTTCGACAGGGTCTTGGATTCGATCTGGCGGATCCGCTCGCGCGTGACGCCGAACTCACGACCCACCTCTTCGAGGGTTCGGGGGTGTCCATCCACCAAGCCGAAGCGGAGTTGGATGACCTTCTTCTCGCGCTCGCTCAGGGTGTGCAGCACCCCCTCGAGCTGCTCCTGCAAGAGGATGAAGCTGGCGGCGTCCACCGGGACCACGGCCTCGGAGTCCTCGATGAAGTCGCCGAGCTGCGAGTCCTCCTCTTCGCCGATGGGCGTGTGCAGGCTCACCGGCTCCTGGGACACCTTCTGGATCTCGCGGACCTTCTCCGCCCCGATGCCCATGACCTTGCCGATCTCCTCGGGCGTCGGCTCACGGCCCAGGTCCTGCAAGAGCTGGCGCTGCACGCGCACGAGCTTGTTGATCGTCTCGACCATGTGGACCGGGATCCGGATGGTCCGCGCCTGGTCGGCGATGGCTCTGGTGATGGCCTGTCGGATCCACCACGTCGCGTACGTGGAGAACTTGAAGCCCTTGTCGTAGTCGAACTTCTCGACCGCCCGGATGAGGCCGAGGTTGCCCTCCTGGATGAGGTCGAGGAAGAGCATGCCGCGCCCGACGTATCGCTTGGCGATCGACACGACCAGCCGCAGGTTCGCCTCGATGAGCTTCTTCTTGGCCAACTGGCCGTCGCGCTCGACACGCCGGACGAAGTCGTCCAGCGCCGCATCGGTCTTCGGTCGGTAGGTCTTCGCGATCTTGTCGCGTCCGATGCCCTCGACCTTGCCGAAAGCCGTCAGCTGGTGGTCCCGGATCTCCCAGACCTTCTCGACGAGGAACTTGAGCGCCTTAGGGTCGGCCTTGACAACCTCAGCCGCCTGCCGCTGCAGAGCCGTGGACAGCTCGCCCGCCTCGATGCGGCGCGCCAGATCCACCTCCTGGGCGGCGTTGAGGAGCGGCACCTTGCCGATCTCCTTGAGGTACATGCGGACCGGGTCGTTGGTGGGAGCGCGAAGGAGATCAACCTCGATCCGCACCTGTGTGGCCGCGTCGGTGTCCTCGCCGGGGACCTCGATGACCTCGATGCCCTCGCTGGTCAGGTGCTCCTGGATCTGGGAGAGAAACTCCTCGATCTGCTCGGGAGTGAACTCGTCTACCGGAACCGACTCGAGCAGGTCCTCGGACGTGACGAAGCCGCGCTCGCGGCCGCGCGCGACGATCTGCTCCTTGGCGTCGTCGATGCCGACGAAGGCCCTCGCGGCTGTCTCGCTCACTGATGGTCCCGTGTGGTTTCCGCCAAAGCGGCGACAGTGTACGGAACGGCGATGGCGGCGACCCCTTCCCCGTTCCCGGCGCCGGGGATCATCCCCCGGCGGGTGGTCCGTGGCGCAGGCGCCGCAGCTCGCCGTCCACCTCGACCAGCTCGCGGAACAGCTCGTCGTAGGCCGCGTCCGTCGTGGGGTTCATCTTCTGCAGACGAATGCGCAATGCGTCGCTACGGCCCTTCAGCAGGAACTCCTGAAGCCGGATCCAGACCCCTTCGGCGTATCCGGTGCTCATGTCTCCCTCCAGGGGTTCCACCGCGAGTGCTGCGACCTCGCCGGCGAGCTTCTCGTCGGAGCCGCCCGTGATCTTGGCGATGTCGCCGCCCGCGTCCCTGAGCGCGAGGAACAGGCGTCGGTGCGCGGCTGCGCGGAAATGTTCCTCGGTCAGCTTCCCCTCAACCCCTCGGTAGGTATCGGCGTCGCGCGCCAGCAGCTTCAGCATCTCGCGTTCCGCCCTCTCCTGTGCCGTGCCCCTTCTGATCGCCTGCCCCACCTCGCGAGGACGCCCGCCCAGTCTCTCGTCGAGCGCTCGCATGACCGAGGCGCCCGCCACACCGACCAGGTCGGCCAGCAGGCCGGCGTACTCCGAGCGGCGCACGGGGTCGCCGAGCTTCTCAAGGAGAGGCAGGCTGTCCGACACCGCGGCGGCCTGGCCCTCGATCGTGGACAGGTCGTGCCGATCCACCGTGCGCCGCACCATGTACTCGACGAGGGGCCGAGCCCCCGTCGCCGCCTCCTTCACGGCGTCCGGCCCGTGCTTGGTGACGAAGTCGGCGGGATCTAATCCATCGGGCATGATCATGACCACGGCCTGAACGGGGAACCTCTCCTGGAACTCGAAGGCCCGCTCGGCCGCGCGGGCCCCGGCCTCGTCGGAGTCGAAGGCAAGGATGGCCTTCTGGGCGAACCTGGAGAGCAGCTCGAAGTGCTTCTCGCCGAGCGCCGTACCGCACGTGGCCACGGCGTTCTCGATACCGGCCTGTGCCATGGCTATGACATCGGTGTATCCCTCAACCACGAAGGCCTCTCCGCTACGCGAGACTGCGGAGCGCGCACGGTTCAGGTTGTACAGCACCTCGTGCTTCCTGTAGATAGGCGTCTCGGCGGTGTTCAGGTACTTGGCCTGCTGGGCAGTGCGGGTGTCGGACGGGAGGATCCTGGCGCCGAAACCTATGTGACGCCCCTGCAGGTCCTGGATGGGGAACGTTATGCGCGAGCGGAAGCGATCCCTCACGGCGCCGTCCTCCCCGCGGCTCGCGAGGCCCGCCTCGAGCAGCAGCTCCGGCGACATGTCTCGGTTCCGGCTGAGGCGCTTCAGCAGGAAGTCGGGATAGCCGGGAGCGAAGCCGACCTCGAACGGCTCGAGGGCCTCTTGCGTGAGGCCTCTCTCAGCCAGGTAGGCGCGGGCCTCCTCGGCCTCCTTCCCCCCGCGCAACATCTCCGAGTAGAGGCGCGCGGCCTCCTGGTTGGCCCTGAAGAGGGCTTTTCGCCTCTCGGCCGCGCGCCTCTCCGCCGGTGAGTCCCCTTCGATGCGGAGCTGAACGCCGGCGGCCTGGGCCAGCCGCTCGATCGCCTCGACGTACGTGAGGGATTCAAGCTCGCGCAGGAAGGTGATCGCGTCGCCCCCCTTCCCGCAGCCGAAGCAGTAGAAGACCTGTTTCGCGGGCGACACGCTGAACGATGCGGTCTTCTCCTGGTGGAAGGGGCAGAGACCGGAGAGAGAGTCATGCCCACTCTTCTTCAGCGTCAGGTACTGGCCGACGAGCTGGACTATGTCGGTTCGCTCTTTGACCGCTTCTATGTCTTCCTGCCGGATCCGCGCCATCGAGCCCTTCCTAGAGGAGCCAGCCCCGGGGAAGGAAGAGCCGCTCGTACGTCCGCAGAGCGTACCGGTCGGTCATGCCGGCTATGAAGTCGGCGATCCTGACGGGCAACTCCGCCGAGCTCATCCGGTATTCCTCCGGCAGGTCGTCGGGATGATCCAGGTAGTGCTGGAACAGGTCCCGCAGCACCTTGACGGCCTTCTCGTGCTCCGTGCGCGCGCCTTCGCGCACGTACACCTGCTGGAACATGAAGTCCCGAAGCTCGTCCAAGGCACGGAACACTTCCGGGGACAACCTGATCTGAGGTTGGCCGGCGCTCGCGTGGACCAGATCCATGACCAGCGTGTTGATCCGCTCAGAGTGCGTGCGGCCAAGCACGCGCAAGGGAGCCGCCGGCAGCTCGTCTTCGTTCAGGACCCCGGCCCTGACGGCGTCGTCCAGGTCATGGTTGATGTACGCGATGCGGTCGGCGAAGCGCACCACCTGGGCTTCGAGGGTTGAAGGGGCCGGCATGGACCAGGGGTGGTGGACGATGCCGTCCCGGACCTCCCACGTCAGGTTGAGCCCCCGGCCGTCGTTCTCCAGCAGCTCTACGACCCGCAGGGACTGCTCGGAATGCCGGAAGGGGCGGCCGAGGAGCGGCGTGAGGGCTTGCTCGCCCAGATGCCCGAACGGCGTGTGGCCCAGGTCGTGACCGAGCGCGATCGCCTCGGTGAGGTCTTCGTTGAGTCGCAGGGCGCGGGCGGCCGTCCTTGCGATCTGCGAGACGTCTAGCGTGTGCGTCAGGCGGACCCGGTAGTGGTCCCCCTCGGGCGCGAGGAAGACCTGCGTCTTGTGCTTGAGGCGCCGGAACGCCTTGGAGTGCAGGATCCGATCCCGATCGCGCTGGAAACACGTGCGCAGGTCGTCGGCGGGTTCGGGGCGCTCGCGACCTTCGCTGTTCGCGGCCTTTACCGCCAGGGGGGACAGGGTCTCAGCCTCTATCTGCTCTGTCCGCTGGCGGGGGGTCTGCACCCGCCAATGGTAGCCGCAGCCTCTGACAGCCCGGCGGCCGGTAAGGCCCGACGCCCGGCGAGGCCAGGAACAGAGGCGGCGGCTCAACGCCCGGTCAGCTGGTAGTACAGGTACGCGAAGGTCTCGCGCACGTATCCGCGCCCGCGCGACTCCTCGGTCGTGGCGCCGGAGGTCCACGTCGCCGACGCGTAGCCGGTCACACCCAGATCTGCCGCCATCGCTTCGATGCGCGCGTTGTGCCAGGGATCGGAGACCAGGAACGCGGTCGATATGCCGTGGTCCAGGAGGTAGGTGGCCGCGGCGCGCAGGCTCTCCAGCGTCGTGCTGCCCACAGGGATGGCGACCACCGCGTCCCCGGGAACACCCTCTCCGATCAGATAGCGGCGGCCCGCCTCCGCTTCCGTGGTCCTGTCTCCCGGTTGCTTGCCCCCGAGGGTGACGACGAGGTCCGCCCTGCCCTGCTCCCACAGCAGTGCAGCATGATCGAGGCGTCCCTTGAGAACCGGGGACGGGCGGCCGTCGTACTGCGCCGCGCCGAGCACGACGATCGCTCCCGCGTGATCGGTATCGCTGGCATCGTCGTGATGGGCTGCCCGCCAGACCTGAACGGCCGAGATGGCGACCGCGGCAACCGCCGAGAGGAACACGGCGCCCAGCACCGCGAGGATGGGATGCCTGCGTGCGAACCGCATCGACCCCAGGCTACCCCAGGCTCCGTCGGCGGAAGGTCAGCGTCAGCAGGCGAGCGTGACCGGCCCATAGAACGGCGGGTCCTGCGTCACTTCTTCGTACATGGCGTGGACGCCGTGCTCCGCCGAGTCCTGGATGGCGACAACGTATCGGCCGTCGAACTCACCGGGGACCCCCTCATAGCAGGACGACTCCTTGACCACCACGCGGTCCGCGAGGTATCCACCGACGGCTGCCCGCACCTCCTCGAGGTCCGGCTGGAGGCTCGCGGCGTCGGGCCCCGAAGCCATGATGGCGACCCAGATGGCCTGGCCCGGGGTGACGGTCTCGCTCGCGATCGCAGGGGATCCAGAGGCGGGGGTCTCCGACGAACAAGCTGCTGCTGAGAGCAGAAGTGCTAGCGAGATCGCGGTCCTGCTGGCGTGCATCATCGTGCCTCCCTGGGCGTCGCTGGGGGGAGCCGCCCGAAGGCGACTCCCCCAACGATGCTACGGGCACGTCGCCGGTTGCGGCACGTACCGATAGCCTCCTACTGGGTCGGGCACTTCGGCCAGCAGTCGGGCGTCCAGTCCTTGCGCTCTACCGCCTTCGATTCGGCGTAGGACCTGTACGGCATATAGTCGATGGTTGTTCCATCGGTGTTGTTGCGCGCGTGGATCACGTAGTCCCACCCATCCTTGCCTTCGGCCTTGATGAGGGCCACGTGGCGTTCGCCGTCCGGTTTGATGTACACGAGAGCGTCCATGTACATCGTGGACCTGTAGGTCTTCGAGATGAGCCGGAAGGGGTCGGTGTCTTCCGGCTCGAAGTAGTGCCACGTGTAGTAAGGGCCGTGGATCTCCTTGTCGTAGTCCCAGTAGCGGAACCCCAGGGTCCCGTCGGCCTTGAGGCCCCAGACACGGAAGACGAATCCGGAGCAATCCGCGCCCTCGCCCCCGGAGTCCACCGGCCACCCGGCGGTGTCATCGATGTCGTTGATGCGGTAGCAGCCCCCGTTCCACTCGTAGCCCTCGTTGGCCATCGGTTCCGAGTATGCGGCCGCCTGCGAGCGCTTCCAGATCTGCATGCTCGCCCCGCCACCGTCGCAGTTCAGCTCCGCCCACGTCTCCGCATGTGCGCTCGGAGCGAGCGCCGCCATCGCCAGCGTGGCCAGAAGCGCCATGATCTGCCTGCGTCCTCTCATGTCCATCACCTCACGTCGAAGCGGTCGATCCGGATGGCGTCGCCTTCGTCGAAGGCCACGAACAGGCGGCCGGGCGCCTGGTAGCGAACGACGGACGTGTGCGCCGCCATGCGTGTGCTGGGGGCGGGCAGCAGCGAGAACGAAGCGAGCTTCGCCGCCGCGTCGAACCTCATGACCGCGATCCCGTAGTGGGTCTGATCCCACAGACCACGAACCGCGATCGCGCCGCCGTCCGGCATCGGCCGGACCAGGTAGTCCGAGCCGGCCAGGACCTCCCCCGGGAGCTTGACCACTGCGCCGGCCCTGGAGCCGTCCGGCCGCGTCCAGACGAACGCGATGCGCTTCGGGCTGAGTGAGTCGGACATGGCGATCCTGCCGTCGGCGAGCGGGATGCTCGTGGTCTGGGCCCTAGCCTGCTCCTCAGCTCCGAGCGGGATGCCGCGGCCCAGGCTCACGGCCGCCCACTGCCCGGGTCCGACCATGACCCGGGGACCGGCGGCCGTGTGAGCGACCCTGGTCGCGATCCCGTAGGCGACCGGGAAACGCGACTCGACGGCTCCCCGAGGCGTGAGTTGAACGACCTCCGCTCCCGCGCCGAGCGTGGAGACGAGCAGCCCGCCCTCGGGCGTCACCGCGAGGTCGCCCGGCCTGGTCTGTGGATATGGCAGCGAGTCACGGTACGCCCCCTTGGCAGACAGGACCTGGATGCGGCCGTTGACCCAGTCCGCGACGTAGATGCTCCCGTCTGGGGCGACGTCGAAGCTGGACGGTCCGTCGAGGGTCTGCTCTTCGCCCCCGCCGGTCACGCCGACCTGCCCCGGGCCATCACCGAACCTAAGTCGCGCCACGACGGCGTCGCCGGCTCGCCGCTCGTTCCATGCGAACGTAGGCAGCGACCGCGCCGGCAGCCCCGCCGTCGTCACGACCCTGACCGCCCCATCGGCTCCTCCCGGCGGGTACGGCGTCGCGGCGCCGTCCGCCGTGCGCACCTCGAACCAGTACGAGAAGCCGTCGTCGGGGATCAGGTCGCCGGGGACGACGAACCGGTAGACGCCATCGACGAGCGTGCCGTCGATCCGGCTCCAGCCCGCAACTCCCGCCGGCTGGACCATCGCGGTGCCCGAGACCACCTCGCAGCTCGCGGTCTCCGGAGCCTCGCAGAACGTGCCGAAGGTCAGGGCCACCGAGTTGCGGGCCTCGACGACCGCCGGCGCGGCGTGCAACACCAGTGGGCGTGGACCGCCCGGCCCCGAGGAAGCTCCCGACAGCAGCGACGCTCCCATAGCGGCTCCCGCCACGAGGCCAGCTGCAAGGCCGGTGAACAGGATGCGCCGGCGCGTACCGGCGCGGGTCCGCTCCGAACCCATCGAACCACCTCCTGTGCTCGCGGGGGAGGTGGGAGGACCGACGACGATACACCGTGACGCTGGGGGCGGCCGTGACATCCGTCACGGCCGCCCCCAAGTCAACCCCGGCGAAGGGCGCCCTACTTGGATGCGGTCTCGTGCACGCCGACCGCCGCCTGGCCGGCGGCGAGCCGGGCGGTCTCCACGCGGAAGGGCGAGCAGCTCACGTAGTCCAGGCCCAACTCATGACAGAAGACGATGCTCTCGGGATCTCCTCCGTGCTCCCCACAGATCCCGAGATGGATGTCCGGGTTCGCCTTGCGACCCTCTTCGCACGCGATCTCCATGAGGCGTCCGACCCCAGGCCTGTCCACCGTGACGAAGGGGTTGGTCGGCACGAGCTTGCGTTCTTCGTAGAGGCCGACGAACTTGCCGATGTCGTCGCGGCTGAAGCCGAACGCGGTCTGCGTCAGGTCGTTGGTCCCGAACGAGAAGAAGTCCGCTGCCTCGGCGATCTCGCCAGCCGTCACCGCCGCGCGCGGAAGCTCGATCATCGTGCCCCATTCCAGATGGCTCAGCTCGGTCCCCTCGCGCACCAGCACGTCCCTCCCCACGGCTTCCAACTCGTCTCGCGTCTGCTTCAGCTCCGGAGCCGTGGCGACGAGCGGGATCATGATCTCGACCTGTGGGTCGCCGCCCGCGCGGCGCACTTCGCACGCGGCCTCCAGGATGGCGCGGACCTGCATCGCGTAGAGGCCGGGTTTCAGGATCCCCAGCCGGACGCCCCTGAGGCCGAGCATCGGGTTCGCCTCGTGTAGCTGCCGGACCTTGGCCAGGACCTTCTCGCGCTCCTTCACGTCTTCTCCACGCTCGGCGGCCAGCGCCACCTCGACCGAGAGCGCCGTGATGTCGGGCAAGAACTCGTGCAGCGGCGGGTCGAGCAACCGGACCGTCACCGGAAGGCCGTCCATCGCGCGGAAGATCCCGACGAAGTCACCCCGCTGGAGAGGCAGCAGGGCGTCGTACGCGGCCTGCTCCTCCTCGGGCGTCTCCGCGAAGATCATCTGCTGCACGGCGGCGACACGCTCCTGGCCCAGGAACATGTGCTCGGTCCGGCACAGGCCGATCCCTTCGGCTCCGCGTGCGCGCGCGTTGGAAGACTGGTCGGGCGTGTCAGCGTTCGCGCGCACGCGGAGCCGCCGCCGCGCGTCCGCCACATCCATGAGCCGTTGGAAGGCAGCCCATATCGGCTGGGACTGGGCCTCTGCGTTCCCCTGGCGCGCCAGCTCGAGCACGGAATCCTCCAGCGGGAGCTCGCCCACGTACACGTTGCCCGTGAAGCCATCGATGGTGATCACGTCACCCTCGGCGACCCGGGTCCCGTTGGCCTCGAAAGCCTTGGCCGCGAAGTCGATGCGGATCTGATCCGCCCCGCAAACCGCCGGGATCCCCTCGCCGCGCGCGACGACGGCAGCGTGAGAGTTGGTGCCGCCGGCGCTGGTCAGGATCCCCTGAGCCGCGATCATCCCGTGGTAGTCGTCCGGCGTGGTCTCGCGCCGGACCAGGATCACGGCGTCGCCGCCCAGGGCCCACTGCTCGGCTTCGTCCGCCGTGAAGACGACCTTGCCCGTCGCGGCCCCCGGCGAAGCGTTCAGCCCCTTCGCTACCGCCGTCGCGCCTCGCGCGTCCACGCGCCGCTTGAAGAGCTCCTCCAGACGGTTCGCGTCTACCCTGAGCAAGGCCGTGTCCTCGTCGATCAGACCTTCGGAGAGCATCTCGTGAGCCATGACCCATTCCCCGAATGCGGTCCTCTTGCCCACCCGCGTCTGCAGGATCCAGAGCCGGCCCTTCTCGATCGTGAACTCGATATCGCACATGTCCCTGTAGTGCATCTCGAGCGTGTGCATCACCTGGAGCAGCTCTCCGTAGGAGACGGGATCGAGCTCCTGCAGCTTGGCCAGCGGGAGCGTGTTCCTGATGCCCGCAACGACGTCTTCGCCCTGCGCGTTCGCGAGATAGTCGCCGTATGGGACCTTCTCGCCGGTTGCCGGGTCGCGCGTGAACGCGACGCCGGTGCCGGAGTCGTCGCCTCGGTTGCCGAACACCATCGCCACCACGTTCACCGCCGTGCCGAGGTCGTCGCTGATCTTGTTCTGCCGGCGGTAGTCGCGGGCCCGCTTGCCGTTCCAGCTCTTGAACACCGCCTCGATCGCCAGCCGGAGCTGATCCGACGGGTCCGTGGGGAACTCGCTCCCCGTGTGCTCCCTGTAGATGGCGCGGAAGCGCTCTATCAGGGCCGCCAGATCCTCGGAGTCCAGGTCGGTGTCCTGCGCACCCTCGAACTTCGCGCGCTTGGCTTCATCCAGCGCGTGCTCGAAGGCGTCGGCCGGCACATCCATCACGATCTTGCCGAACATCTGGATGAATCGCCGGTACGCGTCGCGTGCGAATCGCATGTCGCCGCCGGTCTGCTCGGCCAGCCCCTCGACCGACTCCTCGTTGAGCCCGAGGTTCAGGACGGTGTCCATCATGCCCGGCATCGAGAACTTCGCGCCGCTGCGAACGCTGACCAGGAGCGGGTCCGCCGGATCCCCGAGCCGCTTGCCCATCCCGTTCTCCAGGGTGGCCACGTGCTTGGCCACTTCTTCCATCAGTCCCCCGGGGTGCCCTCCCTCGGCCAGGTAGGCCAGACAGGCCTCCGTTGTGATCGTGAACCCCAAGGGCACGGGCAGGCCCATGTTGGTCATCTCGGCGAGGTTCGCCCCCTTCCCGCCGAGGAGGTCTTTCATCTCCTTGTTGCCTTCGTGGAAGTCGTAGACGTACTTGGTCACGGCATGCCTCCGGGCACGGTCGTCGGTCAGGGAGCCGCCAGTGTAACGAGCGGCCTTGCCCGAGAACCCGCCTCTCCGTTGCTGCGGGGACCGGTGCCTAGGCGGGAACGGCCGCGAGCAGCGCGGCGTCGGTCGCGAACACGGCGGTCACCGTCGTGCCGGCCTGCGACACATCCGCCGCGTCGGCCTCGTCGATCCAGTCCGACAGCGCCGAGGCGAATCCCTCGGCTTCGCCCCGCGAATCCCATGCCGTGCGGATCACGACGACCACGTCGCGGCCGTCGCTCCACGCCCTGTACACCCCCCCGTCCCAGCCGGCGGCCGCCTGCTCCGCTTCGAAGTCCGGCAGGTGGAGGGACAGCATCGCGCTCAGCCAGGCTTCCCCCACGTGCATAGCGTCGAGGTCTCCCCACTCGGGCCCAAGATCGGACGAGATGTCGGCTATGTCTACCTCTGAAGGCACGTCTGCCGGGTATCTGTCGGGGTGGATGATCTGCTCGGTGGAGACCGGCAGGTCTCGCAGAGCGGAATCGACGGCACCGTTCCCCCCGCCGGAGGCGATCTCCGCAACGAACGCCTGCCCCGCCGCGTACGGCCAGCCCTGCAGAGCCTGCACGAACGGAGGGACGTCCTGCAACCCCTGTTCGCCGGCGAGCAGATCTCCCAGCGCGCCCGCCAGATCGCCCAGGTCCAGGTCTGGGAAGGCCAGCAGGACCTCGCTCGCGTAGTACTGCGCGCTCCCCTCCACCAGGCCCAGAGCGGCCATGTAGTCCTCTTCCATGCACCTCGCGGCGAGCTCGTCGAGCCGTTTCAGGTCGAACCTCTGATCATCGAGGGCGTGGGTCAATTCGTGCGCGAGGATCATGCGCTCGACCATCCCGAGCTCCCCCTCGCCCAGGTAGACGAGCTCCCCGTCGGTCGGGTTGTAGAACCCCACGACCTGTCCTGTCAGGTAGGTCCCGTAGGCTTCGCGCAGATCGTCGTCGGCGCCGATCACACCGATCGTCCTCCAGGCGACCGTTCGTCTCGCGTACAGATCCACGGGGTAGAAGGCGTCGAACGACTCCTCGAGCTTGGAGTCCATGACCTCGTCGGTTATCGCCTGCACGGCGACCGGACGGGGGAACTCGGCTCCGCGCACCTGCTCCACCTGCGACACCAGCTCCGCGATCTCCGGAGGCAGAGAGCCGGCCTCGACCGGCCCGCCGCTGAAGGGCTCGGGCGGGACGCAGAGGGCCTTGATCGCCGCATCCGCGGTCGGCTGTCCCCCGGGTTCGATCACGGGGATCGGTGGGATCGTTCGCGAGGGGAAGGGCGACGCCGTCGTGCCGGTCTCCTGGGTGCACGACGCCGCCAGGAGCGCGAAGATCGAGAGGAACAGCGAGCGCCTCATCCTGCGCGCCGACAGGGCGCCAGCACGGCCGCGACGGCCGAAACGAGGGCGAGGGAGGAAAGCCCCACGGAGAGCCAGAGCAGCCCCGTGGACTCCAGGAACCCGCGCGCGGCGACCGCCACGGCGACGATGGCGCCGACAAGCGATGCGACCGATACCAGGTACAGGTCGAGGCGTCCCCTCGGGCGGCGCTCGGTCACAGGCGATCCTTCAGGTAGCCGACCAGGGCGTCGAGGCCTATCCGCTCTTGGACCATCGTGTCCCGGTCGCGCACCGTCACAGCCCGGTCCTCGAGCGTGTCGAAGTCCACGGTGACGCACAGCGGCGTCCCCACCTCGTCCTGGCGGCGATATCGGCGCCCGATCGAGCCGGCGTCGTCGTAGTCGCACATCCACTCGGACTTCACCAGGTCGAAGACCTGCCGGGCCGTGGGCACCAGCTTGTCGTTCCTGGACAGCGGCAGCACCCCGACTTTGATCGGAGCCAGGTCGCGGTGCAGTGCCAGGAACGTGCGCTTCTCCGTTCCGCCCTTGGCGGTCGGCGCCTCCTCTTGCCTGAAGGCGTCCACCAGGAACGCCAGGAGGAGCCGGTCCACTCCGGCTGCAGGCTCGACCACGAACGGGATATAGCGCTCCTCGGTGTCGGGGTCGAAGTAGGTCAGGTCTTCGCCGCTGGCCTCCGCATGCGCCCGCAGGTCGTAGTCGGTCCTGTTGGCGATGCCCTCTATCTCCTGCCAGCCGAACGGGAACTCGTACTCGACGTCCTTGGCCGCTTTCGCGTAGTGAGCCAGCTCGTCGGCCTCGTGCGCGCGGATACGGAGCTTCTCAGGTCGCATCCCCAGAGACAGGTACCACTTGAACCGCTCCTCGACCCAGTACTCGAACCACTCCTCGTCCGAGCCCGGTTTGACGAAGTACTCCATCTCCATCTGCTCGAACTCGCGCGTTCGGAAGATGAAGTTGCCCGGAGTGATCTCATTGCGGAACGAGCGGCCGATCTGAGCGATGCCGAACGGGACCTTCCGGCGGGAGACCGTCTGCACCTGCGAGAAGTCGACGAACATGCCTTGGGCCGTCTCGGGCCGGAGATATGCGACGGATCCCTCATCCTCGACGGGACCCATGTGCGTCTTGAACATCAGGTTGAACTGCTTCGGCTCGGTGAAGGTCTTGTTGCCGCAGCTCGGACAGACCGGTGCGTCACCGTCCAGGTCGTCCTCACGGAAGCGCTGGTGGCAGTTGAGGCACTCGACCAGGGGGTCGTGGAAGGTGTCCACGTGGCCGCTCGCCCGCCAGACCTTGGGTGACATGATGATCGACGCCTCCAGGCCGACGATGTCGTCGCGCACCTGGACCATCGAGCGCCACCAGGCGGCGCGCAGGTTCCGGCGAAGCTCAACCCCAAGAGGGCCGTAGTCCCAGGACGAACGCAGCCCACCGTAGATCTCGGAGGACTGGAAGGCGATGCCCCTGCGCTTGGCAAGGGATGTGATCTCGTCCATCAGGTCGGGCATGGCCCGCCTCTCCTTTCCCGGCCGCTGATTGCGGCCGCTGGCGCGGAACCGATGTTACCGGCCAGGCGGCCTCGGCTGGCCGCACCACGGAACCCCCATGGGTCGCACGACCGACTCGACGCATCCGCATGAGCGGGCTAGTGTCCCCAACGGCCTGGGTGCGAGCCATGCCGCATGGATGAGAAGGATGAAGAAGGGGGGGGATGACGGATGGCTCAGGTCGTGGTACGCAGCCTCGACACGCCAGACGAGACCCGCAAGTTCGAGAACGGCGTGACCGATGTGGTCCGCGCGGGAACGACGCAGATCTCTCGCGCTCGACTCGAGCCTGGCTGGAAGTGGTCGAACGACGTGAAGCCGATCGCCGGGACCGACTCCTGCCAGGTGCTGCATCAGGGGTACTGCAGCTCGGGGCACCTTCAGGTCCGCATGGACGACGGCACAACCGTCGACCTCCGTCCCGGCGACGCCTACCACATCGAGCCGGGGCACGATGCCTGGGTCGTCGGCGACGAGGCGTTCGTCGGCGTGGACTTCTCCCAGCAGATGGCGGAGGAGTACGCGAAAGGCTAGTAAGGCGGTGGGGGGCGGGGGCCCGG
>CAZHRY010000039.1:0-5534 GCA_964535065.1 uncultured Actinomycetes bacterium
GACGACCACCGAGACCTGGCGGCCGCAGAGGTCCTTGCGGCGCAAGACGCGGATCCCGCCGTGCTTCTCCAGCTGCAAGAGACCGATGACGAGCCCTCGCAGCTCGTCGGCGCCCGCCTGGAAGAGCTCGTCGCGCGGGAACGACTCGAAGAGCTCCACCACCTCCTTGTAGTCATGGGAGCCAGGGATCAGGTCTTCGGCAGAGACGATCTGACCGAGCTTGTGATGAAGCAGCGGCGTGGCTTCGGCCGGTTCCATGTATGCCTTGCTGGTGAAGAGCCCCAGGAGGCGCGCCTCACCTGTGATCCTGCCATCCGGATCCACCTTCCGAACGCCGATGTAGTCCATCCGCGCCCGCCGGTGCACGGTCGAGTACGCCTTCGTCTTCGCGATGACGAGGAGGTCACCGCCCTCTATCCGCCGCCTCAGGTCTGGTGGAAGCGAGTCGAGTCGTGTGGGCTCGGCGAAGGTAGAACGCGAAACGTCGGCGAGCAGACCCAGTCCGGAACCCGCCACGGCTTGGATCGAGGGCACGCCTTCATCGTCCTCGCTCAGCTCGTACTCGCGATAACCGAGCAGGACGAAGTTGTCGTCAAGCAACCAGGCCAGGAAATGAGCGGTCTCGGCGACCTCCTCGGTCGGATAGCGTCCGGCGGCGCCATGCGCCAGCTGGATCATGCGCCGGGTCCTGTCCTTCATCGCCACGAAATCCCGGAACACGGCGCGGACATCGTGCAGGACCCCACGGATCCGCTGCTCGAGGCTTGCGGCCTCCTCATCCGGAAGCCGCCGATCGAGTTCGATGTGGATCACGGATTCGCGATGCGACGCGTCCCGGCCGGAGATGACCTGCCGGATGCGGCCGCCGTCATCGCGAACGGAACCGATCACTGGATGCAGCATCCGGCGGACCTTGAGGTCGCGAGCTGACAGCTCCTCACCGATCGAGTCCACGATGAACGGGGAGTCATCGACGTTCGTCTCAACGACCGTTCCCGGGCACTCGTACCCGTCGGTTCCCGCGGCTGGCGAATACACCCGAACCGCTGACGGTTCACTTCCCCTCGAATCTATGAAGGAGAAGACCGAGCTCACCAGCGCCGACAGGTGTGCGTTCCCCAGCTGTTCGGCCTCCTCCGGCGAGAGCCTGCGGAGGAACGCATGCGCGAACGCAAGGACGGCGTCCCGTCGTTCGGGTGCGGTGGCTGAGGCGATGGCGGTGTCGAGGCCCTCCGGGAATGGGCCTGTCGTGTGGGTTCGCTCGGCGGTTTCGGACACGTTGCAGCCTCGGGGGATCAGGTTCGGGGCCGGGTGCGGCTACGGTGCTTCATTGTGACAGGTAAGCTGCCGCCTCCACCACGTCGGCCGCCCGGTCGTACCGACCGAACTGGGGCATCACGTAGATGCCGCCCACTCCGGCATCGGACAGCTCGGCGAGCAGGTCCTTCGTCATGGCCAGACCCTCCCTCCACGCAGACTCACCATCCCCGGCGGTGAGCATGCGTTCACGTATCGGCCGTGGGATGTCGATCCCCGGGACCTCGTTGTGGAGGAACTCGGCGTGCCGGCTCGAGACGAGCGGGAGCACGCCAGCCAGCAGAGGAACTTCCAGATCCTGGCCGGTCACTTCACGGTATGCGATGCGGAGTCGCGTGATCGGCTCTGCTGAGTAGACCGGCTGTGTGAGCAAGAACCGGGCGCCGGCGGCCGCCTTCTTGGCGAGGAGCTTGACTTCACGCTGCAGGTCAGCGGCCGGCGCCACAGCTGCTCCCGGGAAGAACGACGTAGGAGCACCGATCGACGAGCCGGCCCTGTCCACCCCGGCGTTGAAGGCTTCCGTCACGAGCCGCACGAGGCCCGTGGCCGTCACGTCGACGTCGTTGAGCGACTGCGGATAGTCGCCGATCGTCACGGGGTCGCCCACGCAAACGAACAGGTTCCTGATCCCGAGCGCGTGAGCTCCCAGGAGGTCGCCCTGCAGCCTAAGGAGGCTACGGCCCCTCGTCGGGAAATGAAGGACCGTCTCGATCCGCGCCTGCTCCTCGACCAGCCGGCACGCCGCCCAGGCGCTCATCCGCATCTTCGCCATCGGCGAGTCGGCAACGTCGATCACCGTGGCTCCGGCGTCCCTGAGCGTGGAAGCGGCCGCGACGAGCGTGGCGGCGTTGAACGAGCGGGGCGGCTCCATCTCGACCGCGATAGCGAACCGGCCTGATTCCAGAGCGAGTTGGAGGCGGGTTGGCTGATCAGTGGAAACGCGGACCGCCTCCCCAGCTCCTTCCGGGTTGGGCGAGAGCTCAGTCATCGCGGGTGCTCCAACCGACACCTTGGTCCGGGTGGCCCTCTCGACGAGTCTCTCCGCGATCGCTCTGGTGTGAGCCGGCCCGATCCCGCAACAACCTCCAACGATCAACGCCCCCTCGGCCGAGCACGCGGCGACCACCTCGCCCACGTACTCGGGCGTCGCCGGATAGACGAACCTCCCACCCACCCGTGCCGGACCCCCAGCGTTCGGACGCACGGCGAGCGGCTTGCCCGACACGAAGGGCCGCATGGCGTGGATCAAGCGGAAAGCCTGAGCCGGACCTTCTCCACAGTTGACCCCGATCACGTCTACGTCCATGTCCGCGAGCGTCGACGCGACCTCTTCCGGCGTCGAACCGAGGAGGGTCCTGTCATCCCTGGTGAAGGTGACGCTGGCCACCAGCGGCAGGTCCGGCGCCACCTCTCTCGATGCGACAACGGCCAGTTCGACCTCCCTCAGATCTACCTGTGTCTCTAGCACCAGGAGATCGACTCCCGCAGCTGCCAGAGCGCCAGCCTGCTCCTGATAGGCGACAACCGCGTCCTCGGGCTGGACCCGGCCGTAGGGCTGAAGCCGCACCC
Source organism: uncultured Actinomycetes bacterium (assembly GCA_964535065.1). Lineage (GTDB taxonomy): Bacteria > Actinomycetota > UBA4738 > UBA4738 > HRBIN12 > AC-51. Next base: position 2,887 of record CAZHRY010000039.1, read on the forward strand.
CGAGCGGACCTATCGAGCCGCCCACCAGCTCCGCGCCCGCCTCCCAGGCCAGCTCCACGGCGGCGCCACACAGGTGGGCCACCTTGGTTCGCAGTCCGTAACGATCGAGCCGGTATCGGTTCGCACCGAAGCTGTTCGTGAGAAGGAGCTGCGATCCCGCGCCAACGAAGGCCTGATGCACGGCGATAACGCGCGCCGGGTCGCTTACGTTCAGCTCCTCTAGGCAGCCTTCGACCGGCGCGCCGCCCTCGATCAGGGCGGTACCCATGCCTCCATCGGATAGCAGGGGTCCATCCGACAGCAGCGTGAGGAACTCGGCGGCGTCCACCGGACGATTCTCTCAGGCTGGCAAGGTTCCCCGGACCCGGGACTGATGGCCCTGTGGGAACGCGCGAGTTGCACTAGGCCGGATGAAGACGTGGGGTTCGATGCGCAAGACCGTTCCTCCCATGCGGCAACAGGCCATCGATCGCGAGCACGAAGAGATCCTCCGCCACATCGACCGCTGGCTGGGCAGCCACCTGATCACAGAAGAGGAGGCCCGGGCACTTCGCACCTTCGAACTCGAACACGCGACGATCCAGCGCAAGCGGGTTCCGATCGTCGCCGAGGTCCTCGGCTACCTCGGGGCTGCCCTGGCACTGGCAGCGGGCCTGAGCCTGTACGCCGACCGGTTCGAGGAGCTGTCGAAGGGCGGACGACTGATCGCTCCTGCCGCGGCCGCGATGGCGTTCCTGGCTGCCGGCTGGCCCCTCAGGCACAACGCCGAGCCCGCTGTCGGGCGGCTCGCGGGATCTCTCTGGCTCTTGGCGGTCGGCTCCTTCGCCGGGTTCATGGCTCTCCTGCTCTTCGATGTCGATGACCCCGCCCCTTGGTCACTGCTGGTCCTCGGCATATCCATCCTCCTCGTCGGCGGCGCCCTTCTGATCATTCACCCGGCCGCAGCTACTCAATCGGGAGCGTTCGCGGGCGCGTCGCTCGTGCTTCCAGGCGCCGTGCTTTGGTGGGATCCGCCAGCACCACAGGCGTGGGTCGCGATGGCCCTGGTGACGCTGGGGCCTTGTGGCTCGCGCTTGCCCAGACGACATTCGTCAGGCCCGCCTCCATGGCGCGTTCGCTCGGAGCGATAGCTGCCTTGTACGGGCGGGTGCTCGCCCTGGATCGCTACACAGGCGAGGCGCTCCTGGGCGGGGCTGCGGTGGCCGCGGCTCTGCTTGCCGCAGGCGCCGCAACCCGAAGCGCTGCGGTCTTGGCCCTCGCCGGGATCGGCTCCTTCGGATACCTGTTCGGTTCGATCATGTGGTTCCTCCGGGACACGCTCGGAGCGCCGCTTGCGCTTCTCCTCGGAGGCGTCGCCCTGCTGGCCGTGGCCGTCATCACTCTCAAGCTGGGCTCGATGACCCGGGCGATGGATCCCGACGGTCGATAGGCCTAGGTCCCCGGCACTGGCGTCACTCACCACGCTCGACCAACGGACGTAGCCCCGACCCCGTCGCGGGGTTAGGCTACGCGCATCGACACGGGCGAGCGCCGGTCGGATGGGAGCGAGGGGGAAGTATTGGGCGTCGGCCAAGCAAGAGCCGTTGTCGGCGAGGGATCCACCATGCGGAGGGGCCTACTCCGGTTCGTCCTTGAGGGAGAAGGTTTCGACGTTGTGGGAGAAGCCGGCTCAGCCTCGGACTTGGCCCGGCTCCTTGCGATCCATCAGCCCGACGTCGTCGTCCTCGACGACGGCATCGGCGCAACCGCCGTAGGTATGGCTCGGGAGGTCGCGCCCGCCGCCAAGGTCATCCTCGTGTGGCCGGACGCGGTCGTGCCGATCGGAGGTGACGCCAGGGTCGATCCCGCGGCGGTGCTCAAGGAGCTCGGAGAAGCCACCAGGCAAGTGCTTGGGATCTCGGCCCCGGCGTTCGAGTCCTTCCACCGGCCCGACTGGATCGACCGCGTGAAGAAGGACCCCGCCGTCCTGCGGGACATCCTCGCGAGGCGTGGCGGCGTCTCCAACCGGCGACCCAGTGTCACCGAGCTGCAGCGGAGGGGGCAACGCCTTCACCCCAGTTCCGGGATGAAGAAGCCCGCGGCCTTCCATCAACCCCCGGGAGAGGTGACTCCTGAGGAGAAGTCGCCCCTCGAGCCTCTGGTGATACTCCCAGCCGATGGAACGCCGGAAGCAGGTCTGGAAGACACCCCCGAGAACGCTTCGAGCGAGCCGACGATCGTGCTTCCGGACGAGGGATCGCCGACTCGCGGAAGGACCCCCAGCGAGGCCGACCTGATCGTCCTGGCCGACCATCGAGAGACCCTGCCCGGGGGTGGAGAAGGCGAACCAGCGTTGGTCGCCGACGACCAGCTCTCGGCCGAGACAGACGGAAGAGAGTGGAATCGCCGGCTGGGCGCGCTGGCACTCGGAGGGGCCGCGGTGGCCGGGGTAGTGGTCCTGGCTTTGCTCTTAGGAGGACCCCGTCGATCCGACCTGATACTGGCCGACTCGCCCCGCGACTCGGACCCCTTCGCCGGGCCCGCGATCATCTGGCACATCCCCAACCAGACCGACGACGATCACTCCGGCGGGAACGGTAACGGGGGGGACACGGGAGTCGGGCAGAACACCGGGGGCGGCGGAACTCCGTCCGATCACGCTCCCGGCA
>CAZHRY010000039.1:5634-8895 GCA_964535065.1 uncultured Actinomycetes bacterium
CGGGAGGCGGCGGCACGGGAGGCGGCGGCACGGGAGGCGGCGGCACGGGAGGCGGCGGCACGGGAGGCGGTGGCACGGGAGGCGGTGGCACGTCCTCCTCTTCCCCCGGCGCAAGCGCCACGCACAACCCGAACGGCGGAGCGCCTGGCCAGACCGGCGTTCACCCACAAGGCGGTGGAGCATCCGATCAAACGCCTCCGGGGCTTTCAGGCACGCCCGGACATGCCGGCGAGCACGGCCAAGGGATCGACCACGGCGTGGGCCTGCAGAACCTGGTTCACCGCCACAAGCGATAGCTCAGGCAAGAAGCAGCCACGTCGCCCAGCCCTAGCCAGCGGGAGTCGGCGCGCGCCCCCCGTCGGATGCGTCCCCTTCGGGTGGCAAGGCCAGGCCACCGGGTGACGGTCCCGCCCTATAGATGGCACCCCCAGGTCTTCGCCAGACAAGCTCACCCCCCTCGAAAGCGAGCCCCCAGCCGCGTTCGTGAGCCAGTCTGTGATGGAAGGTGCAGACCAGGACCAGGTTCGCAAGGCTCGTCTCGCCCCCGTCCGCCCAGTAGATGACATGGTGGGCCTTCAAGAAGGCCCTGGAGCCACATCCGGGGAAGCGACAGCCACGATCCCGATACCGAAGCTGGCGCATCATGGCCAGCGAGGGTCGTCTCGAGGTCCTTCCCATGGAGACCGCGTTCCCGCTTTCGTCCTCGATCACGGCCTGAACCTTGGCAGTGCAGAGTAGACGGGATAGCACCGCAGGGTGGACGGGTGTCCCGTCCTCGAACTCCGCGACCGCACTGCCGGGGCGACGGGCCTTGGAGGTCATCGCCTCGCGCCGGGCAACGGCGGACACCGCCTCGGGGCTGGCATGGATGAGGATGTGTGCACGCTCAGGATCCGGATCGGCCGAGAGCTTGGCGGAACAGATCGCCCAGAGGGCATCCGCCCGGCGGGCACAGGCCCCTTCCAGGCCCTCCTCTCCGGGCATGGCAGGAACTCGGGAGGCCATCCGCTCGATCGCCTTGGCGATCACGGTTCCCTGCGCTGCGGGGAACTCCCCCTCCATGCGCAGGCGCATCCCGTCGTCCGCCCAGTACCAGTCCAGACGCCGTTCCTCCTCGGCCTGTTCCAGCCTCGCTGCACTCTGGCGTTCGGACAGATCCGCCTTCTGGCGAACGCGCGCCACCGAAACAGTGACTGCCCACGGAACCAGGGTCTTCTCGGTTTCCGGCCGTGCGAATCGGCAGAGCTCGATCGTCTTGTCCAGGCTCAGGCGCCCTGAAGAAAGGGCCTCCGAAACCAAAGGGAGGCGAACCAAGGCATGGGAGGCCGCGACCATCTTCCGGGTCTTCCACCAGCTGATCCCGTAACGGATCGTCAACCAGTGGGCGAGGTCGCGAGCGCCGTCCCCTCGCCAGGCGCCGGATATGGCAACCCGTCTCACCGCCTCGAGCATCCTCAGCTGAGCAGCTCCGACTTCCGCGACGGCGCCGTCGAGTTGCGCGACGATATCGTTCCCCCCAGACACGACATGCACCATAGCCGCCGCCTCTGACATCGGGACGACACGCGAACCGCAGACACGCAGGGCGACAGGCGCCGATGTGCCGCGACTCACCAGATCTGGCCCCCCGCCGGGTCCCGGTCGCTTCGGGACGACCGGCCCGGGTCCACACAAGCGCCACCCCCTACCGTTCCGGATGAGCGGGAAGGAGGTGGCAAGTGCGCCCGATCCGCGTACGGGGCCGTTCGCTCTACGCCTCTCAGGTTCGCCGGCGCGGTCAACCGAACCGCGTCCACCTGGGCCGAGGAGCGAGGTTGGACCGGAGCACGGAACGCCACCGCCATCACCGGCGCTCGGCCTGACCCCCCTCGGACCGAGCGCACTGGAGGGGCGGGGGGAGGTCGCGATCCGCGACCTCCCCCCGCCCCAACCTCAAGAAACCTCCTGGATACTCACGACCCCGCGAACGTGTCGGCCCGATGGGTTCCCGTGCTCGTCACCCTGTACAGACCCGTCACCCCGCGCCCGCCACCGCGGCGATCGGAGGCCTCCACGGGACCCGGTAGCCTGAACCCACGATGCAGGACCGCGTCTACAACTTCTCCGCAGGCCCCGGGGCCCTCCCCCTCCCCGTCCTTGAGACGATCAGGGACGAGCTCGTCAGCCTCCCCGGCGTCGGCGCATCGGCGCTCGAGGTCTCGCACCGAGGCCGCTGGTTCACGTCTGTCATCGAAGAAGCGGAGGACAACATCCGACGCCTGTTGGACGTACCGCAGAGCCACAGGATCGAGTTCTGCCAGGGGGGCGCCACCATGCAGTTCTCGATGGCCGCGATGAACTTCCTCCGCCCGGCGACGCGGCCGGCGGAGTACGTGGTCACAGGCTCGTGGGGAGAGAAGGCTCTCAGGGAAGCCGAGAAGGAAGGCCCCACTCGGGTCGTGTGGTCGGGCAAGGATGAGGGCTACACGCGGACGCCGACCACCGAGGAGCTCCTCGAGGGGTGCAGCGGTGACGCCCCCTATGTCCACTTCACCTCGAACGAGACGATCCAGGGCGTCGAGTTCCCAGACACACCGATAGTCCCCAACGGCACACCCCTTATCGGCGACTGCTCCTCCGACTTCTTGTCGCGACCCACCGACGTAGCGCCCTTCGGCCTGATGTACGCCGGCGCCCAGAAGAACGCGGGACCCGCAGGCGTGACCGTCGCGATCATCCGCGAAGATCTGCTGCAGCGGATCCCCGACGGCCTGCCGGCGATGCTCGATTACCGGACCTACACGGAGCACTCCTCGCTGTACAACACTCCGCCCGTCTTCTCGATCTACGTGCTGACGCTGGTGACGCGCTGGCTCCTGACCGACGTGGGTGGGTTAGAGAAGATCCACGACCTGAACAAGCAGAAGGCATCCCTCCTCTACGAGCAGATCGACGCGGCTCCCAGCTTCTATCGCGGTCACGCCGAAGCAGGATCCAGGTCCCTGATGAACGTGACCTTCCGGCTCCCGACCCAGGAGCTAGAGGGAACCTTCGTGGCAGAAGCCGCCGCCCACGGCATGGTAGAGCTGAAGGGGCATCGCAGCGTCGGCGGCATCCGGGCGTCGATCTACAACTCGATGCCGCTCCAGGGCGCGCAGGCTCTCGCGGACTTCATGCGGGACTTCTGCGAACGGAACGCTCCCTAGGTCACGCGGGCGCCACACCCCGCGCTGCGTAGATGTCGAAATCGAAGTCCGAACACCGGATCCGCTCGAGGTACAG
>CAZHRY010000039.1:8905-20732 GCA_964535065.1 uncultured Actinomycetes bacterium
CCGGTATCTGGGTTCACGGCCAGTGAGAGCCGGTACCCCACGTCCTTGCCATCGGGCATATCCACGACCTTCACGGGAGTTGTCGCGAGCGCACCGATCGGAACACGGAAGATGTTCACGTTGGCGCCGCACGACACCCCCGAACGAACGAAGAACACCTGCCTGTTCGCTTCGTCGAGGGCCGGTGCGTACTGCGGCAGGTCGTTGACCGCAGGTATCTTCCGGATTCGTCGATCCTCGGCGTCGTACACGTAGGCTCTGCACGTCGTCGCCGTGCAGATCGTGTAGCTCGCCCACCTCTCTCCGACATCGCCGACGAACACGTCGGTGCTTTCGATCCCCCAGCGCCCGATCCTTCTCGTCGCGCCATTCGACCTGCGATACAGAAGCAGGTCCGTGTACCAGACGCCGTTCACCTTCAGGTCACGAGCGAAGAAGATGTAGGCATCGGAGATCTGTGGCGAGTATTCCCACCACCCGCTGTTGACCCCTCCCACCTTGCTCCGCGATCCTGACGAGGCGTTGTAGAAGTACAGCTCCGACTGGCCTGCTTCGATCTGCTGGTAGATGAGCCGGTTGGTCCCCGGCTCGAAGTTGCCGGAGAAAGCCTCGGTCCCGCTTTCGTTCACCCTCGTCCTCCCGCCGCCGCTCAGCCCGCGGACGAAGGCGTTCGTGTGCAGGGGGTTCGTCTCGGTAGCCTCGCTCCAGGAGAAGTAGGCGGCGTTCGAATGAGCCCGGTATTGGTCGCCAGGTCCGGTCAGGACGGGATCCGGCTGGATCAGCGCGGCGGCGGCATCGCCCGCTCCGAGGATCAACACGAGCACAAGCACGCCCCACACCCCGCTCGCTCGACGCATCTGAAGCCCTCCGTTCACTCGACCAGTGCTATGTCGAACTCGGTCCCTTCGGGGTCCGCCACCGTCCGCCACGTGAACGGCTCCAACGTGCGCTCCGTGCCGTCCCACGACCCGCCCAGCTCGATCACCCTCTCGGTGGCGACGTCCAGATCCTCCACACCGAGGTCCAGGTGGACCCGCGTCTTCCCTAGCTTGGGTTCGGGCACCCTCTGGATGCATACGACCGGAACGCCTTCCCTGCTACCAAGGAAGATGAACCTGCCGTCGTCGAACTCGTTGTCGATCTCAACGCCCAAGATCGCCGCCCAGAACTCCGCAACCTTCTGAGCGTCGACGGCATCGATGGTCACGTAGAGAACGTCAATGCCGCTCACGGCCGTTCTCCTCAGGCACCTATCAGCTCGTCGGCCATCTCCGCGTAGACCTCGGTATGCCTGTCCACGTCCTCGGCCGTCGTGGCCGGTGACATCAGAGCCATGTTGTGGAACGGGGTCATCAGTATCCCGCGGTTCAGCAGGTAGAGGTGGATGTATGGATCCACTTCGTCATCCTGCCCGGCTGCAGCTTCGCTGCCCGTTCGGGCGCGCTCCGGACGGAACAGGTACTCCACACGGCATCCCAGGCGCACGACGTGCCAAGGTAGCTCCCGGCTCTCGATCACTTCCTGAACGCCCTGCTCGAACCGCTCGCCCAGCTGGATCATCCGTTCGAAGGCCTCGTCGGTCATCACCTCGCCGAGCGTGGCCCGCATCGCAGCCAGCGAGAGCGCGTTCCCCGCGAGCGTCCCGCCAACTCCCCCTACGTCGGCGTTCTTCCAGTCGGTGTGCTCGTAGACGCGGTCGGACAGCTCCTGCGTCATCCCGTAGGCAGCGCTCGCCACACCGGCGCCGAGGGTCTTGCCTATCGTTACGATGTCGGGCTCGAGTCCCCACGCCTTGGTGCATCCCCCCGGGCCGGCGCTGATGGTGTGCGTCTCGTCGATCAGGAGCAGGGTGCCGTACTTGGTGCAAAGCTCTCGAACCCCTTCGTGATACCCGGGCTCGGGAAGAACGATGCCGATGTTCGTCAGGGCGGGCTCGAAGACGCACACCGCGACGTCGCGGTTGGCCAGTTCCCGTTCCAGCCCTTCCAGGTCGTTGATCTCGACGATCCTCGTGGTCTCGGGCAGAGGGACGGGTTTGCCTACATTGCCCTCACGAGTCACCACGTTGCCGTCCTGATCCAGCGAGGCGAACGATTCATCCACCGAGCCGTGGTAACACCAGTTGTGGAACAGGACCTTCGAACGTCCCGTGATCTCCCTGGCCCACCTGATCGCGAACCGGTTGGCATCGGTCGCCGTGAGCGTGAAGTTCCAGTAGGGAACGCCGAATCGCCGAGCGAGCTCCGCACCCACCCAAGCCGCATCCTCGGTGGGAAGCATCAGGGTGATGCCCCTCGCCGCCTGCTCGGCTATCGCATCCACGCTGACCTTCGGCGAGTGGCCGGCCATGCCGCCCGTGTCTCCCAGGCAGAAGTCCACGAAGGAGTTGCCATCGACGTCCCAGAAGCGGGCGCCTTCGGCGCGATCCACGAAGACCGGGTAGTCGCCCGGCCAGCGGGTCATCCAGTTCATCGGAACACCGAACAGCAAAGACCGCTTGCCCTCCTCGAACAGCTCGCCGGAGCGAGGATGGCGCTCGCGGAAGAGCTGCCGTTCACGCTCCATCAGATCCTTGAGCCGGGCTCTGTCGATGGTCCTCACGCTTGCCTCCTTGGTTGCATCCTGCGCAGCAGCCGGCGCGGCGGGCTTCGGCAGTCTAGTACCGCCCGGGCTGGAGCCGGAAGCCGTCCGGCGGCCGCCCGCCACGCCGGGATCGAGTCCCACAGCGGTCCCCGGAGGGCAGCCAGAGCCTTCCGGTCCTTGTGCGGCGGAGCCCATGAGGGTAGATATGTCGTGTCAACCTGGGCTGGCGCCCGCCGATATGTGCCACAGATGTTCTTGAGGGTTCCCCGACTCGGTGCTCGGCGCGCCGCGGCCGCTATCGCGGCCGCGGCCGTTTCGATGCTGTCCGCATGTGTGTCCGATCCCGTATCGACCGGCACCGACCCCCTCGCCAGCGTTTCGGTCGTGATCTCGGTGCCTGGCCCGATCGGCGCGCCGGGGTGCACCCCCGGCTCGCCCTCAACGCGAACACCCTTGGGGCTGGAGATCCAGGGCATCACCGAAGAGGGTGACACCGAGCTGTGGGCGATGTTCGAGACGCAGGGCGCCGTTCGCTCGAGGGTGAGCCTTCAGGTCTGGTGGCACGTCCCGGGGGACGGTCCCTTGAAGCTGACCCTCGTCGGGCCGGGCAACCGGATCGAGCCCACGACCGGCCGCCGTCCTGCCGTCCTGGAAGGGTGGGATCGCCCGGGCGAGCCCTGGGTGAGCAGGATCACCTTCCCCGAGGCCGGGTGCTGGCGTGTCGTGTCGGAGCGAACGGACCACGTCGGCGAGATCTGGATCGAGGTCGCCTAGCGCCTGCGCGGGCCCGGTGCCTACTCGGGCGCTCCGTGGCAGGAACCCACACCCCGGTCAGTGAACGTCCCGCCAGCGGCGGGCACGAACCGCCACCGGAAGGAACCCCTGCCCAGCTCCATCCGCAGCAAGCCGAAGGTGTTCGCGTTCCTTACCTGGCTGTTCGGCCTGACCTGCTCGATCCAATAGTGCTGAGCGCCGCCGGTGCCCACGACGAACGAACGGATGCCCGCCTTGAGATCCCGGACGCCGTTCGGCCGCAAAGGAGCGAACCTCTCGTAGGTGTGGTCGTGCGAAGCCAAAGCCACGTCGAGTCCGTCGCGGTACAGGAGTCTCCACAGGGGAGCCATGCCGGAGTCCTCGTCCCCGTGCGGTCCCGAGCTCGCGAGCGGGTGGTGCATGTACGCCAGCGAGCAGGCGGATCGGCTCCGCTGTAGGTCTCGTCGCAGCCACCGGTACTGGGCGCTCCCGCGTGCACATCCCACCATCGTGCAGTTCGAATTCAACGCCACCAAGTGCCAGCGCCCGATGTCGAACGAGTACCAGCCCTCTCCTCTATGGCCAGCTCGTCGCCCGAAGTAGTCGAAATAGCCGCGCGCCGTGGAGCTGACGTGGTACTCGTGGTTCCCAACCACCGGGAACGTCCGCCAGATCTGACGGCCCCAGCTGAGATCGTAGGAACGCTGGAACGCCGCGTACCTGCCCACGTCGTACTGTGCGTCCCCGAGCACCAGCACAGCATCGGGATCGAGCCTGCGGATCGATCGCTCCGTGTCTGCCGCGCGGCACCACTCGCTGGTCCCCGCGCCACCGTTGAACAGGGGGTTGGAGGGGTCACACGCGATGTCTCCGGCCGCAACGATGATCGCTTCACGTGCGGGCCGCGCCTCGCCGCTCGCCTGGCGCATCGCCCGTGGAACCGCCGGGATGACCCAGCTGGCGACCTCGCCACTCACGCCCGCGATATCAGAGACCTCTGCCGCGTCCGCGCCCATCCCTCCGGCCGCGGTGGCCGTGAGCAGCGCCAGCGCTACCGCGATGCGAACGGGATGCCGGAGGCTGACGGCCAAGCTGCCTGGACGCAGAACGAGGCGCATGGCGCCGCCCTCCCGCTAGCGCAGTCCTGCCGGAGTGCCGGTGTCCGATCCGCTGAGCACCGTCAGCGCCTCGATGATGACGCGCTCGGCATACGTCCCGTTCGGCCTGTAGGACGGCCGGTTCACGAGGCACCCCGTGGACGTGGAGACCTGGCAGTAGTTCGAGTTCTTCTTCCGTAGCCACATCGTGGTCGAGCCGCCACCGTCCAGGTTGACCGCGTCCGTGACCCCCAGCTTCATCATCTCGTCAGCCAGTCCGGGAAGCTTGACCCCCTTCGACCAGTTGGACGAGTTGAACCAGCTGCTGGACACCTGCCGTCCGTCGATCGTCACGATGTAGATGAAGCACTGGGTGGCTGGATCCTTGTCCTTGCACCCCGGGATGATGCCAACTGCCGTGCGCGGGTTGTACCAGAGGATGTTGTCCGCTCCCTGGTACCAGTCGGGCGCCACGTTCACACCGTTCTCGAGCAGCCTCTGCGACCCGCCCATGATGTCGGTCACTCCGGGCCACTTGTCGGCCTCCCACCTGAGCTTCACCTGCTCGCCCACGGTGCGGGCCAGGATCTTCGCCGCGGCATCAGTCCCGGCCTTCGCAGCCAGCACGACGTTGTCGATGTTGGCGCCCAGGTTCAGCGACAGCGGCTTCCTGGAGCAGGGTTCCGGCTGGGCGCTCACGACGTAGCGGCGTGTGATTGCCTCCTTCCTGGAGTTGGACCACTTCAGGTCGTAGCCTGCCTCGGGTGTAAGGCGAACGGCACACCACTTGGGATCAGTCGCGGTTGGGCTCGAGACGCCCGGAGGTGTCACCGCCGTGCCACCCCGGCGCGTGTAGCCGGCTATCGAGGACCCCCGAGGCTTGCCGACGTTCCAGTCCGGCACGTAGAGCAGGTCCTGCCCACCCTGAGCCTGAAGCGCGATCCGGATCTTCGGAACGCCGACGAAGGCGCGAAGGCCGTCGTTAGTCCATCCGAACGAGGCACCCGACACCGCCCCGCTCGTCCACAGCTCGCCATCGATCATCGTGGCGTGTGCCGGCATGCCGTTCGGGTTCTGCCGGCCGAAATCACCGTTGACGCCCGCCACGGTGCCGGTCTGGGCTGCAGACATGTCGCTCGTCTTCCCGTACATCGGGAAGTCCGGGCCGGGTGTTGCGATATCGACCCTTGGCCCCTTGGTCGGGTCGATCCGGAGGATCCGGACCTCGTTGGGAACGCCCGGATAGCGGATCGTCTTGAGCTGAACGCCGGTGCTCGGGGAGTAGGTCTTGATGATGGGACCCCGCGGGGCTGTTGCGTGGACGCCGCTGCCGCCGGGGATCATGACCAGCGCCGAAGCCGACAGGCCCACCGCTGCCCCTAACACCCGCCAGCGCGAGCCCGCGAACCTAGGCTTCATCCGCATCCATTCCCCCTTAGCGCCGTTCAATCTTTCCCCGGAGGCTGTGAGGGTAGCGAAGAAGAACTAGTTCGTGAACCCCCGCGCGGCCAACTTCCGACTTTCGACGGATGAACCTGCGGCAAACGGTTTGCGGCGCTGAAAGCCCAGAGCCGCCCCGACACTCACCTCCTCGCACCGCCTGGAAGCTCCGGTACCCTTGGGGACCGATGACCCGCATCCGGCTCGTTTCCACTGTCATGGCGGCGCTGGTCATCATCGCCGTTCTCCCAGCTGAGGCGGGCGCCGCGGAGACTCCTCGCGCAACCCCCGAGTGGATCCAGCAGGTGGACGAGATCGCGGGAGACCTGCCCGTTTCGATCGCGATCGGGAACGACGGGGAGACCTGGTACACGAACCTCCCCTACGTTCGACGGCCGCCCGCCTCCAACGAAAAGCTACTGCTGTCGATGGCTCTCTTCGATCGGTTCGACCCAGAGCAGCGGATCCGGCTCTCCGCGATGTCGGCCGCGAAGGTGACCGACGAGGGCGTCTTGCGGGGCGACCTCTGGCTGGTCGGACACGGCGATCCCGAGACCGACGCGGGAGACCTGAAGATACTCGCTAGGGCGCTGATCGAGGCGGGCGTGTCGAGGGTTAGGGGCGATGTGATGGGCTCACTCGGCCCCTTCGCCCGGGACTGGTGGGCGACCGGATGGAAGAGCTACTTCCCCACCTACTACGTGGCTTTCCCGACGGCTCTCACCTACAACCACAACGAGGACTCCGCCGGGCACCACGTCAGCGACCCCGAGCGACGCGCCGCGATCGCGTTCGTGAACCGGCTCGAGCTCCTGGGTGTCCCTGTCAAGGGGGCCGCCGGTGCGGGCAGACCGCCCGCAGGGATGCAAACGCTAGCCGAAACGCGCTCGGCGCCTCTGCGCTGGATCATGCGCCGTATGAACGTCAAGTCGCACAACTTCTGGGCGGAAGTCCTGGGCAAGTATCTGGGTGCGCGCGCATACGGCAAGGGAACGATCGCTAACGGGGCGGCCGCGATAGAGGACTTCGCGGCCGCTCACCACGTGGACCTGACCTGCTACGACAGCTCGGGGCTCTCCTATTCGAACCGCGCGTACGCGGCAGGAACCCTGAAGCTCCTCTGGTACGTGAACAGGCAGTCGTGGGCTGACTTGTTCAGAGGCACGCTGCCGCGCCCCGGCGAGGGCACCCTGAAGGAGCGGCTTCTCACGGTCGATGTCCGCGCCAAGACAGGGACCCTCGACAGCGTGTCCGCCCTATCAGGCTGGGTCCGGCTGCAGAGATCCGGGGAGTGGGCGGAGTTCTCGATCATGTCGAGCGGCTACAGCCAACACTACGCGAAGAAGATCGAGAACCAGATCGTCAAAGTTGTCGCCAGGTCCGCGACCGACCCGACGCCGGAGACCTAGTCGACCGACTCCCGTGGGTGGAGCAAGCCGTACGTGTAGGCGTCAACCAGCGCCTCCCAGGAAGCCTCCAGGATATTCTCGCTGACCCCGACCGTCGTCCACTCGTGTTCCCCGTTGGACGTGTCGATCAAGACCCGCACCACCGCGCCGGTCCCGACGCTCTCATCCAGAACCCGGACGCGATAGTCCTCGAGCGACATGTGCTCCAGCTCGGGGTAGTCGTTCGCCAGAGCCTTGCGGAGCGCGTTGTCCAGGGCACCGACCGGACCGTGACCCTCGGCCGACTCGATGTGCCTGGTCCCCATCGTGTGCACCTTCACGGTGGCTTCGGCCAGGGGCCCTTCTTCGTCCCCGACGCGCTCCTCCACGTGCACGCGGTAGCTCTCTATCGTGAAGAACGGCTGGGACCATCCGGAGGCGCGCCTCAGCAACAGCTCCAACGACGCTTCAGCGACGTCGAAGGCGTAGCCGTCTGCCTCGCGATCCTTGATCTGCTGCACGGCCACCGGGATCGACTCGTCCGGCAGATCAAGCCCGAACTCTTGCGCCTTCATGCGGATCGTTGCCCCCCCGCCGTAGTCGGAGGCCACGACGCCGCGGCGATTCCCGACGGCCTCTGGCGGGATGTGCTCGTAGGCCATCGTGATGCGGGCCACCCCGCTCGTATGCAGTCCGGCCTTGTGGGTGAAGGCGTGTCGGCCCGCGTACGGCTGATGCGAATCGGGCGCCACGTTGGCGACCTCGGCTACGTAGTGCGCCAACTCGGTCAGATGCTCCACGGCGCCGCCCGGCAAAGCGTCCTCGACACCCATCTTCAGGACGAGATCCGCCGCAATCGGGATCAGGTCGGCGTTGCCCGTGCGTTCGCCGTAGCCGTTGACCGTTCCCTGCACCTGGAAGACGCCGGCATCCACGGCCACAAGGGAGTTGGCCACCGCGCACCCAGCGTCGTTGTGGACGTGGATACCGAGCAGCGCAGACGTATGGCCACCGACCTCCCTGACGATGCGAGCCACGTCGAACGGGAGCATCCCACCGTTGGTGTCGCAAAGGACCAGCCGCTCCGCGCCCGCCTCCTCGGCGGCTGAGAGCACCTGCATCGCGAAGGCCGGATCCGCCCTGTACCCGTCGAAGAAATGCTCGGCATCGAAGAACACCCGCCGCCCTTCAGCGCGCAGGAAGGCGACAGACTCGCGCACCATCGCCACGCCTTCCTCCAGCGTCGTACGCAGGGCCTCGGTCACGTGCAGGTCCCACGCCTTGCCCACCAGGCACACGACCTCCGTCCCGGCCTCGAGCAGGTCGCGCAGCGCCTGGGACTCCTCGGCCCGCTCTCCCGCCTTGCGCGTCATACCGAACGCGGTCAGTTGCGCATGCCGCAGGGTCTCCTTGGCCGCGAGCTTGAAGAACTCCGTGTCGCGAGGGTTGGCGCCGGGCCAGCCCCCCTCGACATAGGGGAAGCCGACCTGGTCGAGCTTGTGCAGGATCCTCAGGCGGTCATCGATCGTGTACGACAGGTCCGCGCGCTGCGCCCCATCCCTCAGGGTCGTGTCGTACAACTCGACCTTGGGCGCGTCACTCACGCCGAGGCTCCCTCCACCACGAGGTCACCGACCTCCCGCGTCGTGTACCCCATCTCACCGGCGCGCATCGACTTCATCTTCGAGGTCGCGTGCCGGATACCACGATCGACGTCCCGTGCGGCCTCTTCTTCACCGAGTTGGCGCAGAAGCATCTCCATCGCTCCTATCGCTGCGAGCGGATTGATCGTTCCTTTGCCCGTCTCGCTCGGCGCCGTGCCCCCTATCGGCTCGAACATCGAGACCCCCTGAGGGCAGATGTTCCCGCCGGCCGCGATGCCCATGCCTCCCTGGATCATCGCGCCGAGGTCCGTGATGATGTCGCCGAACATGTTGTCGGTCACGATCACGTCGAACCGCGAGGGCCAGTCCAGGAAGTAGATGCACGCGGCGTCCACGTGGACGTAGTCGGTCTCGACGTCCGGGTACTCCGAGGCCACCGCATCCACCACTCGCTGGTACAGATCCCCGGCGAACGTCAGCACGTTGGTCTTGTGCACGAGCGTTACCTTCTTGCGCCGCCCCGGCTTCATCGCCAGGTCGAACGCGTACCGGACGATCCGCTCGACGCCGTGACGCGTGTTGACCGACTCCTGTACGGCCACCTCATGCTGCGTGCCCTTCCTGTGGAAACCGCCTGCTCCCGAATACAGCCCTTCGGAGTTCTCACGGACCACCACGAAGTTGACGTCGTCCTCCGAGTGGCTCGGCACGAGCGTCTGCACGCCCGGGTACCTGATCACCGGGCGCAGGTTGACGTACTGGTCGAGCTCGAACCGGATCTTCAGGAGGAGGTCCCTTTCCAAGATCCCGGGCTTGACGCGCGGGTCACCGACCGCCCCGAGGAAGATCGCGTCCATCTGCCGAAGGCGACCCAGTTCTTCGTCGGGAAGGACCTCTCCGGTGCGCAGGTAACGGTCCGCTCCCAGGTCGAAGTCCACGAGCGTCACGGAGAACCCGTGCTTCTCGCGCACCGCTTCCAGCACCTTGAGGCCCTCGCCGACGACCTCGGGCCCGGTCCCATCGCCACGGATGACGCCGATGGAATGGCTCACGGCGTGACCTCGCTGGACCCGGCCGGGTCTTTGGCCTGGACCTGAACGGCTCGATTGATCGCGGCCAGGTAAGCGCGGGCGCTCGCCTCGACGACATCCGTGGCGACGCCGCGCCCCGTGACGCGCCGACCCTCGACATCGAGCTGCACCACAACGTCACCCAGCGCGTCCGAGCCCTCGGTGACGCTGGACACGTGGAAGCTGACCAAGCGCGCCTCGACACCCGCGGCCCGGGCGATCGCCCCCATCGCCGCGTCGATCAAGCCATCACCTATCGCCGATTCCTCGATCGTCTCGTCACCGCGCCTGAGGTGAACCGTGGCCCTGGGCTGAAGGTGCGTTCCACCGCCCACGACCACCGATTCGAGAAGGAAGACGTCCTGCTCGGCCGACCCGAGCTCCTCGGCGACGATCGCCGACAGGTCCTGGTCGGTCAGGTTTACCTTGCGATCGGCCAGGTCCTTGAAGCGGGCGAACGCTCTGTTGAGCTGGCCCTCGTCCAGGGTGATGCCGATCTTGCCAAGGGCGTCCACGAAAGCATGTCGGCCGGAGTGCTTGCCCAGCACGATCCGGTTGCCCTCGAGTCCTATCTCGACAGGGTCCATGATCTCGTACGTGGCGCGGTTGGCCAGCACGCCGTGCTGGTGGATACCGCTCTCATGCGCGAACGCGCTGGAGCCGACGACGGCCTTGTTCGGCTGGACCCCATAGCCCGTCGTCATCGAGACTAGCCTGGAGGTGCGTGTGATCTCCTTGAGGTTCAGGCCGTGCCTGACGCCCAGGTGCTCGCCTCGCGTTCGCACGATCATCGCGATCTCCTCGAGCGAGCAGTTGCCTGCGCGCTCCCCTATGCCGTTGACCGCCACTTCTATCTGGCGCGCGCCGTTCTCGATCCCCGCCAATGCGTTGGCCACCGCAAGGCCGAGGTCGTTGTGGCAGTGGGTCGAGATGATCACGTCGTCCGGCAAGGCATCGCGAACCACGCGGATCAGCTCACCGAACTCCGAAGGCGTGGCGTACCCCACGGTGTCGGGCACGTTGATCGTCGTAGCGCCGCACTCCACCGCCAGACGGAACGTCTCGAGCAGGAAATCCAGCTCGGTGCGCGTCGCGTCCTGAGCACTGAACTCCACGTCTTCGGTGTAGCTCTTCGCGAGCGACACGTTCTCGCGTATGGCGTCCAACACCTGCTGGTGGCTCATCTTCAGCATCGACTCACGCTGGACGTCGCTGGTCGAGATGAAGGTGTGGATGCGCCACCGCTCAGCACCCTTCAGCGCTTCGGCGGCCCTTTCTATGTCGCCGACGGCCGTACGTGCCAGAGCGGCGATCACCGGACCCTTGACGCTGTCGGCGATCTCCCTGACCGCCTCGAACTCCCCCTGTGAAGAGATGGGGAATCCCGCTTCCAGGATGTCCACGCCGAGTCGCGCGAGCTGTTCGGCGATCTCGACCTTCTCGGTCTTGGTGAGCGCGATGCCGGGAGCCTGTTCCCCATCGCGCAGGGTGGTGTCGAAGATCCTTACTACGTCGGGGTCCGAGCCGGCCGTCATGACGGCACCTTCTTCTCGCTCTCCAGCCACGGCATCATGGCCCGCAGCTCCTTACCCACCTGCTCGAGCTGCGAGGACTGCTCCTCGCGCCTGAGTGCGAGGAACTCCGGGAACCCCGCGTCGGCCTCGGCGATCCATCTGGTGGCGAACGAGCGGTCCTGGATCTCGCCAAGAACCTTGCGCATGCGTTCGCGCACACCGGCATCGATCACACGTGGCCCGCTCTGGTAGTCGCCCCACTCGGCCGTGTCGGACACGCTGTAGCGCATCCAGGACAAGCCGCCCTCGTAGATCAGGTCGATGATCAGCTTCAGCTCGTGCAGGCATTCGAAGTAGGCGATCTCGGGCTGGTAGCCG
>CAZHRY010000040.1:0-1996 GCA_964535065.1 uncultured Actinomycetes bacterium
CCCCCCCCCCCCCGGGGGTTTGCCCCGCCCGTTGATTCCCTCCCCTGTCGTGGTTTGGGGGGGGGCCGGGTTTAACCGCGGCCCCCCCCCCGGTCGGTGTCCTTCAGATGACTCAGCTTCCCGTGAGCTTGATCACCGGGCAGACGAACCACTTCACGACACCGAGATCGTGGGCGCCACCCGCTCCCCCGTCCGCAAGCGCCGCGTAGAGCTCGGCGTTCGTGTCTATGGCCCCGCTGCCGTCATAGTCGTGTGCGGCCAGCGTGGTCGCGTAGTTGGTGTTGAACCCGAGCGCGTGCACCAGCCAGCGCCCGCCGTTGTAACCGGCGTCGCCGGGGGCGGCGGTCGCGACGTTCATCTGGTAGCCGCCGAAGGCGTAGATGTGGTCGAACGAACCGACGGGAGCGCCGGTCCCCGACAGATCGGTCGGCGTTCCCACCGTCCTGTAAGCGGTCCCGTTCACATAGAACGCCGGCCCGGTGACACCGGCCTGCGCAACGCCGGGCAGCAGGGCGATCGCAGCGATCGCCGCCACCATGATGAGCTTCTTCATCTCTGCTCCCTCCTTCGGCCCGGCCCTTTGCCGGACGCTGGAACGAAGCTAGGGAGCAGCCGGTGACGCCTCGCGAACGAGGTCCTTACGACATGCGAAAACCTGCGACGGGCGCTAGCCGTCGACGTCGGCGGGCCCGCTGGTGAGGAAGTAGCCCTCGCCGCCGGTGCGGCACTCGTCGGGGATGCCGCCTATCACGGCGTCCTGCAAGTGATCGAGGTACACGAAGCCGCCGCCCAACCGCACCTCATCGCCCAGCTCGGCGATCTCGTTCCCGATGGGATCGATCAGAACCTCCCGATCCCCCCGGTCGACGAGCGCGTAGCCCTGGGGCCACACGATGTACGTCGCGTCGCCCTGGCCATGGCCCGTGGCGAGGCACCCGTTGTGGACGGTCAGCATCCCTCCGCCCAGGGCCTGCATGCCGGAACCCGAGGATGGGTAGGTGAGAACACTCACGCCGGGCACGGCGGCTGGACCGTCGACGACGTGAAGAGTGCCAACGGGTGAGGCGAGACCGAGCCAGGGAGCGCACGCCACGACGTCGTAGGAGCCCGCTGGCAACGACGTTCCGGTACCTCCGAGGGTGACGGGAAGCGACCGGCTTTCGCCCGGGGTGATGGTGTAGTCGCGGTCCCCGAACCCGCCATCTTCGATCGCCTGCCCGATCTCTCGCCCAGTCTCCGGATCGAACACGTGGATCAGCCCCCAGTGCTCCCCCCAGTAGGCATCGTTCGAATCGGTCCAGTTCGAGTCCCTTTGGTTCAAGAGCTCGAGGGTTGAGTTCCACGCACCGTCCTTCAGGACCAGCTCCCCGGCCCACTCCAGGCTCAGGCCGTGGCCGCGTTGGGCCGGCGTCTCGCGCTGCTCGACGATCTCCTCTTGCACGAGCTTCCAGGAGTCATCACGAAGCTCGAACCCGGCGATCCACCAGTTCGGGAGCACGTCAGCGCTGTGAGGAGCGGCGAATGTCACGGCGTCGTCGGTCTCCGAGATCGCGCGCCAACCTTCGAGGGGGGCATACCGCGCGGCGGGCGAGGCGATGTACCCCCGAAGCGCGTCCGTTGCCGGACCCTGGATCTGGTCCGCGGACTCCCCGGGTCCCTCCAGGACCGCGAGCGGGTACTCGACGCCGGGCTCGTTCCCGTACAGCAGCGCGACATCGGGGTCGTACTTGGGCACGTCGCACACCTCGGCGGGATCGATGGCTCCGACCGCGGATGCGGTCTGGGTAGCCGTCGTGTCGGCGGGACGGTCCCGGAACGCGTACCAGACGAAGGCGAAGGAGGCGGGGGGCGGCGCGGGTTGGGCGGGCCCCCCCCCCCCCCCCCGGCCCCCGCCCCCGCGCCCGCCGCAGAAGTTTGGGCTCCCGCCAACACCCCCAATGTCCGGCGCGGTTGCCTGGACTTAAGTTCACTTACCAGTGCTCCAGTGCGCTTAGTC
>CAZHRY010000040.1:2006-20697 GCA_964535065.1 uncultured Actinomycetes bacterium
TTGGGGTCGGGGTGGCCGTCGTGGGGGGGGGCGGGCCCGTCACCGCGAACCAGACCCCGGCTATGGGGGGGGCGGCCGTCGACCCCGCCCGGCCCGCCGCCCCAGCCCTCTTCCCGCTCCCCGGCTCACCTCCCGGCTTCAGCCGGGGCCCGCCCGAGACCCTTCGCCTCAGGTCCCTCTCGTCGGGCCCCACTTCGCCCAGCACCTTCAGCGCTTCACGCCACTTCTCAGGCATCTCCGTCTCCCAGGATCTTGGCCAGCCTGCGCCTGCCCCTCATCAGGTGGACGCGCACGACCGCGGAAGAGGTGCCCATCAGCCTCGCGACCTCGTCCGTAGGCAGGTCGGCCTGGTAACGCAGGAAGACCGCGGCGCGCTGGCCAGGTGACAAGTGCCGGAAGGCCGCCATGACTTCTCCAAGACCATCGGCCTCGTGCGCGACCGCGCGCTCGGGAACCTCGGCCACGGTCGGAGCCCGTCGCAACTCGCGCGCCGCGAGCCGGAAGGCCACCCGGTACAGGTAGGCCTCCGGAGCCCTGACGGCTCCTGCCCGGACATCGCGCGTCCGTTCCAGCGTTCGCACGAAGGCCTCGGCGACCACGTCGTCGGTCAGCTCCCTTCGACCTCCGGTGTAGGCGAAGACGGCCCGCCAGAGGCGGGCTCCCATGCCACGGTAGAGCTCATCGAAGTCCGGCTCCTCGTCCACCAACCGCCCTTCCTCCCCTACAGAGCCGCAGATACACCCGGATGTGAACACGGATCGAGCCTCGTCATCCGAGATGCGCTCGCGGAACGACTGGCGTAGGCTTCGCTGAAACCGGAGGGGGGAGTCCGATGGGAGAACCACTTCGCAGGCATGCCGCCACGATCGCGGTGTCCGCGGTCACTTCGCTGCTGTTCGGAGCGGGCGGGGCGGTTGCGATCGTCGCCAACGCGCACAAGGTCGATGGCTATCACGCCGACGAGCTGGCCCGGGTTGCATACGCCCAGACCGTGGACGACGCGCTGCTCGGCGACGGGAGCACCCACAACGTGGTCACCAC
This sequence comes from uncultured Actinomycetes bacterium, assembly GCA_964535065.1. Lineage (GTDB taxonomy): Bacteria > Actinomycetota > UBA4738 > UBA4738 > HRBIN12 > AC-51. The sequence continues at coordinate 3,048 of CAZHRY010000040.1, forward strand.
CTCGATACAGGCCCCCGCGCCCGGCTACCTGGTCATCCGCGCCGGCTCCGACGTCGTGGGCGGGACCGACACGGGTCACCGCTGCTTCGTCGCCGTCGATGGTTTCGAGATCGCCTCCAGCGCGCGAGCCATCGCGCTCGAGGCCGGTGATGTGGAGGAGAACTGCAGCACCGAGGCAGCGTGGGCGGTGGGCGCAGGCAGGCACAAGGTGAGCTTCAGAGCCGACCCGGGCAGTGGTATCACCTACGATGAGGCGACCCTGATCGTGACGTACGTTCCTTTCGGGCCTGGCGGCGAACCTCCGACCCCCTGAAGCTCAGGAATCGAAGCCCAGACCCACCGCGTCCAGCAGCTTCAGCCACGGGCCGCGCTTGCCCTGGCGCCGGTCGGCTCGGTCCAACGCCCTGCGCGTTAGTTGGATCCCCGCGTACCGGAGCGGCTCGGGCGGGAACGGCAGTGGCTTCTTCCTGACGATCTCGAGCCTGGTCCGCGGCGTGTCGAGCCCGTCTACAAGATCCAGTGCGACCCGCGCGCCGAAGCGCGTGGCTCCTACGCCGAGGCCCGTATAGCCCGCCGCGTAGGCCACCCGGCCGTTAAGGGCGGTCCCGAAGAAGACGCTGAAGCGGCTGCACGTGTCGATCGCCCCCGCCCACCTGTGCGAGAACCTCAACCCCTCCAGCTGCGGGAACGTCTGGAAGAAGTGCCTCGCGAGCAGGTCGAACGTCTCGGGCCGTTCCTCGAACCTGGGAGCCACCCCGTTGGCGAAGTGATAGATGGCGTCGTAGCCGCCCCAGAGGATCCGCCCGTCCTCGGTAACCCTGTAGTAGTGGAACTGGTTCGGCATGTCGCCGATCCCCTGCCGTCCCTGCCATCCGACCGAGTCCCACTGCGACCGGCTGAGCGGTTCGGTCACGAGCACGTAGTCGTAGACGGGCACGACGTACCGGCGGATCTGGCGGGCCAAAGGCGGGAAGGCGTTCGTGGCCAGCACCACCCTCGCCGCGTTCACCGTGCCACCGCGCACGGTCAGGCTGACGCCCGCGCCGTCGGTCGCCATGGCGGTGACTGGGGTCCTTTCGTGGATGCGGACACCCATCTCGAGCGCGACCCGCTTCAGGCCCCAAGCCAGGCGCGCGGGATCCACCAGTGAGTTGGCCGACCGCTTCCAGAACGAGCCGATGTAGGTGGGCGAGTTGACCAGCGCACGGGTCGCGTCCTGGTCCAGCTCTTCGGCTTCGTGTCCGAACCGGCGCAGCAACTTGACGGCTTGACCCACCCAGTCCAGCTCGTGCGGTTCGCGGGCGACGATCAGCGTGCCGCTCTCGGTCCAGTCGCACTCGATCCCGTGCTGCTGGACCGTCCGACGCAAGCCGTCGAAGCTCTCGACGGCCTGACGCTCGATCTCCTCGATCTCTCCAGGGAAGCGCTCGACCCCGTTCGAAAGGCTATGGGTCAACGACGCATCGCAGAACCCACCGTTACGCCCGCTGGCACCGAACGCGATGGTGTCCTTCTCAAGGAGCAGCACGTCGCGTCCCGGGTTCTCCTCCTTGGCCTGCACTGCTGCCCAGAGCCCCGTGAACCCTCCGCCCACGATCGCAAGGTCGGCCTGCTCCGAACCGGACAGCGGAGGCAGCTCATCGGGAGCGTCCGCGCGATCGAGCCAGAAGACCTTCCGCTCCGCGTCGGACCAGGAACGAGTCACTTGACTGGCGGCCATAGGTGCGGTCAGTCCCCCAGGGTGATCTGGAAGACCTTGCGGAGGGTCTCATGAACGGTCCAGCGGGTCCGCGCGCCGCGCTCGAGCACGCCGACAACGCCGGGCCTCAACTCTAGGGCCGATCCCCCTTCCACCTCGACCGTGGCACGTCCCTCCAGGATCACGAACAGTTCGTCCTGCTCGACGTCGGTCACTACCCCGGGGGTGCACTCCCACACACCACGCAGGATCCGCCCGTCGTCGGATCTCGAGAGGATCGCTCCCGACGTTCGGGGGTCGCCCGACACGATCTGAGAGGGGTCCAAGTCTTCAGGCTCGAGGATCACCTCGGCTGCGGGCACGGCGAGCGTCGGCATACGGCGGCCCAGGCTACCTGCCGGAGAGCAGCGCTGACTCCTAGAAGGCAGCGCTGACTGCCGGAAAGCGGGATCGACCTGGAACTTCGAGCCGTCGGATGGCGTTCGTGACTCATGCCGCTCGTGGGCCCGCTCGGGGGCCCGCCCTGTAGCCCGTTCCATCCGGCCGGAACCACTTGACCTCGCCGCTTGCGGCATCGCGCTCGAGCGACCAGCCGTGTTCGTGCACCAGCTTGTGGTGCAGATCGCACAAGAGAACCAGGTTGCCCAGCTCCGTCTTCCCACCCTGCGACCACCACTTGATGTGGTGGGCGTCCGTGTACCGGGAGTGAGAGCAGTTGGGGAACACGCAACGCCTGTCGCGGTACCGGAGCTGACGGACCATCTTGGGGGATGGCGCCCTCGGCCCGCGGACCTCGGCGATCGGCGCGCCGGCAGCATCCTCGATGATGGTCGTCAGGTCGGAGCCGCACAGGAGTCTCGCCAACGCGTCGGGATGCACCAGCGAACCGCTCTCGGTCCAGGCGGCGCCCGTCGCGCCCTGCCCCGCGGCGAGATCGATCATCGTGGCGAGCGGAGCGTGTATCAGCAGGCGCGGAGCGCGCCCGGTTCGGCTGCCAGCCGCAGCCGACGCAAGAGCCACCAAGGCGTCCGCTCGTAACTCGTCGCGAGAGGTGTAGGTGACCATCGGATTGCGGCCACCGGTGAGTCCCGGGAGCCGGTCGGCGATGTCGTCGATCGCCATCCTCACGATCTCGCCTTCGACCGCCGGCAGCTGCGCGTGCATCTCGAGGGATCCCCCGTCGTCGCTCCTGCGCCAACGCAGATAGCGGGCGTCCTCGTCGGACGAAGCCGAGACCTCTTGCGCCTTGCTGCGGCGGTCGGCCTCTTCCTTGATGGCGCCGCACGGCACACCGCTCACCCATCGCACCAGAGCATCCTCCTCTTCGGCCGTCACGAAACGGGCAAGCTCCTCAACCTTGAAGATCGAGAGTTCGCCATCCTCAAGAGCCTGGCGAAGGCGTGGCAGCCCGGCCAGCTTCTCAGCCGCATCCAGCCACCGCCCGGAGCGGTAGAGCGAAAGGCCGAACGTGTAGCCCATCCACTGCTCCATGTACTCCGCACCGTCCAACTCCCAGATGCCCCGCGCATCCACTTCGCTCAGCACTTCGAGAAGGCTCGCCTGCGCAGCACCCAACCGCCGCCACCGCTCGCCAGCTTCCGTGAACAGCGCGTCATCGCTCAGAGACGAAAGATCCAAGAACCGCAGCCTTTCCGGGAGGAGTCCGTTCAGTTCCAAGCAAGTATATCGAACATATGTTCGACTCGTCAACCCCGAAGTCTCCTCGACAGCCGGTCGCCCGAGGATCTCGCCGAGACTCCCTCGACAGCGACCGTCACCCACGCCGCTGCCGCCCCTGCCAGGCACAGGTGCCACACCGCGTGCGCCTGCAGCACGCTCCCCGGCTCGCACGCCCACGCGGTCCTGCCAAGGAAGAATGCGGCTGCCCCCACCGCGGATACCCCGAGCGCGAAGACCCACGTCCAGAACCCTGGGTCCCCCGGCCGAGGACGGGCATGCCTGCGCACTGCGGCCAGCTCCAGCAGGCCGAACGCCAACCCCAGCACGGCGAACACCGCTCGCTGGGAGTCGGGCCAGAACCAGAAGGCGATCCCGACCAGCGTCGAGCCGGCAAGCCAGGCGATCGGCGCCGAGCGCCACCCCACACGCCGATCGCCCCCCATGTCGAACGACACGGCCAGGACCAGAGCCCAACCGATCGACGCGTCGTGCGCCCACTGACCCCACGGCGGATGCGGACCGTGGAACGCGACGCTTCCCACGCCGATCGCGAGCGACGCCATTGCGAACGGCCCCAGCCGGCTCTCCCCCGTGCCGACCCAACGCCACGCGAACCACGCCGCCAGCACCACGAAAGCGAGGCTCGAGACCGTGTTGGCGGGCTGACCGAGCCAGCCCGAGCCGTAGGCCTCGCAGTCCCTCGCGGCCGCCACCCAAGCGGGCACGACCCGCCCGCCTCAGATCCCCTTCAGATAGGCGACCGTCTCGGCCAGCCCGTCCTCCAGGTGCGTCCACGGCTTCCAGGCCAGCGCGGAGGCTGCCGCCGAGATGTCGAGCGCGATCCGCCTCAGTTCCCCCTGCGGAAGCGGACCGTGATCGGGCTCGCCCTCGAAGCCCGTGATGTCAGCCAGGAGCTTGTACAGGCCGTTGACGCTGGTCTCCAGCCCGGTCCCGATGTTCACGAGCTTCCCCGAGCCCCGGTCCATCGCCTGGACGAAGCCGTGAACCACGTCGTCGATGAAGACGAAGTCCCGCGTCTGGTTGCCGTCGCCGAAGATCGTCGGCGCCCGGCCGGCAAGCATCTTCGAGGCGAAGATCGCGATGACGCCGGCCTCGCCGTAAGGATCCTGCCGCGGCCCGTACACGTTCGCCAGCGCGCACGCCGTGAAGTCCAAGCCCCGGTACCGCTGGAAGAACTTCAGGTAGTCCACGACCACCTTCTTCGATATCCCGTAGGGACTCAGCGGGAAGGAACCCTGCGCGGCGGACTCCTTGGCGGGCACGCGCTTCGGCTCCCCGTAGATCGTGCCCCCGCTCGCGGCGTACACAACCTTGCGCGCCCCGACCTTGGCGGCGCACGTGAGGACGTTCAGCGTGCCCATGATGTTGATGCTCGCGTCGGCGTAGGGGTCCTCGACCGAGGGACGAACGCCCGCCTGCGCCGCGAGGTGGAAGACGACCTCGGGCTTGTGCCTTTCGAAGAGCGACACCAGGCCGTCGGCGCGGATATCCATGTTGAAGAACGTGTACGCCTTCCCGTAGCCACGAGCCTCGGCGAGGTTGGCGATGCGGCCGGTGGACAGGTCGTCCACCGCTATCACGCGGTAGTTCTCGGCCAGGAGTCGATCGGCCAGGTTCGAGCCGATGAACCCGGCGCCCCCGGTCACCAGGACTGTCGTCACGACGCCAACCTTAGGTTCGGGTCGGCGCCGATGTCCAGCGACGTGCGTTCTCCCCTAGCGAGTTTGGCCGCGCCCAGGCACGCGATCATCGCTGCGTTGTCGGTGCAGAGCGGCAGAGACGGATACAGCACCCGGAGGCCGGCCGCCTCGCCGGCCTCGCGGAGGCGATCGCGCAGGCGCGTGTTCGCGACGACGCCGCCTCCCAGCAGCACCGTCGGGACGCCCATCTGTTCGGCTGCCGCCACCGTCTTCGAGACCTGAACGTCCACGATGGCCTCCTGGAAGCTGGCGGCCAGGTCGGGGAGATGGATGTCGCGGCCGGCAGCCTGCTCGGCCTTCACGTAACGGAGAACGGCGGTCTTCAGTCCGCTCAGCGAGAAGTCCAGATCGCCCGAGCCCTCCATGGCTCTCGGGAAGGCGATCGCGTGCGGATCGCCATCTGATGCCATCGCGTCGATCGCCGGCCCTCCCGGGAATCCGAGACCCATCAGCCGCGCCACCTTGTCGAAAGCCTCTCCCGCCGCATCGTCCAGCGTCTGACCGAGTACCTCGTGCCGGTGCATCTCGGGGACGTGAGCGAGCATCGTGTGCCCGCCGCTGACGATCAGCGCCACGTAGGGCGGCTCGGGTGGGCCGTGCTCCAGGAAGTTCGCCCAGTAGTGACCCTCGAGGTGGTTCACGCCCACCAGCGGCAGGCCGGCGGCGAGCGACAGGCCCTTGGCGGCAGCCATCCCCACCAGCAGGGCGCCCACCAGGCCTGGCCCGATCGTCACCGCCACGCCATCCAAGTCCTGGAACCCGACCCCAGCCTCGCGGAGCGCCTCGTCGAGCAGCGGGTTGAGCGCTTCGACGTGAGCACGCGCCGCCACCTCGGGAACCACGCCCCCGAACCGCTCATGCAGGTGGACCTGCGCCGCGATGAGGTTGGAGCGAACCGTGAAGCCGTCCTCAACGACCGCCACCGCGGTCTCGTCGCACGAAGTCTCGATGCCGAGGGTTATCACTCGGGGCGGATGCCCTTCGGAAGTGTCATAGCTACCGCCGCCAGCCGCTCCCGGAACTCGGGCGTCCGGATGTCATCGGTCCACATGATGAGAGCGTCTTCGCGAAGCTCCGCGTAGTAGTTGCGGCGGATCCCGACCGGCTTGAAGCCGAACCTCGCGTACAGGCGTTGAGCGCGCCAGTTCGTGACCCGAACCTCCAGCGACACGGCGGCTGCTCCCATCGAGATGGCTGCCCCTATCTGCTCGTGGATCAAGCGGTGCGCGATGCCGTGGCCCTGATGCATGGGGTCTACCGCGATGTTCGTGATGTGAGCCTCGTCGCCGTAGCAGATCAGGCCGGCGTACCCCACCACTTCCCTATCGAGTTTCGCGACGATGTAGTTGCGGTTGGACGGCTCGCTGATCTCCGCCACGAAGAGATTGGGGCTCCACGGACGGGCGTAGGCCTGGCGCTCGATCACCATGACGTCGCGCAGGTGGCGACGGCGCATGCGGGTGATCTCGAGCTTATGCGCCCCTGGTTCGCTTATCCCACGCGATCTCAGCATCTGACTTCCTCAGGTACATCGGCACCACGTCGAACAGCCTGTCATGTTCTTCTCGCAGGAACCGGGGGACCGCCAGCTCGACCAGCGCGGCGGCGTCCGGTTGGGCCACGGCGGACGAGGCGAACTCGACCCGGCTGCCCACCTGCCCGAGCACGTCCCGGTACAGGATGGCACCGTCTCCGACGGCCAGCACATCCCCTTTGCGGGCGAGCAGCTCGGCGGCCAGGTGCTCGGGCGTATGGACCGCGTACTCGGTCTCGCGCACGACGCCGCCTGGAACCGTGCGGTAGAGCGCACTGAAGACCTCGCCGCGCCGGCCGTCGATCACGGCCGCGATCATCCGGTGGGTGAACCGCACCGCGTAGGCCAGCACGTCCAGGCTCGCGATGCCCACGATCGGGGCCTTCGCCACCTGTGCCAGGGTTTTGGCGGTCTCGACGCCGACGCGGAGCCCGGTGAACAGACCCGGGCCGATCCCCACCGCGACCCCTCCCACCTGATCCATCTCGGTTCCGGTCCAGTCGAGGAGGCGTTCGAGCGCCGGGGTGACGGACTCCTGGCGGGCCTTCCCCGCCACCTGGATGCGCCCAAGGATGCCACGCTCGGTGCCTATGGCCACCGACGACTGCGGCGTGGACGTGTCGATGCCGAGCACGATCACCCGGACGCCTCCCAGGTTGCCATGGCCTTGGCGAGGTCCTCCCATCGCTCCGCCCACGACCCTTTACCCGTCACGACCATCCGGCGGTCGTCGCGCCCACCCGAAGGGTCCGCGGCCGCCATCTCCACGGTGATCCGGTCCGCCGGCAGGATCTGCTCCACGGCGTCTCCCCATTCGACGATGAGAACGCCGTCGCCGGCGGTCACCTCATCGAGGCCGAGGTCCACGACGTCCTGCATCCGCTCCAGGCGATAGACGTCCACGTGGGCCACCGGCAGGCGCCCGGTGACGTACTCGCGGACCAGCGTGAACGTCGGCGAGGCGACGTGCTCTTCGGCGCCGAGCCCGGCTGCGATGCCCTGGACCAGGGTGGTCTTGCCGGCGCCCAGCTCGCCGGTGAGCACGATGGCGTCACCGGACCGCAGCAGGCCGGCGAGCTGGGCGCCGGCCGCTCGCGTATCTTCGGCCGTCTCCGTCTCCAGAACGAGCCTCATCGGTCGAGCCTCATCGGCCACTGCCGATCGATCCCCATCAGAAGAGCTCAAGCTGTTCCTCTTCGTGTGGTTCGTCTGCTCCTTCGCCTGCCCCGGCGTTCGCACCCTCCTGCAGCGTGGCAGGGGGCGCCGGCGCCAGCAGCTCGTCCAGCGTCGCACGGATCAGCTCGAAGTCCGCCCTCATGTCCTGGAACTGCCGGGACTTCTCGCCACCGCCGTGAAGGATGGCGGCCGGGTGGAACGTGGGGATCACCATCCGCCCGTGCCACGCGTAGACGCTCCCCCTCATGCTCGTGATGCCCCGCGTCGTCTGCAGCACGAACTTCGTAGCGAAGTTCCCGAGCGTCGCTATCAGCTTCGGCTGGATCAGCGAGATCTGCTCCACCAGCCAGGGTGTGCACGCCTCGATCTCGTCCGGCTGAGGATCACGGTTGCCGGGAGGCCTGCACTTGATCACGTTCGCGATCATGACGTCCTCACGGGCCAGACCGATCTCCCCCAGCATCCTCGTCAGGAGCTGACCGGCCGCTCCGACGAACGGCTCCCCCTGCCGGTCCTCGTGGAACCCCGGCGCCTCGCCGATGAACATCAGGTCCGCGTCCGGGTTGCCAACGCCGAAGACGACCTGAGTGCGTCCCGCGGCCAGGCCGCACTTCGTGCACCCGGCGGCCTCGGCGGCGACGTCGGCGAGCGTCCTGCTCACGCGGCCCCCTCCTTCCTTCGTTCCTTCGCAGGCTTGCCCGCTCGAAGCGCCGCCCGTGCGAAGGCGGCCAGCTCGGCCGACAGTTCCTCTGGGCGTTCGAGCATCGGGATGTGACCGGCGCCCTCCAGCACGACGAGCCTCCCCTGCGGAAGCTCACCGGCCAGCGCGACCGCGGCGGCCGGAGGCGTGACCCTGTCGTGCTCCCCCACCACGACCAACGCCGGCACGCCGATCCGGGGCAGCGCGTGGCGCAGATCCATCCGCATCAGCTCCGGCAACGCGTCGGTCCAGACCTCCGATGCCGTGCCGCGCGCGAGCCCGACCACGTGGTCCACGATATGACGGGGTGCGTCGGGCCCGAACTGCGTGACACGCGCGACGACGCCGCCGACGTCGGAAGGACTCGCCAGTACGGCCCGGCGGAGCCGGTCCACCCGCTTCGCCGCAGCCGACAGGGACCCCAGGCTCGGCCGCAGGAACTCCGTCACGGACCCCATCGCGCCGCCGAGCAGGTCCGAGGACGCCGCGCCGATCAACGCGACGGCGGCGATCTGCCGCCCGAATAGCTCAGGGAGCTGCTCGGCCGCGGCCAGCACGGCCATCGCTCCCATCGAATGGCCGACGACGACCGCCGGTCCCGCCGGCGCCACGGCCTTCAGCACGGCGGCGAGGTCGCGGCCCATCGCCCGCAGCGACAGGTCTCCGTGTGCCGCCCGGTCGCTGGCGCCGTGAGAACGATGGTCGAACACCACGACGCGGAAGTCCCGGGACAGCTCCGGCCAGATGCGGCACCAAACCGACATGTCCAGGCTGAACCCATGGCTCAGCAAGATGACCGGCGATGCGGGATCCCCGGCGGCGCGGACCGCAAGCTCCGTCCCGTCGAACGAGGCGACCCGGCCAAGGTCCTCGTGGGGGAGGTCGCCGAGCGGGCTCGGCTCCGCGGACCGGCGCCGGACCAACGCCCTGCCGGCCACGCCCGCGGCGACGGCGCCGGCGGCGACGCCGGCCGACAGCAGGGCCACTCTCTTCTTCACAAGTGCTCCCTCGGCACCCTGTCACTGATGCGAACCAGGATCTCGTACGCGATGGTCCCGGCGTGCCCTGCGAGTTCCCAGGCCGTGACCTCCTCGTCCCCCTGGCGGCCGATGAGGACGACCTCGTCGCCTTGCTCCACCTCGAGATCCCCGCAGTCCACGATCATCTGGTCCATGGTGACGTTCCCGGCCACTCTGCACCTGGCCCCCCGGATCAGCACGTCCGCCCTGGAGGAGGCCTGGCGGGGGTAGCCGTCGGCGTAGCCCACGGGCACGGTGGCCACCCACGCATCGCGCGCCAGTTCGTAGCTGTGCCCGTACGAGACGCGCTCGCCCGCCCTGAGACGCTTGACCATCGACACCTCGGACATCCACGCCAGGGCCGAGCGCAGGCCCAGGGAGGCACCGACCCCCGGGACCGGCTCGACCCCGTACAGCGCGATGCCCGGGCGGATCAGATCGAAGCAGGCCTCCGGGTGACGCAGCACCGCTGCGCTGTTGGACGCGTGCAGGTAGCGGGGGGCGAACCCGGCGTCGCGTGCGGCCTCGATGATGGCCGCGAACCTATCCACCTGTGCCTTCGTCGTCGCTTCGTCCTCCTCGCTCCTGGCGAAGTGGGTCCACAGCCCCTCAGGCTCCAGCCCGTGGTCGGTGACGCGCCCGAGGAAGGCCACAGCGTCCTCGGGGGGCCACACGCCGACGCGGTGCATGCCCGTGTCCACCTTGACGTGCACCCGCACGCGTTCGCCCGCGGCCGCCTCTGCCAGGCGGGCGAGTCCCGCGTCGCTGTAGAGAGAGGGGGTGAGGGAGGCGGTGAGCGCTTCGCGTTCGGCGCCGCCCGGCAGCTCGGACAGCACGAGGATCGGGGCCTCGATGCCCGCCTCTCGGAGCGAAAGACCCTCTTCGACGAGCGCCACTCCCAGCCAGGTGGCGCCCGCTTCCAGCGCAGCCTTCGCCACGGGAACGTCGCCGTGCCCGTACGCGTTCGCCTTCACGACGGCCATCAGCTCGACGCCGGCCGGGCGCAGGATCTCGGCGTTGTGGCGGATCGCCGCGAGGTCCACCTCTACACGCGTGGGGCGGTAACGGAGCGTCACTCGCCCACCACCATCGAAACCGCCTCGGGGAGGTTCTCCGCCACGTCGCCCGCCAGCGTCCCGTCTCCGGAATCCGACCCGGCAAGTATCCCCGCGAGGCCGTGCAGGTACGCGCCTGCCCAAGCGGCTCCGAAAGGCTCGATGCCCCGGGCAAGCAGCCCACCGATCGCCCCGGTCAGAACGTCCCCGGTTCCGGCCGTTGCGAGTGCAGGCGAGCCGGTCGGGTTGATCCTGGCACGGCCGTCGGGTGTGGCGATCACGGTTCTCGTTCCCTTGACGAGAGAGACCGCGCCGGTGAGAGCCGCGAGGCGGCGGGCGGCATCCAGGCGGTCGCCGGACTCCGGACCCGTGAGCCGCGAGAGCTCCCCCAGGTGCGGGGTGAGGACCGCCTCCGCCTTGCGATCGGCGAGAGAGGCGGCGTCGCCCGCGAACGCGTTCAGCCCGTCGGCGTCCAGGACCACGGGCACAGGGCTCGTGCGGACGAGCTCCCTGATCGCCGCCTGCGTCTGGGGATGCTGCGACATCCCAGGGCCGATCGCGAGTGCATGCGCCCCCGACAGCTTCTCGAGGACCGCAGGCACGGCCTCGGGCGAGAGGGTTCCCTCGGGCGTTTCGGCCAGCGGGACGAAGACCGCCTCGGTCAGTCCCTCCTGGACGATCTGGAGAGCCGAAGCCGGCGCCGCGCGCCATCAGGCGCGCGGCGCCGGTAATCTCCCTCGAGCCCGCTACGACGACCAGCGTCCCCGACGCCTTCTTGTGGGCGTCGGCCTCGCGGGCCGGCAGCACGGCGGCCACGTCGGCAGGCTCGGTCAGCCCCGTGCCTCTCGGCATCAGGTCGCCCGGATACCCGATGTCCACGACACGCACGTCGCCCGCAAGCTCCGTCCCCGGCATCAGCACGACCCCGGTCTTCGCGGCCCCGAACGTCACGGTCAGCGCGGCCCGCACGGCGGTCCCACCGATCTCCCCGGTAGCCCCGTTCACGCCGCTAGGTATGTCCACCGACACGACGGGCACTCCGCAGCCGTCCATCGCGTCGATCGCCTCGGCCCAGTCGTCCTCGGGCTGCCCCCTGAACCCGGTCCCGAACACCGCGTCTATCACCGCATCCGCACGGTCCAGTTCCCTGTCCAAGGTCCTAGCCGTGAACCGGCGCACGCGAACGCCGGCGGCGGCCAGCCTCCGGTGGTTGGTCGCAGCCGGTTCCCGCATGCCCTCAGGACTGTCCAGCGTGACGACGGTGACCCTCATGCCCCATCGCGACAGGTGCCTAGCCGCGACGTATCCGTCCCCGCCGTTGTTCCCCTTGCCACAGACGACGACCACCCGGCGCCCGTACGTGCCCCCGAGCAGGTCCGCGACGGCGCGAGCCACCGACCAGCCCGCCCTTTCCATCAGGGTCTCTGCGGCTATCCCGCGCCCCTGAGCCTGCCTGTCGAGCTCGACGGCTTCCTGCGGGGTCAGGACGGGCTTCATGCCACGGCCACCGCGAACGCCACGGCGTTCGTCTTCTCGTGCGTGAGCGCGACAAGCACGTCGCTCACGCCCAGCCGGTCCGCCCGCTCCTTGGCGGCGCCCGCGAGAAGGATCACCGGCCGGCCGCTCGGGTGGCGCGTGACGCTGATGTCCTGCCAGCGTTTCCCGCTGTAGCCCCCCAGGGCCTTGATCACCGCTTCGCGCGCCGCGAAGCGTCCCGCGTAGGACTCCGCCGGCCGCGCCTTCGCATCGCAGTAGGCGATCTCTTCGGCGGTGAACACGCGACGGCGCATCGCCGGGTGGCGGGCGAGTGCCCGCTCCATCCGCGCTATCTCGCAGATGTCGACGCCCAGGCCGACGATCTCCACGCGGAGAGCTTATCCAGGTGAGGGCTCGGAGGCGCCCGGTAGGGAGCCTCCCCGGTGCTCGGAGCCTCCTGGGTGCTCGGACGCCGCCTTCCGCCTCGCCCTTCGACCGCTCAGCCACGTCGATGCGGCTATCAGCGCGACACCCGCCAACGCGCCCAGTGGGATCACGGCCCAGGAAGGGAGCAGAGCGCCCGAGGGTTCCGGCGCCGCCGCGGGCGACCCCCTCGGATCGGGGGCAGGCAGGGATCCGGGGCCCGCCACCTCCTCCAGCTCCTCGGGCGTGATCATCGAACAGACGGTCGTCGTCAGGCCGCCGGCGGGGGCCTCCGTTGCCGCGATGGCCACGTACTGCCCCTGCGAGTACAAGAGACCGCACGGGCTGGCCCCCTGCAGGCCGATCTGCATGATGACCTCGGTCGTCGAGGTCAGGTCGCCCTTGTAGACCGTTTCGACGTCGAACACCTGGATGGTCGTGGTGTTCGACAGGGCCCGCTCCCCCACGACGGTCCCCACGAAGGCCGCGTCCGACTCCTGGTAGATCTGCTTCGCCGTGCGGCCGATGCACGAGCACGCACCGCAGGGCCTCGCGCCGCCGGCGACGATGGCCGCCACGAGCGACGCGACAAGGAGGATGGAGCCGGACCTGCGGGATGCTGCCAGGGTCATGCGACCCGAGGCTATTCGACCGTCACGCTCTTCGCTAGGTTCCTCGGCTTGTCCACGTCGCACCCGCGCAGGACGGCCACGTGATAGGCGAGGAGCTGCAGCGGCACGGTCACCACGACCGGCGCCAGCAGCTCCGGGGTCTCGGGAACCTCCAAAACGTGGTCGGCCAGCGCCGCGGCCTCGGCGTCGCCCTCCGTCACGACCGCTATCACCTCCGCGCCCCGTGCCTTGACCTCCTGGATGTTGGAGCGCATCTTCGGCGCGACATGGCATCTGGTGGCCACGGCCACCACCGGAACCCCGGGCTCCACCAGCGCGATCGGCCCGTGCTTCAGCTCGCCTGCGGGATGACCTTCCGCGTGGACGTAGGAGATCTCCTTCAGCTTCAGAGCGCCCTCCAGGGCGGCCGGATAGCCGGTGTGCCGCCCGATGAAGAGGACGTCGCGGGCGTCGCGGTAGCGCTCCGCGATCGCGCGCACGCGCTCGTCGAGGCCGATCGCCTGCTCGACCTTGCCCGGAAGCTCGTCCAGCTCGGCCAGAACCGCGGCGATCTCTTCGGGGAACATCGAACCGCGGACCTGGGCCAGGTACAGCGCGACCAAGTACTGGGAGACCATCTGGGTCGCGAAGGTCTTGGTGGCGGCCACGCCGATCTCGGGGCCGGCGTGCGTGTACAGGACCCCCGCCGCCTCGCGCGAGAGGGACGAGCCGACCGTGTTGGTGACGGCGATGACGTTCGACCCCTGGCGGGCCGCGTGGCGTGCGGCCTCCAGCGTGTCGATGGTCTCGCCGCTCTGGGAAACGGCGAGCGTCAGCGTGTCCGGTCCCAGGACCGGGTCGCGGTAGCGGAACTCGCTGGCGATCTCGATCTCGACCGGCAGTCGGGTCCAGTGCTCGATCGCGTACTTGGCCACCAAGCCGGAGTGGAACGCCGTCCCGCAGGCGACGACGAAGACCTTTGAGACCTCGCGCAGGACGTCATCGGGGATGCTCAGCTCGTCCATAGCGAGACGTCCGCCCACCACCCGGCCTACGAGCGTGTCCCGGATCGCGGCCGGTTGCTCATCGATCTCCTTGCGCATGAAGAAGTCGTAGCCGCCCTTCTGCGCCTGCACGACGTCCCAGTCCACAGTCATGGGCTTCGGGTCGAGTGCGTTGCCGTCGAGGTCGGTGAAGGTGGCGCCCTCCCGCGTGACCCGGACGATCTGGCCCTCCGACAGTGGGATGACAGAGTTGGTTCGCCCCAGGATGGCCGGGACGTCGGAGGCTAGGATCGTTTCGCCGTCGCCGAGCCCCACCACCAGTGGCGAGGACACCTTGACGCCGACGAGCAGGCCTGGCTCGGCCGGCGAGCAGACCACGAGCGCGTAGGCGCCCTCCAGTTCGCCGGCCGCCAACCGGACCGCTTCGGTCAGCGAGCCTGCGCCGTCGAGCTTCTCCTCGATCAGGTGCGCGACGCATTCGGTGTCGGTCTCGGAGACGAGGATGTGGCCGTCCTTCTCCAAGCGGGAACGCAACCCCTGGAAGTTCTCGATGATGCCGTTGTGGATCACGGCCACGCGGCCCGAGCAGTCGGTATGCGGGTGCGCGTTCAGATCGGTCGGCGCCCCGTGCGTCGCCCACCGCGTGTGGCCCATGGCCGTGTTTCCTGCGGGCGCCGGGTCGGCGGCGAGGGAGGCTTCCAGTTGCGAGAGCTGCCCGGCCCGCTTGCGAACATGGAGGCCGCCGTCCAGCATGGCCACGCCGGCGGAGTCGTAACCGCGATACTCGAGCCGACGGAGACCCTCCAGGACGATGGGGAGCGCCTCGTCGGGACCCACGTAGCCGACGATGCCGCACATGAGGCATCGAGCCTAGCAGGGGGTTCGCGCCGGAACGACCCTCGAACGACCCAGGGCGGAAGGCCTAGCCGAGCACGTGTTCGACCACGGCCGCAACCGTTCTCGCGTGTGAACCTGCGTCGGCCTCGGTCTCGGCCTCGACCATGACCCTGACGAGGGGCTCGGTTCCCGAGGCTCGTACCAGGACGCGGCCGCGGCCGCCGAGGGCCTTCTCCGCTCCCGAGACCGCCTCCCATACCTCGGCGGCCGCGGCCAGAGCCTCTCTGTCGGACACCGGAACGTTCAGCATCACCTGGGGGTAGCGGCGCATGACGCCGGCCACGTCGCCCACGCCGGTGCCCTTCTGCGCCGCCAACGACAGGAACCGGACCGCCGTGAGCAGGCCGTCGCCCGTCGTCGCGTGTTCGCTGAAGATCACGTGCCCGGACTGCTCCCCTCCCAGCTCCGCCCCCGTCCTGAGCATCTCTTCCAGCACGTAGCGGTCCCCGACCTTCGCTTCGACCACTTCGATGCCGGCCTCCTCCATCGCGAGCTTGAACCCGATGTTCGACATCACGGTGGTCACGACACGGTTCCCGGCGAGCTTCCCCTCGTCGCGCAGCGCGAGAGCGCATGCGGCCAGCACCTGATCGCCGTCGATCACGTTTCCGTCGGCGTCGGAAAAGAGCGCCCTGTCGGCGTCTCCGTCGTGAGTGACCCCCGCTGCGGCGCCCGTCCTTACGACCTCTGCGGCGACGACGTCGGGATGCAACGCGCCGCAGCCCTCGTTGATGACGCCGTTCTCGTGGTCGGCGTGGATCGCTCGCACGTCGGCCCCCAGGCGGCGCAGCAGCTCGGGCGCCATCTCGGACGCCGCCCCGTTCGCGCAATCCACTACGACCTGCATGCCGTCGAGCCGGGCCAGGGCCGCGCCCTCCAGATGGCGCATGTACCTCTCACGCCCCTCGGCGACGGGCAGGATGTGCCCGTGCCGCTCGACCGGTACGGTCCGCGGCCCGTGGGCCAGAGCCTCCTCTATCTCGTCCTCGATCCGATCGGGGAGCTTCATCCCATCGCTGGCGAAGAACTTGATGCCGTTGTACTCGGCCGGGTTGTGGGAGGCTGAGATGACGACTCCCGAAGAAGCCTTCATGTCGAGGGTCATGAAGGCGATGGCCGGCGTGGGCTCCACCCCCGCGAGCACCACGTCGCCGCCCGACTCCCGGATGCCCTCGGTGAGGGCGTCCTCGAGCCACTCGCCCGATTCGCGCGGGTCACGGCCGACGACGAAGACGGGATGCTCGGCGCCGTGACGGCCAAGCACCGTGACCGCCGCACTGCCCAGGCCGTACGCGAGGTCGCGCGTAAGCTCGGTCCCTGCCAAGCCGCGAACGCCGTCGGTTCCGAAGAGCCGTCCCATGGGAGGGCAACATACCCGACGCCCGGAACGGCGGGAACCGCCGTCAGTCCAGGATCTCTTCGAGCAGACCGCGGACCAGGCGATCGATCTCGTCGCGAATCGGCCGGACGAGCTCCACCGGAAGGCCGGCCGGGTCGGGCAGCTCCCAGTCCAGGTAGCGCTTGCCCGGGAAGACCGGGCAGGCGTCCCCGCAGCCCATCGTGACGACCACGTCCGCACCCTCCACCGCTTCGTTCGATAGGGGCTTGGGGAACTCCTGTGACAGGTCGATCCCCACTTCGGCCATCGCGGCGACCACCGCGGGGTTGATCTCGGCCGCCGGCGTGCTGCCGGCGCTCTTCACGGCGACGCGACCCGCGGCGTGCTTGGCGAGCAGCCCCGCAGCCATCTGCGAGCGCCCCGCGTTGTGCACGCAGACGAATAGGACCTCGGGCTTCTGCTCGCTCATGACAGCCAGGCTACCCGGTGGCAAGCGAACGCAGGGTGAACCCCGGTAGAACTCAGCGCTTGGAGTACTGCGGGGCCTTGCGGGCCTTCTTCAGGCCGTACTTGCGACGCTCCTTCTCACGGGCGTCGCGCCTGAGGTAGCCCTCCGACTTGAGCTGGGAACGGAGCTCGGGATCGATCTCGATGAGCGCTCGAGCGACGGCCAGTCGGATGGCGCCTGCCTGCCCGGCCATGCCGCCCCCGCGGATCGTGGCGACGACGTCGTAGTCCCTCTCGCGGCCGACGAGCGCCAGCGGCGAGCGAGCCACGGTGCGGTGGACGCGGGTCGGGAAGTACTCGTCGAGGTCGCGCTCGTTCACCGTGAACGCGCCGTCGCCGGGAACGAGCCTCACGCGCGCGATGGCCTCCTTGCGGCGTCCTGTCGAGAGTTTCGCGGGGATCACTGCCACGTCGGGTTCACTCCTCGGACTTCTTCTCGCTCGCGGGCTTCTTCTTCGCCTGTGCCGGCGCCTTCGCCTTCTCGGTCTTTGCCGGCGCCTTCGCCTTCTCGGTCTTGGCGGGCGCCTTCGCCTTCTCGGTCTTTGCCGGCGCCTTCGGCTTCGCTGCAGTCTTCGAGCCGGCCGCAGCCTTGCTGGCGGGGGCCTTTGCCGGCGGCTTCGCCGCGTCGGAACGCTTGGCCGGAGCCTTGCTGGCGGGGACCCTGGCCGCCGGCAAGCCGTCCCACGCGGGACGCTGCCCGACCGAGAGGACCACGGGCTTCTGCGCCGCGTGCGGATGCTCGGGCCCCGCCACGACGTGCAGCTTCTTGATCATCTGGCGGCCGAGGCTGTTCTTCGGGAGCATGCCGC
>CAZHRY010000041.1:0-9265 GCA_964535065.1 uncultured Actinomycetes bacterium
AAACCGCCCATCTTCCACTCGGCCTGCTGCCGGGCCACTTCGGCGATCACCCAGTCCCCGATCGCCTCGATCAGGCCCAGCTCTTCCGCCAGCGGGATGAACTCGCCCGGGGGTATC
Source organism: uncultured Actinomycetes bacterium (assembly GCA_964535065.1). GTDB lineage: Bacteria > Actinomycetota > UBA4738 > UBA4738 > HRBIN12 > AC-51. The sequence continues at coordinate 118 of CAZHRY010000041.1, forward strand.
AACCCGCCGTTGGGATCCTTCCAGCGGATCAGGGCTTCGGCGGCCTCCGCCTTCCCCGACGCCAGGTCTACCACCGGCTGCCAGTGCAACACCCAGTGCTCGTGCCGGACCGCCTGGCGGAGCCGCGTTGTGAGCGACAGTTTCTGCATCGCGTCTTCGCTCCGCGCCGCGAAGATGACGAAACCGCCCGGATCGGTCTTCTTCGACTGGTACATGGCGTGGTCGGCGTTCTTCATCAGTGTCGCCGCATCGCCCGCATCCTGCGGGAAGAGGCTTATCCCCACCGACCCGGTGGCGTAGAACGAAGTGCCAGCCAGGTCGAACGGCTCGGCCAGAGCCTCGTGGACCCGACGGGCCACCGAACCGGCCACGATCATCGCCGGGTCCGGAGCCCCGGGCTCACCGGTTCCACGCTCGAGGTCCGCCAGCAACACGAGGAACTCGTCGCCGCCCTGGCGTGCCACCACGTCGGCGTCGCGCGTGCAGATCCGCAGGCGGTCCGCCAGCTGAGCCAGGAGCAGGTCGCCGGCATGATGCCCCAGCGAGTCGTTGACGAGCTTGAAGTTGTCCAGGTCCAGGTAGAGCACACCCACCCCGGTGTCGGAGCGGCGGGCGCGCGCGATCGAGTTCTCCAACAGTTCCTCGAAGAGGTGGCGGTTCGGCAGGCCGGTAAGTTTGTCGTGGTATGCGAGGAACGCCACCTGCTCCTCGGCCGTCTTGCGCTCCGTGATGTCGAATATCACGCCCTGGATGAGCCAGGGGTTCCCATGCTCGTCGTCGATCGGGAAGGCCTGCTCGAGTACCCACTTCACCGTGCCGTCCTCGTGAACCATCCGGTACTCGTGGTTCAGGGGGGTGTGGCCGTTGTAGGCCTCCTGGTATTCCGCCCACGCGCGATCGATGTCCTCCGGATGGACGTGCTTGCGCCACGCGTACCAGTCTTCGAGCCACTGCTCGGGAGTGATGCCCAGCAGGTCCTCGACCTGAGAGCTCACGTAGATCGAGGTGGAATCCTCGTCCACCGGGTCCAGGTAGACGACCGCCGGGATGTGCTCCACCAGGCTCTTGTACTTGGCTTCGGCAGCGAAGCGAGCCTCGCGGCCGGCGGCCAGCTCCGTCGTGTCACGCAGGGTCAGGACCCTCAGCCACTCGGGCTCCGTCAGCTCGCCCACATGGATCTCGACGGGGATCAGTCCGCCGTCTGCTTTGCGGCACGTGGCATCCAGCTTGGCTCCGGCCGCGACCTCCCGCAGCTTGGCGGCTAGCAGGTATTCGACCGGCTTGCCGAGGATCTCTTCGCGCTCGAATCCCGTCAGCGCTTCCGCTTGGCCGTTGACGTAGACGATCCGGCCGTCCGAACCGGCCACGACCAGGCACTCCGGGGTTGCCTCTAGGAGCGACCCGGGTTCGATCGAGCGCGCCAGCCTTGCTGCGGCTGCGTCGCTGGCGGAGCCGGCCTCATTTGCGCCCATGCTCATACCGAAGGCTCCCGTCCGGGGACCCCAATGGCTTCGTCAGGTTCGGGACCTCACCTAAGCCTCCGTCGGCATGGGGACGAACCGAGGCAAGTGGGGGTAGCTGGAACGTTTCCGCGTGGCGCCGCACGCGATCAGGCTGAGGGCGTACGCTCCTCCATGCCCCACGGGGAGCCGTACTCGTTGATCAGATCCAGGAACGGGACCGCATCGAACGCCTCGGGCCCGAGAACCCCGGCACCGGACCATGCCCCGGCCGAGAGCAGCTCCAGGGCGATCACGGGGTTGATCGCGGTCTGCCAGACGACGGCCTGAGCCTGGTCCCTTCCCCAGGTCTCCTCGTTGTCGACGACGTGGTACAGGTAGACCTCGCGGGGGTTCCCGTCCTTGCCGGTCCCCGTAGCCCAGGTTCCCGCACAGGTCTTCCCGCTCATGATGGGACCGAGCGTGGCGGGATCGGGCAGGCAGGCAGCGACCACGTCTCGCGGGCTGACCTGCTGGCCGCGGACCCCGACCGGCTCGGTCCTGTCGAGCCCCAGCTTGTGCAGGGTCTTGAGCACCTCGATGAACTCGTCACCCAGCCCGTACTTGAAGGTGACCCGCTTGCAGTCGATCCACCGCGGGATCAGCAGGACCTCTTCGTGCTCGACGTTGACGCACTCCACCGGGCCGATCCCCTCCGGGAAGGTGAACGTCTCGGGCTCGCTGAAGGGAGGCGTCGTGTACCAGCCGCGGTCCTTCTCCCATATCGCGGGCGGGTTCAGGCACTCCTCGATCGTCGTCCAGATCGAGAACCCGGGCGCGAAGTCGTAGCCGTGCACGACCAGGTTGGCTCCGTCACGCACGCCGCAGTCCTCGATGGACGAGAACAGGTGATCCTGCGCGTAACGAGCGAACACGTCGGAGATGCCTGGCTCTACCCCCATCCCGACCAGGGCCAGCTGCCCACGGTCCTCCCACTGCGCCGCCTTCTCGAACTGCTCGTCCCCGAGCTTCACGCCTGGGAGCTCGTGGGGCTTCTCCGGATGAGGGTGGGACAGGGACATCGCCATGTCCAGGTAGGTGACCCCCGCTTCGAACGCGCCATCGAAGATCGGCATCACGAACCGGGGATCCACGGCGTTGAGGACGTGGGTGATGCCCTCGCTCTGGCAGAGCTCCGTCACCTCGGCCGGGTTCGAAGCGTCCACCCGCGCGGGCGAGAAGCGACCACGACCCTGGTCGTAGCGCTCCACGACGGTCCTGGCCCGCGTCTCGTCGTAGTCGGCGAATACGATGCGCTCGTAGAAGTCGCGCCTGGCGGCGATGGGAGCGAGCGAAGCGCCCACCCCGCCGGAGCCCACAACCAGGATCCTCATCTCGTCCTCTTTCACTCGGTCGGGACCCGCCGAACCGACGAGCCGCGCGTGAGTGTACGAGACCTCCCGAGGCCGGGACCCTAGGGCGAAAGACCCGTCGGCGCCGCCCATTCCGCCGGTCCGAAGGCGAGCCCGGCAGGATATACTTGCGCGTTCCTCATGGTCCGAACGGCAGTGGCGCGCAAGGGCTCCCTGTCGTCATGATGTGCCCTCGGCGCCGTCAGGAGGCGCCGACAAGGCCGCCGGGGGTAGCGTGGACACGGTCAAGGAGCCGCAGATCGAGGTCGAGGGGTCCGTCGCCGGTTCCGGACCGGAGGCGACCCACACCGCAGCCCCCACCGCCGCCGCGCTCGAGGTCATCGAGACGACCGAGGAAGGGGAGGTCCACGCCGTCCTGACTGCTGATGACTCGGCCGGTGAGGGGAGCACCGAGCCCGCCGAGCTCGAAAGGTCTTCGGGCCGGCTCCGCGCGGTGGGGCAGGGGTTCGCGGCCTTCGGTATCTATCTGGTCGCCTCGATCCTCGCATTCGCCCTGCCGGTCATGACCCGGCTGGACACCGGCTGCGTCGGCATCTGCGGTATGGACGCAAGGCTGTACGTCTGGTCGTTCCGCTGGATGCAGTACGCGCTGGAGAACGGCAAGGACCCCCTACACACTGACCTGCTGTGGTCTCCCTTCGGCATGAACCTGACGTGGGTGACCACGTTGCCGGGACCCTCGTTCGTCCTCAGTCCCATCACCAAGGCGTTCGGCCCGCTGGTGACCGAGAACCTCCTCCTGATCGCCGCGCCTGCGCTGGCAGCCTGGGCCACATACCTGATCTGCAAGCTCGTCACCGCGAAGTTCTGGCCCTCCCTCGCCGGCGGGTTCCTGTTCGGCTTCTCGACGTACATCGTCCAGCACGAGCGGTCCCACGTGAACCTGCTGCTGGTGTTCTTCGTCCCCCTGGCCGTGTACCTCGTGCTGAGAAGGATCCACGACAAGTTGCATCCCGTGATCTTCGTGCCGCTGCTCGCTCTGGTGCTGGCAGGCCAGTTCTCGGCATCGACCGAGTTGTTCGCGACACTCACCTTCTTCGGAGGTCTCGCGTTCCTGGGTGCCTTCGCGCTGGGTCCCAAGGACAAGCGCTGGGCGATCCTCAAGACGGGCCTGCTCGCCGGTCTTTCGTACGCCCTCGCCCTTGCCATGGTCAGCCCGTTCCTGATCAAGGCGTTCAGGGAACAGCCGCCCGACGCGATCCGCGACATGGCCCGCAACTCGGCCGACGTGCTGAGCCTGATCGTCCCGCGGCCGATGCTGCGCTTCGGAGGTGACCTGTTCGCCTCGTTCACCGAGGACTGGACGGCGAGCCCTCAGGACGACACCTCGTACATAGGCGTGGCGATCGTGCTGATGCTCGTGCTGTTCGCCTGGGAGGGGCGAAGGTCGCGGGCCACGTGGCTCCTGATGGGGGCCGTGCTCACTCCCTTGGTCCTGTCCTTCGGCCCGCGCCTGCACTTCGACGGCGAACCCTTCGTCCACGGCCCGGGCTGGCTGGTCGAGAAGATCCCGCTCATCCAGCACGCCCTGCCCGAGCGGTTCCCCGCCTATGCGTTCCTCGCGCTGGGCGTCGTGGCGGCCGTCTGGATCGCCCGTTCGTCCGGACGTTCGCTCTGGCTCAGGTACGTCGTGGTCGCGCTAGGCGTCCTGATGCTCGCCCGGAACCCAGGCGCGGCCGAGTACCACGGGACCTATCAGGTGCCCTCGTTCTTCGCCGACGGGACCTATCAGCAGTACATCGAGAAAGACGCCGTGATCCTCGCCGTGCCCGCCGAGATCGGGGGGGAGCTTGCCTGGCAGGCCGCCGCCGACATGAACTTCAGGCTGGCTCAGGCCTACACGGGCCCATTGCGCCCGGGCGGCGCCTTGACGATCGGCCGGATCCGAACCCAGCAACCACGGCCGCCGCTGCCCACCCAGGAACGGCTGGTGCGCTTCTTGATGCAGGGTTCCGTGGACGCCATCATCGTCGGCAACCCGATCCCGGACGACATCCGGGCGATGATGGAATCCCTGACCCGGTCCCTCGGAACGGAGGTCGGTGGAGTCACCATCTACCGGATCCCGCCAGGCGGCCCCTACAACTCGGCGGGCAAGCAGCTGGATCCGGACGCCGTAGCTCCGCCGGACACCGACGGCGGCCTGATCTCGCTGTCCGGCTGAGTCGGACCTCGCCGCCATTAGGTAGGCTGCGCGCCCATGGATCGTCGCACCCGCTATGCGAGCGTGATCGCAGCCCTGACCATCGTTGGAGTGATCGCGGCCGCTTGCACCTCCGATCCCACCACTCCTTCGCCTACCAGCAAGTACGCCTCCCCGGCGCCCTACGATCCCGTCTCGCCTGCCGGCCATGTCGATGCAGACGCGTTCGAGACCCGGTGGCCCATCAAGCATGTGGTCTTCATCATCAAGGAGAACCGCAGCTTCGATCACCTCTTCGGAACGTTCCCGGGAGCCAACGGCGTCACCGTGGCGATGGACCACGGCCAGAAGCGCCCGATGACCCCCGGCACCGACCAGCGGGCCGAGGTGGACATCCCCCACTGCTACGAATGCCAGCTCGAGGCGATCAACGGCGGCAAGATGGACGGGTTCAACATCGGGCCCGAAGCGGACAGGATGGCCTTCACCCAGATCCAGGCGGAGCAGATCCCCTCGTACTGGCACTGGGCGGAGAACTACGTGCTGTCGGACAACTTCTTCGCCTCGGCGATAGGGCCGTCCTTCCCGAACCACCTGTTCACGATCGCCGCGCAGTCGGGCGGGGCGAAGGACAACCCCCGCCGCCCCAACTCCACGCTTCGTGAGATGCAGGCCGTGGGACTCGCCAAGTCGTGGGGCTGCGACATCGGTGAGGGTGGCACGGTCACCGTATGGGACGCGGAGGGGCGCGAGGTGACGGTCCCGCCCTGTTTCGACTTCCTGACGGAGGGCGACCTGCTGAACGAGGCGAGCATCCCCTGGGCGTACTACGCGGCCACCAACCACGAGTACGGATACATCTGGTCCTCCTATTCCTCGATCCGCCGCTACAGGGAGAACCCCGAGCTGTGGGCCGAGCACATCCGCCCGGTCGGCGATGTGGTCGAGGACATCGAGCACGACCTGCTGCCGCCGGTGACCTGGATCACCCCGCGCGGCGAGACCTCGGACCACCCGGGAAGCAACAACAGCTTCTGTCACGGTCAGAACTGGACCACCGAGATAGTCAACGCCATCATGGAGAGCCCCATGTGGGAGGACACGGCGATCTTCATCACGTGGGACGACTACGGCGGCTTCTACGACCACGTGGCGCCGCCGACCATCGACGAGTTCGGGCTGGGCATCCGGGTACCGCTGCTGACCATCTCGCCCTACGTGAAGGCGGGAACCATCGACAAGAACCTTGGCGAGTTCTCATCGATCCTGCGCTTCATCGAGGACAACTGGGGCCTCGGACAGCTGACGGACAGGGACAGGGACGCCCTGAACCTGTCTTACAACTTCGATTTCACGCAGGAGCCGCTGCCACCCGATCCCCAGCCGCTACGCACGGATTGCACGGGCCCGATCTTCGTCGATCCTCCGAACGTGTAGTACGTGCGGCCCGGCGGGGCTGACGGTCACGCAAAGCCGGTCGCGCTACAAGAGATACCGGCCGTCGTTCGGCGCCGTGTCAGAGGACTCCATCGTGCCGGCGTCGGAAAAGACCCACCAGCGGACGGGTTTGCGTATCCGCAGTCTTGAACGAGGGACGTAGACGACGAAACGTTCCACGCCATCGACCTCTCGGATCATCGCGCGCACCCGCCAAAAGGCCCCGTCGTCGTTCCGATCGAGCCCGCACCACGTGCCCTCGCACACAACGCTGTAGTCGCGGTGCCCGCCTTCCAGGGAGTCGATGTTCACTGTGAACGAATCGAACCCGATCTGACCTCCATAGGTGGATGCCCAGAAGATCAGAACCTTGGTGCCGTCCGGGCGGCGGCGCGTCTGGCTCGCGAGGACTTCGAGGTCGAAGTTACCGCCTGCACCCTCGAGGAGATCCGCCGGATCGATGTGCCGCACGGTCTCGCCCGGCGCGGGCGTCGCGGCGACGATCAGGCAGACGAGTGCGGCAACTCCGGCAACCGCTCTGCGCATCGCTCTCTCTTTCCGCAGACGTGGGACGGACCGCGGAACGCCGTCTCGCAGTCCGCAACTCAACGAGTCCGTTTCCCGGCCGCTTGGTGGGAGGGACACTAGAAGTGGACAAGCGCCAGTCAAGACCTTGCTCGTGCTCTTGGAAGAGCCCGATCAGCCCTCGCGGAAGAGGTGAGTCAGGTCCATGTCAACAGGCTTGCCACCGATGAGCCTGGCCTCTCGGAATGTCTCCGCGGTCTGCACCCACAGATCCGAATACAGCTCGCCAGCCCTCTTCTGGACCTCGACGTGATCAGGCTGACGCACCCACTCTCGCATCGCCTCCCGCGTCGTGAATCGCGCTATCGAGATCTCTGCGCCGTCTTCGCCCGTGAAGTAGTCGTATGAGATGAAGCCCGGCATCGACCGATAGATCGGAGCCAACAGGTCCATGGCGGCCGATTCGGCGTCCTCCATCCCGGGCTGCAGTACGGTGCCGCCGAAGATCGAGATGATCATTCGAGACTCCCTTCCCCCCTCGGTGCGGCAGGCCGCCGCCTTGTCGCTTGCAGCCTAGAGAAGCATGAGGGGCGGGTCGAATCCCGGCGACGATGGGGACACCGGAACCGACGAGGAGCCCGCGACACATGCCGTCCGAAGGCCTTGGCAGTGCTGTCGGTGGACCCAAGGGGACTCGAACCCCTGACCTCTTGGCTGCCAGCCAAGCGCTCTACCAGCTGAGCTATGGGCCCTCGGCTTCCGGATTCTACCCGCCGGTGGCGGCCTCGGGCCCCTCGGTCCACGTCACGCGCGGCGCATCCTGCCAGAGTTTCTCGAGGTCGTAGTACCGGCGCTCCTCTGGGCCGAACACGTGCACGACGATGTCGACGTAGTCGAGGAGCCACCAACCGGCACCCTCCTCGCCCTCGCGACGTACCGGGCGCTCGTTCATAGCCCGGAGCGAATCCTCCACCGCCTCAACGACCGCCTTTAGCTGACGGTGCGTCTGCGCGGTGCAGATCACGAAGTGGTCGGTGATCACGATGAGCTCGTGCACGTCCAGGATGACGATGTCGTCGGCCTGCTTGGAAGCGGCCGCGCGCGCCGCGGTCACGGCCATCTCCGTGCTGCCGGTTGGCCCTGCCCCACGAGTCACGCCACGAAGTCCTTCCCCACCACGATCGTCAGATCGGTGAACCCAGATGGTACCTGGGAGACCTCGATGATCCCGACGCCCAGCGCGGTGCGAGCGAGCTCCGCTTCTTCGGGGTGAACGCCACCCTCGTCGATGATCTCGGTGAAGCGGACGTCGAACGATGACGCGTTCTCGGACAGCACGACGCGGAACCCGTGCGGGATCAGGCGGGCGGCCACACCTTCGCCGATGCCCGCGATGCCGTTCCCGTTCTGAACGATCACCCGAACGGGCGGCTGGATCCCGAACATGTGGCCGGTGAGCGTGTCGAACTCTGGCTGCTGAAGGACGGTGACGGTGCCTCCGACGAGCTCGACGGGTGCCAACTCCACGGTGGCTCCCGTGGCGGCCTGGAGGAGGGCGGCGGCGCCGGCCACGTCGTCGCTGGCCACGAGTTGCTCGCGCTCCAGGGCCGGCGCCGCCGCCAGCAGCCCCTCCAGCACGACCGTCCAGCGCAGGGCCGGATCCTCGACCTGGGCGGACAGCAGCCCGACCACCTGCTGGCCGCTCATCCGCGTCTCGCCTGGCCCCAGCACGTCGTTGCCAACGACGAAGACGTCGGGCAGGTCCACGGTGAGCCCGCCCATCGAGTCCGTCAAGGCGCTCAGACCTCCCAGGTTCATCTCGGCGTACCTGTCCACCCAGGCTCCGAGGACGTTCGACACGGCGACCCGCATGGAGGGCGCCGGAAGCTCGGCCAGCTCCTCGGTCGTGACCTCTCCCTGCCCCGGTGCGACGACCGTCACGCCTCCGGGTATCACCAGCGCCGAGGGCTCCCGGCCGCCTCCCGAGCCGATCACCGCGATCATCGCCGAGGCACCCCCGGTCACGGAAAGGACCAGCCGCTGCGAGAAGGGCTCGGCGGTGACCTGGGGGGCACCCGACGCGGAGGGACCCGGCGGTCCGGCGTTCTCGCCGGACTCCCGCGTCAAGACGACCCCCGCGATCGCCACCGCCACCAGAACAAGGGCGATCG
>CAZHRY010000041.1:9275-11271 GCA_964535065.1 uncultured Actinomycetes bacterium
CCGGGCGTGCCTGCTGGGGGGCCCGGGGCGGGGCGCCGCCGCCCCAGTCGCCCGTCACCGGTACAGCCCCGCCTTCTGCACGTAGCTGTTCACACCCTCGGGAACCAGGTAGCGGATGGGCCGCCCGCTCGCGACACGCGCCCTGACGTCGGTGGACGAGATCGCCAGCGCCGGGATCTTCATCACCCGCACGTCTTGCCCCTCTGCCCTGGCCGCCTCGAACCCACTCATGTCGTAGCCGGGCCGGGTTGCAGCGATGAAGGTCGCGAGCGAGAACAGCTCGTCGGGATCCTTCCACTGGAAGATCTCCAGGACGGCGTCCACGCCCGTGATGAAGTAGAGGCTCGCATCCGGCCCTCGTTCTTCCTTCAAGGTTCGCAGCGTGTCCACCGTGTAGGTGGCACCTTGGCGATCCACTTCGATCCTGGAGACGCTGAACCTCGGGTTCGACGCGGTCGCGATGACCGTCATGAGGTAACGATCCTCGGCGGGAGAGACCCGCTCGTGCTCCTTCATCCAGGGCTGGCCTGTGGGAACGAAGACCACCTCGTCCAGTTCGTATTGGTGGAGCGCCTCCTCCGCCGTGACGAGGTGTCCGTAGTGGATGGGGTCGAAGGTTCCGCCCATCACCCCGATCTTCCGTGCCATCGCGCGGATACTAACGCCGCCCGGCGGTCTCTCCGGTCATGCGTCCTCGTCCGGCACGTACTCGAAGAGGCGCCCGCGGATCTCGATCTCGTCGCCTCGGGCCGCTCCCATCGCCTTCAGCTTCCGGTCAACGCCTTCCTTCTTCAGGCGTGCCTGCAGGCGAGCCACCTGCTTCCCGTCGTCGAGATCGGTCTCGGCCACCCATCTCTCGACGTTCCTTCCGCGTACGCGCCACCGGTCACCTTCGCGCGTCACGGTGAACCGGGGCCTCCCGGGCCGCAACACGACGTAGGGCGCGCGTTCGGGCCGGGATGCAGCGGCCTCGGCTGCCAGCCGGGCGAGTCGCTCGGAGAGCTCCCCCACTCCCACTCCGGAAAGGCCCGACACGGCGAGCGCCTCCGGGGCGAGTGCCTCCGCAGCGGCATCCGGGTCTTGGATGAGGTCCGCCTTCGAACCCACGACGACCGACGGGCGTGAGGCTAGCTGCGTGTCGTACGCGGCCAGCTCCGCCCTCAGGACCTGCAGGTCGGCGGCGGGATCGACCGCCGAGAGGTCCACGACCAGGACCAGGGCTCCACAGCGAACGACGTGACGGAGGAACCTATGACCCAGCCCCTTTCCCTCGCTGGCTCCCTGGATCAGGCCCGGGACGTCGGCGACCACGAATCGGTCGCCATCGCCGCCGGCCACGCCCAGGTTCGGCGTGAGGGTCGTGAATGGGTAGGCCGCGACCTTGGGGCGTGCGGCGGTGAGCGCCGAGAGCAGGGTGGACTTGCCGGCGTTGGGGAGCCCGACCAGCCCCACGTCGGCCACCGTGCGCAGCTCGACGGACAGCCGTGCGGCCTCCCCTTCCTCTCCCGGTTCGGCGACCCGTGGAACGCGGTTGCGCGAGGTGGCCAGCTCGGCGTTGCCGCGCCCTCCGCGCCCTCCCCGGGCCACCACGGCTCGCGCCCCCCCTCCGACGAGGTCCGCGAGCAGCCCTTCCTCGTCCGAAACGACGGTTCCGTCTGGCACGGGAACGACCAGATCCTTGCCCCGCGCACCGTTACGACGGTCGGACCGACCCATCCCGCCGGGCCCCGCCTTCTGGTGCGGGTGGTCGGCCAACCAGGACAGGTCGCGGACCCCGGAGCGAACCTCGAAGATCACGGACCCGCCTTCGCCTCCGTTGCCGCCGTCGGGACCCCCGCGCGGCTTGAACGGCTCGGAGTGCAGCGAAGCCGAGCCGTCGCCCCCGCGACCGGCCTGGACGAACACCGTGCACTCGTCTACGAACATGTGGCATAGCGTAGGTGGTCGGAGCAGCGTTCCCCGCGACAAGATGGGTCCTGTGCTGAAACCCGTCACC
>CAZHRY010000041.1:11281-20638 GCA_964535065.1 uncultured Actinomycetes bacterium
GATGGTTCATCTGGAGCGCAAAGCGGCCGCCGAAGTCAAGGGTAGCCTCGAGATGCAGCAGGAGGCCCTTGCCTTCACGGACGCAGCCGGGAAGGTGACCACTATCCCCTTCGGCCAGGCGCTGGGAGCACGCCGCATCCACGGCTCACCGGTGCTCGTCGTCACGTGGATGAAGGAGGGCCGGCGAGCCAAGACCGCCTTCTACTTCGCGAAGCCGCCGCCCCTGGTGCCTCCCGAACGCCAGGAACGAGCGACCGGGCCTGAGATGGTTTGGCTGGGGAGGACGCAGCGCGGGGGACGGAAGCGTCAGAGACGCGAGAACTTCGGCTACCTGTCGGTGAGCTCGAGCAGTCTCAAGCCGCTCCTCAAGTCGTGGGCTCGGGAGACGTCGGACCGGATCCGCAACGCCAGGGAGAGCCGATAGGAGGCGTCAGGCCTGCGCGGGCGTGACCGAGGCGTACTTGCGTCCGCGAGATTCGTGAAAGGCCACCACGCCTTCGCGGGTGGCGAAGAGCGTGTCGTCGCCGCCCTTGCCCACACCGTCTCCGGGGTGGATCTTGGTGCCGCGCTGGCGCACGATGATCGAACCCGCGGAGACCTGCTGGCCTCCGAAGGCCTTCACGCCGAGGCGCTTGGAGTTGGAGTCGCGACCGTTTCGGGACGAGCCGCCGCCCTTCTTGTGTGCCATAGGTCCTCCAGGCTAGCAGCCGCTAGAGCGTGACGTCCTCGATCTGCAGGAGCGTGAGCTGCTGGCGGTGCCCGCCGCGCTTCGCGTAGCCGGTCTTCGGCCGGTACTTGAAGATCTTGACCTTGTCGCCCTTGGTCTCGCCCAGCGGCTTGGCCGTCACCTTGGCCTTGGCAGCGGCGGGACCCGCGTGGGCTTTGCCCTGGTCGTCCACGACGAGCAGCGGCTGAAAGGTGACCGTCTCGTCGGCTCCGACGAGCTTCTCGACCTCTATGACGTCGCCGGCCTTGACCTTGTGTTGCTTGCCGCCGGTCTTGATCACCGCGTACATGGCCGTTCCTTTCATCTCACGTCGTAGTTGAGGAGGATGCCCCTGCCTTCGCAGGTGGGGCAGGTCTCGGAGAACGATTCGACCAGCCCCGAGGATACCCGCTTGCGCGTGACCTGCATCAGGCCCAGCGGCCCGATCTCGAACACCTGGGAGCGGGTCTTGTCCACCGCGAGAGCCTCTCGCATCGTGTCCTCGACCTTCTTCTTGTTCTTCTCGAGCAGCATGTCGATGAAATCGATGACGATGATGCCGCCGATGTCGCGCAGGCGGAGTTGCCTGGCCACCTCGCGCGCGGCCTCGAGGTTGGTGTTGACCACGGTCTCTTCGAGATTGGTCTTGCCGACGGCCTTGCCCGTGTTCACGTCGATGATCGTCATCGCCTCGGTGCGCTCGATGATCACGTAGCCGCCTGAAGGCAGCCACACCTTGCGATCCAGCGCCTTGTGGATCTGCTCGACGATGCGATGCTCTTCGAAGGCCGGCAGGGGCCCGTTATGCAGCCGCACCTTGTCGGCAAGGTCTGGCGCGACCTCGCTCAGGTACTTCACGACCTCGGTGTGAACGCGAGGGGCATCGGTCACCAGACCCTTGTACTCCTCATCGGTGAAGAGGTCGCGTACGACGCGAACGGTCAGCTCGGGCTCTTCGTAGAGCACTTCGGGCGCCTTGCCCTTCTTCGCCTTCTTCTGGATCTGGTCCCAGATGTCGAGCAGCCGGCGGAGGTCCGCCTCGAGCGCCGCCTCCGTCGCGGATTCGGCCGCGGTCCTGACGATGACGCCATGTTCGGGGGGCTTGACCCGCTTCAGCAGCGCCTTCAGGCGCCTGCGCGCCTCATCGGGTAGGCGCCGGCTGATGCCCTGCAGGTCCTGGTTGGGTGCGAGGACGAGGTACCGGCCGGCGAGGCTCAGGTTGGCCGTGAGACGCGCGCCCTTGCCGCCCATCGGATCCTTCGTGACCTGGACCATCACGGCCTGGCCGGGCTTGAGGAGCTGCTCGATGCGGGGAGCGGGCCCTTCGATGTCTTCGGGCGAGTAGTTGACCTCGCCAGCGTAGAGAACGCCGTTCCGGCCGCGGCCCACATCGACGAAGGCAGCTTCCATGCCGGGAAGCACGTTCTGCACCCGGCCCAGGTACACGTTCCCCACCATCGACGTGGCGCCGATGCGGGTCACGTAGTGCTGGACCAGGGAGCCTTCCTCCAGGACGGCGATCTGGTCGCGGCCCTCGTGCTCGGTGATGACCATGACCTTGTCCGTGACGCGAGGGGGGGCGGGCAGGGGTTCGCGGCGACGGCGACCCGGCTCGCGGCCCGTGCGGCTGCGGGTCGTCCGGATGCCTCGAGTGGCGCCTCCGGCGGCTATGTGCTCCTCGACGGTCTTGGGCTTGCGCTTGGTCTCGGCCTCGTCCGCCTTGTCCGCCCTGTCTGTCTGCTCAGCCTTGTCCGCCTGGTCGGATCTGTCCGCCTCAGTGGTCTTCGCAACCTTAGCGGCGCCGCTCGACCGCCGGCGGCGCGCCGCAGGCTTCGCCGCAGCCTCCCCGGCCTGCACGTCGGGTGTGGCGTCCTCGCGCTGCGTCTCGGGCGTCTCAGGCCGGTCGGGTTGCTCGCCCTCGGGCGCCTGGTCCGCCGCCGCAGCCGGCCTCTTGCCACCCCGGCCCCTTCCGCCTCGGCGCCTCCGCCGCTTCTTGGGAGCCGCTCCCTCGGCGCCGTCCTCGGGCTGGCTCTCTTCCTCGGATGCGCCCGGCTCGGATGTCACTGCCGGCTCCGAGCCGCCCTCCGAGGAGTCCATTGGCGGTCTGGCGGGGGACCTGCGCTGCCCCGGACGAGTCGTGCCCGACGACTTCTTCTGGGGTGAAGCCTTGGAAGGCACCTCCGCGACACCGGCTCCTTCGGCCTGTTCCGAACGCTCTTCGTCAGGCGGCTTGGGCTCGTCCGCAGAACCTGCGGCCTGCCCGTCGGCTGTCTCTCCGCCGGCCGGGGGCCTTCCGCCGCCCCCGCGACCCCGGCCTCCTCTTCGGCGCCTTCGGCGCGCGCCGTTGCCGGAGGCGCCGGATCCCGACGGGTCGGACTCGCCGCCGTCACCGGCCTTGGCCGGTTGATCCCCGGTAGCCCCCTGCGATCGCGAGGGTTCGGTCTTCGTGCTCGGCCGCGGTTCAGCCGCCCGGGCTCTCGTGCTCGGCAACGCTTCGGTCGCCTTGGCTTCGCGATCCATCCGGATCTGCTCCCTTCGCTCTGGGCGAGGGACGTGCGTCCGGTTGGGGAAGGGCTGCGCGGCGCTCGTGCGCCTCGTCTCGGTGCGGCCTTGCGGCGCCGGCGCTGCGGCTTCCCGCGCGCCCGGCTCCGCGTTCGGTTCGCACCGAGGTCCGATCCCTCGTCCGGCGCTTGCGTCTCACCGCGGCGGCCTCCCGGTGGGGGCCGTCCGGCGGCGGTCGCGCGCCTCCTCGACTCCTTGGTTTCCCTGCTGAGACCCCCGGTCACTCCCGGACGCCCGCAGGCACGTCTGACCAGAGGATATCAGCCGCTGCTCTCTTCACGACGCAACCCTTGGGCTAGTCACACGTAGCCATCCGGCAGCGGTCCTCGTCCTCGGAGGCGAACCGGACATCGGCCTGATGGCGGCCGCGGGCGGCGAAGCGACATCATCCGGACCCCATGGCTGTACCGACGACCCTTCCCCATCGTTCGTCGCCGCCCGCGGCCGCCCCCGTGCGCGTTCTCGTCGTGGACGACAACGAAGCCTTCCGGGAGTCGCTCATCGTCCTGCTGGACGGTGGAGGCCTCGACGTCGTGGGCCAGGCTTCCTCGGGGAACGACGCCATAGACGCCGCCCGGCGCCTTGCCCCCGACGTCGTCATCATGGACGTCCGGATGCCCGACATGGACGGCATCGAAACCACGCGCCGTCTCAAGGCGAGCATGCCCTCGATCGGCGTAGTGGCGCTCACGGGCATAGAGGAGCAGAAAGCCGTCAGGGAGATGCTGGTCGCCGGCGCCTCCGGGTACGTCTTGAAGGACTCCGAAGGGGATCAGATAGTGAACGCGGTCGAGCGCGCTGCCAGCGGAGGCGCGGTGCTGGCCCCCGAGGTCACGCCCACTGTCATCGAGGAGCTGACCGAGGCGTTGGAGCGCGAGCGCCGGCGTGCCCGCCAGCTCGAGCTGGCGCAGGAAGCCCTGCTAGAGCGCTCCGCCCGCCGGCAGGAGCTCGTCGCCCGCCTCGGTCACGAGTTGAGGACCCCGGTGACCGTGATACTCGGCCTGGCCCAAACGCTTCGCCGGGGAGGGCTTGCGGAAGAGGACCTCCAGGCTTCACTGGACACGCTGGTGTCGCGCGCCGGAGCGCTCGCCCGGCTCGTTCGCCGGTTCGAAGCCGCCGTAGAGGCCGGGTTCACCGAATGGGCCAACGTGACCGACCTGGCTAGGGAGGTTGCCCTTCGTGACCCACGCATCCGCGTGGATGCCCCCGCGCACCCCATCATGACCGTCCTCAATCGCACGGCCGGCCTCCGCATCCTCGAAGAGCTCGTCGACAACGCCCTCTGCTTCTCTGGATCCGAGGTTCGCATCGTCGTGTCGGCCCTGCCCCATGGGCCGGAGATCCGAGTGATCGACCGGGGGCCCGGCGTCCCCGCCGAGGTCGCCGACCGCATCTTCTCCCCCCTTGAGCAGGCCGAGGATCTGCACACCCGCAAGCATCAAGGAGCGGGGATAGGGCTGGGGCTGGCGCGGCTGTCCGCGCGCGCCATGGACGGCGATGTGTCGCTGGAGGCCAGCGGGCCCACAGGCTCCACGTTCCTCTGGAAGATGTCGAACAGCGCCGCGCCCGGCGCCTAGCCCATCACTTGAACCGGCGCATGTGGACGCTTTCGAGCATCCCGATCGCCATGCAGCTGGCCAAGAGCGAAGACCCCCCGTAGCTGAGGAAGGGCAGGGGGATGCCGGTGATCGGCATGATCCCGATGACCATCCCGATGTTGACGAACATCTGGATCGCGAACATCGCCGCCACCCCGGCCGCCGCGTACGTGCCGAACGGGTCCTTCGACAGATAGGCGATCCTGATCGCTCGCCAGAGGAGAAGGGCGAACAGCACGAGCACGAACATCGACCCTACGAAGCCGAACTCCTCGCCGACGACGGTGAAGATGAAGTCGGTGTGCTGCTCGGGCACGTAATCCAGGTTGGTCTGCGTCCCCGAGAGGTACCCCTTGCCCAGCAGCCCCCCGGAACCCACCGCGATCAGGGACTGGTCCAGGTTGTAGCGAACGTCCTCGCTGACGCCCTCACGGTCCAGGAACGCTCTGATGCGGTCCAGCTGGTAGTCCTCGATCATGTCGAGTTGGAACGCGGCGAAGATAAGCGACACGCCGGCGACGACCAGCACGATGAGGTGCTTCGTTGCGGTCCCGGCCACGACCAGCATGCCGACGGCAACCGCAGCGATGGATATCGACGTGCCGATGTCCGGCTGGATGAGCACCAGCAGCACAGGCAGGGCTGCGATGGTGAGCAGGCGAACCAGGTCTTGGACCGTGGGTACCACCGACCGCGTCTCGGACATGACCGCCGCGAGCATGACGATGATGGCCAGTTTCGTGAACTCTGACGGTGTGATCTGCAAGCCCAGTATCGCGAACCACCGTTGAGCGGTGCCGGTGGCGTCGGTCGCCCCCAGCCCCGGAACCCTCACCAGCACAAGGCCCAGAAGTACTGCGGCGTAAGCGAACCCTGCATACACCTTGAAGAACCTGTAGTCGAACGACGCGATGAGCATCACCAGGACCAAGCCGACGACGGCCGTGAACGCCTGCTTCTTCACGCGGGCGAAGGGATCCAGGCCGTCCTGCCTCAGCGTCTGGTTGGTCGCCGAGTACAGGAGGAACAGCCCAGCCACGATCAGCACGAGCATCAGCAGCAGCAGGAACCAGTCCACGTGCCGGATCGGCCTTCGCTCGTCGGCCCACACGCGCCCCGCGACCAGGTCCATCAGTCCTGCTCCTCGAAGCAGCCGGGACGAGGCGCTTCCTCGTATCCGTAGATGCTTTCGATGATGTCTCGCGCGATGGGAGCGGCCGTCTGCGACCCGAAGCCTCCTTGCTCCACCATCACGACGATCGCGTACTCGGGGGCGTCGGCAGGCGTCAGGGCCGCGAACCAAGACGTGTCCTGGAACCCCCGACGCTCGGCCGTCCCCGTCTTCCCCGCTACGGGCACGGTGGAGAGCGGGAACCCGTTGAAGGGGCACGCTGCGGTGCCTCCCGTGGTGACCGTGGCCAGAGCGTCCACGATGATCCTGAGCTGCTGGGGCGAGTAAGGCAGCGTGCGCTCGCAGAGGTCGTCTGGTCCCGCCACCTCGCGCCCCCCGGGTGTGGCGATCGTATCGACGAGGTGCGGCCTGCAGAGGTGGCCTCCGTTGCCGAGGGCCGCGTACGACGCGGCGAGCTGGAGCGGCGTCACCTCGATCCAGCTCGCACCGATCATGGTGAGGATGTCGATCCCGGGTACCCAACCGAACTCGAACTGGTCCGGGTGTTGCTTGGCCCAAGCGACATCCGGCACGAGCCCCGCATCCTCGAAGGGCAGGTCGATCCCCGTCGGCTGCCCGAAGCCCCACTCGCGGAGGTCGCGCGGCAAGAGCTGGCCTTCGTCGGAAAGCTGGTTCGCGACGAACCTGTTGTAGAACTCCGAGCCGAACGCGTAGAAGACCGTGTCGCACGAGACCTGAAGGGCGCGGGAGATCGTCATGTACGTGTTGGACGGCTCCCAGTTGTCGAACGTCGTGCCGGATTCATCCCCCGGATGCTGGTACTCGCTGGTGCAGGGATAGGAGTTCGACAGCGTGGCGATGCCCTCTTTGACGGCGGCAAGGCCCGTGAAAGGTTTGAGCGTCGAGCCGGGGACGTAGGAGAGCGCGGTGGCTCGGTTGAGCGTAGGAGAGATGTTGGCGTTGTCCAGGTAGGCCTGCTGCTCCTCGGAGAGTCCCTTGACGTACCACCTGGGGTCGTACGAGGGCAGGGAAGCGATCGCCCTCACTCCCCCGGTGGCGACGTCGAGCACCACGACGGCTCCGGAGTTGGCCTTCAAGGGGTTCCCCTCGGAGTCCTTCATCGTTCGCGCCTTCAGCATCCCCTCACGCAGGGCGCGCTCCGCGACGCGCTGGATGTCGGCCTCGATCGTCAGGTGCAGGTCGGCACCGGGCTTGGGCGGGATGGCAGCCAGAGCCCGGATGATCTCCCCATCGGCGTTGACTATGAACTTCTGCACTCCCTTCTCGCCTCTTAGGAAGCTCTCGTAGACCCGCTCGATGCCCGACCGCCCGAGGATGTCGTTCTGCCCGTAGCCCTCGTCCTTCAGGGACTCGTAGTCCTCGGCCGGGATCAGGCCGACGGTCCCCAGCACGTGAGCGGCCAGCCGTCCCTGCGGGTAGCCGCGGACGCTGGTGGCGACCACCTCGACCCCCGGGAACTGCTCCGGCCTCTCCGAGATGTAGTAGGCGACTTCCTCCTCGACGAACTGGGCAACGGGGATCGACTGGAACGAGTAGTAGCGGTCGTCAGAGAGCGCCTCCCTGAGGACCGAGATCTCGACGTCCAGCAGCTCGGCCAGCCGCATCACGACGGCCTCGGCTTGCTCACCCATGGCGTCACGATTGACCAACACCTGCAGGCTCGCTTGGTTCTCGACCAGCAGGTCGCCGGAAGCGTCGTAGACGAGCCCCCTCAAGGGCTCCGTGTGGACGAACCTGACGGAGTTCTCTCGCGCCCTCTTGCCGAAGTCCTCGGCAGCCAACACCTGAAGGAACCACAGGCGCGTCGATAGAGCCACGAACATCAGAGCGAGCAGGAGGGCGAGCGTCCGCAGGCGGGACGATGCCTTCTCCATCAGAACCTCACCACCCGCCGCGGGCGCGAGCCCTCCGAGATCCGCCTGAGCAGGGGGTAAAGGATGGGGGTAAGGATCGCGTTGTACAGCGACGTGAGGAGGGCCACCTTCACGCCGTAGCCCAGAGGCTGGTCGAAAGCACCCAGCAGGAAGGAGACGATCTCGTAGAACGAGATACCCGCCGCGGTCGCGATCGCCACGACGGCCGTCGGCACGAGCGGCGAAGGCGACGAGATGTACTGGCGGGTCCGGCCGACCGTGTATCCCACCAGCGTGAGCGTCAAGGCCGTGATCCCCTTCGGCTGGTTCAGCAGGAAGTCCTGGGCGAGCCCTCCGACGAATCCGACCGTGGCTCCCTCGTCTGGACCTTCGATCAACGCGAGCAGGATCGTGATCAGGAACAGCAGTTCCGGTCGCACGCCCATGAGCCGCAGCTCCGAGAAGACGGTCGATTGGAGCAGCAGGGCGGTGACGACCACCGCTGCGATGGCGAGCGTACGGCGGAGCACTAGGCGGTCCCCCCCGAAGCGGTCGTTCTCAGCACCAGCACGTACTCCAACGCCGAGAAGTCGACGGCCGGGCGAACGGACACCGAGGTCTGTAGCTCGTTCGTTCCCTCGAATACGCGGGCGACCTCTCCCACGAGGATGCCCGGAGGGTACAACCCTGCCTGGCCGTGGATGTCGTAGCTGACCGTGAACACCTCGATGGGCCCTTCCGTCAGGTCTACCTCGGTGCCGGGATCGATCAGGTCCATCCGCAGGTCGTCGTCGCCCTGTCCTTTGATCAGACCTGTTTCCCTCGACGTGCTGAGGAGCCCGGCCACGGCCGAGCTTCGGTCCACTATCAGCTCCACCTCGGCGGAGCCATCGGTCACGGACACGACGCGTCCGACGAGCCTTGGCGATGCCGAGCTGCCGGTCACCACCGGCATGTCCACCGCTACGCCGTCGGCAGACCCCGCATCGATGGTTATGGACCATTCGAAATTCGAAACGCCGTTGCCGATGACCACGGCAGGCACCCCCGCCGGGTCGAGCGTCTGTTTCAGGTCCAGCAGATCGAAGAGGGCCTCGAGCTGCCGCTGCTGCTCCGCGAAGGCCGCGAGCTGCGTGCGGGCGTCGGCGAGCTGCTTCTGCAGCTCGCGGTTCTCCCTGGCCAGCGAAGGCAGGTGCGCCAGCCCGCTGAAGAAGTCGCCGACCGGCCTGGTGACGGCCGTGACGGCTCGCTGGAGGGGGGCGATCGCGGACTGGACGGTCCGGCCGGCGGCCGCGAGCGGACCCTCCTCGCCCTGCCTGTAGTCCAGGGTGATGATCGCCAGGGACGCCGATACCAGGGCCACCACCAGGAGTCGCGTGCTTCGCGGCCGCGGGCGCGTGACCACGGAGGCCTACCGCCGGCTGCTCGGGCTCACCAGGACGCGCTGCAGAACCTCGAACTCCTCCAGGCACTTGCCGGACCCCA
>CAZHRY010000042.1:0-20307 GCA_964535065.1 uncultured Actinomycetes bacterium
CCATGCCGAAGCCACTTCAACCACGTGCCGGCGGCAAGGCCCGCGGCACGCCCTCCAAGCAGGCTCCCCTCCCCAAGGAGGTTCTAGACGACATCCGGCGCACGACGCGGCCGTCGGCACAGGCTGACGTCGTTTCGCGGCTCTCGCGAGCGATCGAGCTGCTCGAGCGAGAAGACCCGAGGGCCGCGGCCACGGAAGCCGGCAAGGCCAAGGCTCTCTCGCCGCGATGCGCAAGCGTCAGGGAAGTCCTCGGGCTCGCCCTGTACGGGGCGGGCTCATGGCACGAGGCGCTGGCCGAGTTGAAGACCTACAAGCGCATCAGCGGCCGCAACGACCAGAACCACCTGATCGCCGACTGCCTGCGCGGTGTCGGGAAGAGCAAGGATGCGCCGTCCCTCGCGGACGAGGCGCTCAGGGACAGGCGGGTGCCGAACGAAGTGAAGGCCGAGGCCGTGGTCGTCGCCGCATCGGCTCTGGCCGATGAACGGCGGTTCGCGGAGGCCCTGGCCTTCCTCGGGAGAGCGAAAACCCGGGACGATGTCGCCGAGGGGTACACGCTCCGGCTCTGGTACGTGAAGGGGGACATCCTCGCTCGCATCGGCAGGCGCGACGAAGCCGCCGCCGAGTTCCGCAAGATCCTCCGGCACGACCCGTCGGCGTTCGATGCGGCGGAGCGGTTGGCTCAGCTGTCCTGAGGCTGGGCCTGCCACTTCTTCCGCCAGTAGCGCGCCAGTCCCTGAGCGTTCATCCGGATGGAGCCGAGCGCGTCGTATCGGTCGATCACCCTGTCCAGCTCGACGCCGTGCGCCGCGAGTTCGCCGCGCGCCACTTCCTTCAAGGCGCGAGCTAGGGAGTCGTCGTCGAGCTCGAGAGATCCTTCCAGCTGGCGGCGGACCTCTTCGGACCACGCGACGACACCCGCAACGGCTTCGTCGAAGGCCACCTCGACGTCGCGGACAGCGCCGAAGTGCGAGGTCAGGAGAGACGTGGGCATGCGCGTCCGCATCGTGTCTATCGAATCGAGGGCCTGCTCGACGTCCACCTCTGGCGGGGGAAGGGCCGGGCGGTTGCAGTCGGCCCAGGGAAGGTACGACCCTGTGGCTTCTCCGGTGAACATGGCACCCGTCGAGGTCTCGTGCAGCGCAACGTGATACGAAGCATGCCCGGGGGTGTGGATGACGTCCAGGGCCCTGTCGCCCAGGTCTATCCGCTCGCCGCCGGTGACGCTCTTCACCCTTCCTGCGTCGCACGGAAGCGTCTCGCCGTACAGGGACAGCATCTTCCGCTCACCGTAGGTTCGTGCCGTGCTCGCGATCAGCCTCGCCGGATCCACGACGTGACGGGCGCCTCTCTCATGAACCCAAAGGGTGGCGCGCGGGAACAGGCGCAGCAGCGCCCCTGCGCCCCCTGCGTGGTCCATGTGTATGTGCGTGACCGCCACGTGAGCCAGGTCGTCGGGCCCGAGCCCCAGCTGCCGCAGGCCGGCAACGATGGTGGGTCCGTCCGCTCCCGGCCCCGCCTCGACCAGACAAGGCTCGGCGGCTCCGATCAGATACACAGAATTCAGCTCACGATGTCCGGCCATGCCCGTGTCGATCGCATGTATCCGAGGAGCCGGCTCGCTGACGATCGGCCGGCGACCAATCGCTTCCATAGGGTCGAAGTCTCGCATAGCGATGTCACACCCTCCCGCTATGGTTCGCGATGAACTAAGGAGGGACCATGATGACGGTGAACCTCGTGATCCTCGCGGGTACCGTCGCGGCGGATCCGGTCGAACGCCGGATGCCATCGGGTGACCAGGTCACCGAGTTGCGTCTCTCCGTTCCGGAGGTGGGCAAGCGCCTCCTCCCCCTCCCGGTCGCGGCGTGGCATGCCGCGGTCGGCAAGCCGGCGCTCGAAGGGATCGCGAAGGGCGATCAAGTGCTGGTGCACGGCCAGCTGGTCCGCCGCTTCTTCCGGAGCGGGGCTGGAGCTCGGAGCCTGACCGAAGTGGTCGCGACGGGGATCAAGAGACTGGAGGAGACGCAGAAGTAGTCAGTCACAACTGGATAGAGGGTCGTTCCAGATCGAGCGGCATCAGAACCATGCCTGTTCGCGGCTTGGGCCAGAAGAACGTGGACTTGCGCGGCAGGCGCTCGTGGCGATCGACGACCTCTCGGATCCGGCCGGGGGTCGTCGTGGGAAGCAGGTATGCGGCGACGGCTTCGCCATCCCGGACCGCCTCGACCGCCTCGACCGCTTCGTGCGTGAAGCGCAGGGCGTCGCCGGGCGCCAGCCGGTCCAGGCTGCTGCGGTGCAGGGCCTTGACCGTCGGGGGCTCACCCTCTGCGGTGTGGATCCGGAAGGCGAGGCTGCCGTCGGACCCGCGAGCGACCGTGGCGAAGCGCAGGTCGGTGTCGGACAGCGCCTGCAAGGCCGACTCAAGGCTGTCTGTGGGGGCGCCGCCGGCGGGCGGCGCCCCCACAACCTGGATCCGGTGATAGGGCAGGACCGGCACGTCCTCGGTCCCTGAGTCCACGATCAAGGCCAGGATGCGATCCCAGGGGCCTGCTCCGTCGGCCGCATGGCGCTCGTCACGGTAAGCGAGAGCGGTCGTGTAGCGGTGATGACCGTCCGCGATCAGCAGGGGTTCGCCGGCCAGCCACTCGGCGACGGGAGCGGTGCCGTCCACGCGCCACATGCGGTGGTCCACGCCCTCGGTGTCGGTGATCTCGAAGGGGGCGGGTCCGGCCGTGGCGTCCTCGAGGAGCGCGGCGAGCGGCGCGCTGGGTCCGGCCACGGTTCCGTATATGGGCGAGAGGTGTGTCCGGGTTGCTCTGAGCAGATGGAGCCGGTCCTGTATGGGACCCGGCATCGTCTCCTCGTGAGGGAGAACCCCGCCGCCCCACGGCTCGAGTTCCAGGGCGCAGTAGATGCCGCGGATCCGGCGGCGCTTCCCGCCCAGCGGGAAGCTCATCTCGTAGGCGTAGTAGAGGGGGTTCTCGTCGGCCTGCAGCACGCCGCTGGCCCGCCAGCCCGCGAGTACCGCCCCCGCCGTCTCGTACCGGTTGCCGGGTTCGTCGGGATCGTCGCTGCCCTCGGCCAGGTCCACGTGCACGATGTTGTTCGGACTGCCGGCCAGGTAGCCGCGGCGATAGTCGTCGGTGATCACGTCGTAGGGCCGGGCCGTGAGCCGCTCGAGGGGACCCGCGGACGGGGCATAGGTCAGCCCGACGAATGGCGAGACGGTCGGCATCCCTAGAGGTATAGCAAGTGCGCCATGCAGTCCCACTGGCCGCATGGGAGGTGCAGCCCAGGGGAGCGCGCCGGAGCGGAGCATGGCGCCCGATCTGCAGGGGCGAGAACCGCAGACCGGCAAGGGCGAGGACCGCGCAACCCTGGCAAGGGCGCGCCGGAGCCCCACGGCGGGGCGTGGGCCTCGAAGCGGGCACCCCTACAATCGTCCACGTGGAACCGACACTGCCGGCGACCTCGGGTGACGCGAGCGCCTACGACCTCTTCGCCCGTGGCAGTCGCCTCTTGCGCAGCGGGGACCCGCATGCGGCGGCGCTGGTCCTGGGGCGCGCCAAGCTGATCGAACCCGAGAAGGCCTCGATCCGCGAAGCGCTGGGTCGCGCCCTGTACATGTCAGGACGGATCGCGCGCGCCCGTAGGGAGTTCGCCAAGGCCGTCCAGCTGCATCCGACCGACGACTACGCGCACTTCGCACTCGCTCTCGCCTGCGAGAAGACAGGCCAGACCGCGCGCGCCCGGGCGCACCTCAAGCTCGCCCTGGCACTGAAGCCGGGGGTTGCCGACTACGAACGCGCCCTGCGCCGGCTGACCGCGTGATGCTGGCCGGCCGGTACGACACCTTCCTGCTGGACCTGGACGGTGTCCTGTATCGGGGCCCCAACCCCGTCCCCGGCGCGGCGCAGACGCTCGCCGAGCTTCGCTCGATGGGAAAGCGCCTCGCGTTCGTCACCAACAACTCGGCAAGGACGCCCCAGGCGGTGGCAGAGCGTCTGAGATCCGTCGGCGTGCAAGCCGCTGCCGACGAGGTCGTCACATCCGCCGCGGTCACGGCTGGCCTCCTCGTCGAACGGGGGTTGCGGTCTGCCTTCGTGATCGGCGAGGAAGGCCTGATCGACGCCCTCACCAAGCGTGGCATCGAGATCGTGCCGGCCGGCGCTCCTCGAGCCGAGGCCGTCGTGGTCGGATGGGACCGGACGGTGGACTACGAGAAGCTCCGCATCGCCTCCGTGATGCTGCAGGAAGGCGCCGCGTTCGTCGCCTCCAACCCCGACGCGTCCTTCCCCGCTCCGGACGGCCGCGCGTGGCCGGGCGCCGGGGCTCTCATCGCGGCCATCCAGACGACGACCGGCTTGGAACCGGAGATCGTGGGCAAGCCCCGACCCCCGATCTTCCACGCGGCGCTCGCCCGCGCGGGCGGGAGCGCGCCGCTGGTGATCGGCGACAGGCTCGACACAGACATCGCCGGCGCGATCGGAGTCGGGTGGGATTCGATGCTCGTCCTCACCGGCATATCCGCGCGCGAAGACGTGGTGCGCTCGGGCATAGTCCCCACCTTCATCGCAGACGACCTGACGGCCCTGCTTCGCCCGGCCTGACGGCCGGTGCCCGCTGCGGCCCTGCGGCTATGCTTGCCCTGTCGCATACGAACGAGGAGGTCCCCATGACCAGGCTCGACGACGTCCGCAAGACCATCGAAGCAACCGTTGGCAACCTCTCGCCCGCCAAGGCCCAGCAGATCGCGAGGGGATTCCTGGACTCCGGCGCCGCCAAAGAACAGGTGGCGAAGACGGCGGCCGACCTACTGGAGTGGTCGCAGCGCACGCGGGAGCGCATGCGCGACTTCGTAAGGCGCGAGATCCACGACCAGCTAGGGCAGATGGGCGTCGCGACCCAGCGCGAGTTGGATGCCCTCAAGAAGAGGGTTCGCCAGCTCGAGAGGGAGGCCGGGATGACCGCGTCTGGCGCCACCAAGAAGGCGCCTGCTCGCAAGACATCGTCGAAGGCGAAGCCGGCCGCGAAGGCCAAGCCGGCTGCGAAGGCAGCCAAGAAGGGCTGACGCCGTAGGAGCTGCAGGGGTGACTCGCCGGCGCCTGGACGCCGAGCTTGTCCGCCGGGGCCTCGTGGCGACCCGGACGGAGGCCCGCCAAGCGGTGCTCGCAGGGCTGGTCAGCGTGGGTGGGGCGCCTGCAAGCCGACCGGCCGCCATGGTGGACACAGGAGACGCCCTGACGGTCCTGGGCCCCCCGAAGCCCTTCGTCTCCAGGGCCGGCGCCAAGTTGGCAGCGGCCCTGCAGAGGTTCGGCGTGGATCCGGCCGGGCGCGAGTGCCTCGACGCCGGGGCATCGACCGGGGGGTTCACCGACTGTCTCCTCAAGGCCGGGGCAGCACGCGTCATCGCGGTGGACGTGGGCTACGGGCAGCTCGATTGGAACCTCAGGAACGATCCTCGCGTGACGGTCATGGACAGGACCAACGTGCGAGAGCTGAAGCCGGAGATGCTTCCGTACCGCCCCTCGCTGGTCGTTGCGGACCTGTCCTTCATCTCGCTCAAGCTGGTTCTCCGAGCGCTCTCCGAGGCCGGAGATCCTGACGGCGACCTCGTTCTCCTGGTCAAGCCTCAGTTCGAGGCTCCCCGCGAGCAGGTCGGTAAAGGCGGGGTCGTGCGCGACCCGCTGGTCTGGGCGCAGGCCATCGAAGGGGTCTGTGCGGAGGCCCGTTCTATCGGGCTCGGACGCCGGGGCGTCATGGCGTCCCCCGTGAGGGGCCCGGCGGGCAACGTGGAGTTCCTCGTGCACCTTGAGCGCGGCGAAGGGGTCACCGGCGATGCCGACATCAGGGCAGCGGTACAAGAAGGGGAGGCACTCGCGTGACGAGGGTCGGGTTCGTGACGCACGACGGCCGCAAGGCGGCCCTGGCCGCCGAAGCCACCTTCCGGGAGCTGCTGGAGGCCGACGGCGTCCACACGCTCGCCCTGGGCCCGGACGGCTCGAGCGTGGATCTCGTCGTGGCGATCGGCGGTGACGGCACGTTCCTGCGGGCCGCGTACCTGGCCTCGCTCAGCGATGCGCCCGTTCTCGGCGTCAAGGTGGGGAGGCTGGGATTCCTCGCCGAGGTCGAACCCGGTGAGGCCCTCCCGCTGATCCACGAGGCCCTGTCCGGCACCGCGCGGATCGAAGAGAGGATGGCGGCCGTCGCCGAGCCGGACGAAGGGGCGGATTTCCCTCGCCAGTGGGGCCTGAACGAGATCATGGTCGAGAAGAGATCCAGGCACCGGCTCGTCCGCCTGCGCCTCGAGGTGGACGGCGAGTACGTGACGACGCTTCCGGCCGACGGTGTCATCGTGGCGACGCCCACGGGATCGACGGCATATTCCTTCTCGGCGCGCGGGCCGATCGTCTCCCCGCAGGTCGAATGCCTCGTCCTCAGCCCGATCGCGGCTCACATGCTGTTCGACCGGTCTCTGGTCCTGGCGCCCGACCAGGTGGTGACGCTCGGAGTCGTCGGGGACGAGCCGGGGGTTCTTTCCGCGGACGGCCGGGAGACGCACGAGCTACCGGTGGGCGCGAGGGTGAGGATCAAGGTGTCGGATAGGCCTGCGAGGCTCGTCAGACGGGACGACGGCCTCGGGTTCCTGGGGCGCGTGCGAGAGAAGTTCGGGCTGGCCTCGGGCTCGGGCATCGAGCCGGCGGGACCGCTGGAGGGGAAGTAGGGATCTTCCCGAGGAGCCCGGGGCTCTCCCCGAGGGCCGGAGTTCCCCTTCGGCGTCGGTGGCGATCGCTAGGATCCGCATCATGCTGCGCGAGCTGCACATCAGCGGCCTTGGGGTGATCGATGACCTGAACCTGGAGTTCGACCCGGGCCTGAACGTGCTCACGGGCGAGACCGGCGCCGGGAAGACCATGGTGACCGTGGGGCTGATGCTGGCCCTCGGGGCCAGGGGCAGCGCGCAACTCGTCAGGCGGGGAGCGAAGGCAGCTCGCGTGCAGGCGCGATTCGACTCGCCCCCGGGGGCCGAGGAGTGGGAGGAAGACGGCGAGGTCATCCTCGCGCGGTCCGTCTCGGCCGACGGCAAGGGCGGCGCGCGGATCGGAGGGCAGCTAGCGACGGCTTCGGCCCTGCAGGAGCTTGGAGCGCGGCTGGTCGAGCTGCATGGTCAGCACCAGACGCTGCGGCTCCTCGACGCGGGCGCCCAGACGGCCTTCCTCGACAGGTTCGCGGGCGACGCCCACCTGGTGGCGATCGCGGCGTACCGGGAGGTGTTCGAAGAGCTGACCGCGGCGCAACGTGCCCTGCAGGATCTCTCCGAAGCCGCGCGCGACCGCGAGCGGGAGTCGGATCTCCTCGCTTACCAGGTCAGAGAGATCGGATCGGTGGGTCCGCGAGACGGAGAGACCGAGGAGCTTCAGGCCGAGGAGGCTCGGCTGTCGCATGTAGAGCGACTCCAGGAGCTGTCGGGGGCCGCCGAGGGAGCCCTGGCGTCGGAAGGCGGCGTGGCCGACCTCCTGGCCGGCTCTTGGCGCTCGCTGGACACGGCGGCAGGGCTGGACCCGTCGGTGGCCGGCCTCGCGAAGAGGGCGGCCGCACTGGCGGCGGAGGTGAGCGAGCTTGCGCACGACCTGCGGGCCTACCGCGAGGCTCTCGCCGCAGACCCGGAGCGTGCAGAGGAGGTCCGCCAGCGGCTCGCGGCCTTGAAGGGCCTGCATCGCAAGTACGGGGCCTCCGACTCGGAGGTGTTGGCCTTCCTTCAGGAGGCTTCCCGGCGACTCGCTGACCTGAGCGGATCCGACCAGAAGATCCAGGAGCTGTCGGACGAGGTCGCCCGGCTCGAGGTGGAGCTCGCCAAGAGGATCCGAGTGGTCTCCGCCGGGCGCCTCAAGGCCGCTCCGAAGCTCTCGAAGGCCCTCGGCGCCGAGTTTCACGAGCTGGGTATGCCGGGAGCCATGGTGCAGGTGGAGTTGGAGCCGCTTGCGGGGCCGGGGGCTGGCGGCGCGGAGCGGGCCGTGCTGGCGTTCTCGGCCGGCGCCGGCCAGCCCCCGGCCCCGCTCGCCAAGGTCGCCAGCGGAGGCGAGCTGTCGCGGGTCATGCTGGCCTGTCGCAGCGTCCTGGCCGACCTCGACGACGTTCCCGTCCTCGTGTTCGACGAGGTGGACGCGGGCATCGGCGGCGAGGCGGGCCTCGCCGTCGGCCGGCGGCTGGCGAAGCTGGCCGCCGAGCGCCAGGTGATAGTCGTCACTCACCTGCCGCAGATCGCCTGCTTCGCGGACAGGCAGTTCCGGGTGCGCAAGGCGGATGGTGCGGCTTCGGTGCAAGTCGTCGCCGACGATGAGCGGGTCCAGGAGCTGTCCAGGATGCTCGCCGGGATGGAGGACTCCGAGCATGCCGTGTCGCACGCCAGGGAGCTGCTCGCCGAGGCCTCGGCCGTCCGCGGCACGTGAAGTTCGGGACTTCCGGCACGTGTTCTGGCGCCGCTCCCGTTGATGTCGTCCGTGTCTGCTACAGTCGCTTCCCGTGGTGAGGGAGGACACGAAGTACATCTTCGTTACCGGGGGAGTCGCCTCAGGCCTCGGCAAAGGCATCACCACCGCCTCACTCGGCCGTCTCTTCAAGTCACGCGGGCTGAAGGTCGTCCTTCAGAAGTTGGATCCCTACGTGAACGTGGATCCGGGAACCATGAATCCGTTCGAGCACGGCGAGGTGTTCGTCTTGGACGACGGGGCGGAGACGGATCTGGATCTCGGACACTACGAGCGGTTCCTGGATGCCGACCTGCACCGGGGTTCCAACTTCACGACCGGCGCCGTCTACTCGTCGGTCCTCGCGAAGGAGAGGCGCGGCGACTACCTTGGAAAGACCGTTCAGGTCATCCCGCACATAACCGACGAGATCAAGTCGCGGGTCCGCGCCCTCGCGGAGGCTGAGCAGGCCGACCTGCAGATCGTCGAGATCGGCGGCACCGTAGGCGACATCGAGTCCCTGCCGTTCCTGGAGGCCATCCGCCAGTTGCGCAACGAGGTCGGGCGCGACCGCTGCGCGTTCGTCCACGTCTCGCTGATGCCGTTCATCGGTCCCTCCGGTGAGCTGAAGACCAAGCCGACCCAGCACTCGGTCAAGGAGCTGCGGGCGCTTGGTCTTCAGCCCGACGCGATCGTCTGCCGCTCCGACAGGCCGATAGGAAGGAACCTCAAGGAGAAGGTCTCGCTGCTGTGCGACGTCCCGATCGCCGGCGTCATCAGCGCGCCGGACGCACCTTCCATCTACGAAGTGCCGCTCGTGCTCCACAAGGAGGGCCTCGACTCCCTCCTGGCAGATCACCTGCGCATCGACGCCGCCGCCGACATCTCGGAATGGGAAGCCCTCGTGGATCGGGTCCACTCGTCCACGGAGCCCGTGGACATAGCGGTGGTGGGCAAGTACGTAACGCTGCGTGACGCCTATCTGTCGGTCATGGAGGCGCTGCGTCACGGCGGCTTCGCTCACGGCTACGACGTCAAGATCCACTGGATCGCGTCCGACGACCTGGGCGGTGAGGCCACCGAGACGGCGCTGGCCGCCATGGACGGCATCCTCATCCCCGGCGGTTTCGGGGTGCGCGGTGTCGAGGGCAAGGTGGACGCCGTGAGGTTCGCCCGCGAGCGGGGCGTCCCGTTCCTGGGCATCTGCCTGGGCCTGCAGTGCGCGGTGATCGAATTCGCGAGGAACGTCTGCGGCTTGGAGGGCGCGAACTCCAGCGAGTTCGACCCGGCTTGCATGCACCCGGTCATCGACCTTCTGCCCGAGCAGAAAGACGTGACGGATCTGGGAGCGACCATGCGCCTTGGCGCGCAGCCCTGCTACCTGGAGCCCGGAACCCGAGCCGCGTCGGCGTACGGCGCAGACGTTGTCGAGGAAAGGCACCGCCACCGCTACGAGGTCAATCCCTCGTATCACGAGCGGCTGGTGGCCGGCGGCCTGGTCATCAGCGGCTCCTCGCAGAAGGGCAGGCTCGCCGAGATCATCGAGCTTCCCGATCACCCGTTCTTCGTCGCAGGGCAGTTCCACCCGGAGCTGCGTTCCAGGCCTACCCGTCCCCATCCGTTGTTCCGCGAGTTCATCGGAGCCGCCGGCAGGCGCCGCGGTTCGCGCACGGGCACCGGCGGGACGGTGGTCGTAGCCGGCTGAGGGCCCGATGCCCGAGCCGCGCGGCACTCGGCGTGTCTACCAGGGCTACACCGTGTCGCTGGACCTAGAGGACTGGGACGCCGGTTACGAGCACGAGGTGGTCCGGCACCTCGGCGCTGCAGGCGTGCTGGCGGTGACCCCGGGCGGCGACGTTCTGCTGGTCAGGCAGTTCCGGCCCGCGATCCGCGACCATCTGGTCGAGATCCCGGCCGGCCTGCTGGACGTGGAGGGCGAAGAGCCCCGGGCGTGCGCCGAGCGCGAGCTACTCGAAGAGACCGGTTTCGCGGCCGAGCGCATCGAAGAGCTTGGCGGTTACCTGGCCTCCGCAGGCTTCACCGACGAGTACGTGCATCTGTTCCTCGCGCACACCGGATCGGAGCCGGTGTCGGCGTCCGAAGACGGGATCGAGGTGATCCGGCGACCCTTCTCGGAGATGCTCTCCGAGACGCGCGCGGGCCGTGTGCCGGACGCGAAGACCGGGATGGCCCTGCTTCTGGCCGCGAGCCGCCTCGAGCCGTGAGCACGAGGATCGAGCGAGAGGTGGAACGCTTCCTGGACCACCTCGCCGTCGAGAGGGGTCTGGCGGAGAACACGCTCGCGGCGTACCGGCGCGACCTCGCCAGGTACAGCGGGTTCCTCGCTCGCAGGAAGGTCACCTCGGTCGACGGGGTGACCGACAAGGTCGTTCGGGCGTTCCTCGCCTCGATCTCGGCCGGAACGCACGGACCCGAGGCCGCGCCGTACAAGGCCAGCTCGACCGCCCGGACCTTCTCGGCCGTGCGCTCGTTCCACCGGTTCCTGCTGAGGGAGCAGATCATCGACCGCGACCCCACCGCGGGCGTGATCAGGCCGAAGCTGCCGCGGGCGCTTCCTCACCCGCTCTCGGTGGACGAGGTCGCGGCGATGCTCGAGGCGACGCAGGCCACGACGCCGGCGGGCGTCCGCGACCGGGCCATCCTGGAGCTGATGTACGGGGCGGGGCTTCGGGTGTCCGAGCTGTGCGGGCTGGATGTGGACGACGTGGACCTAGAGGAGGGCTACGTCAAGGCTCTGGGCAAGGGCGGTAAGGAGCGAGAGGTTCCGATCGGCCGGTTCGCGCGAGATGCCGTCGGCGCCTGGCTTACCTCGGGCCGCCCGGCCCTGGCATCCGCCAGGAGCCGGGCGGCCCTCTTCCTGAACTCCCGCGGAGGTCGCCTGACCCGCCAGAGCGTGTGGCGGCTGGTGGCTCGGGCCGCCGAGGCCGCCGCGGTCGGGCGCCCCGTCACACCGCACGACCTGAGACACTCCTTCGCAACGCATCTGCTGGATGGAGGCGCGGACGTCCGGGTCGTCCAGGAACTGCTGGGCCACGCGAGCGTTGCGACCACTCAGATATATACGCTTGTAACGCGCGAACACCTCCGCGCTGCCTACTACACCTCGCATCCACGCGCTCGCCGCGGGGATCGGAAGGGGAGATGACGGTGCCAGACGGAGCGGATCTCGCCGGGCTCCGCAAGGAGCTGGAGCGTCAGCGTGAAGACCTGCGGCGCGAGATCGAGGAGCACGGGGCCGACCCTGACTCCGACGAGGTCTCCTTCGAGGGGGACGCGGGTTTCTCGGATCGTTCGCACAGCACCGAGGAGCGGTCCCGGGTCATCTCGGTGATCCGCGCGATGCGATCCAACCTGAACGACGTCCAGCGGGCGATCGACAAGATCGACGCCGGGACCTACGGGACGTGCGAGCGCTGCGGCAACCCGATCGGAGCCGAGCGCCTAGAAGCCATCCCGTGGGCCCTTCTCTGCATCGACTGCAAGAAGAAGGTCGGGTGAGCGTGGGGGACCCGCGGGTTCCACGCGTCTGCGTCCTCGTGTGCGACTCGTGGGGAGTGGGCGATGCGCCGGATGCCGCCGCTTACGGTGACGAGGCCTCGGACACGCTTGCGAACACCGCTCGCGCGGTCGGCGGTCTGGACGTACCCAACCTCGAGGCGCTTGGCCTCGGCCTGCTGACGGACATCGCGGGCGTGCGGCCGCGGGCGGAGCCCGGCACGGCGCACGGGAGAGCCACGGAGGTGTCGGCCGGCAAGGACACGACCACCGGCCACTGGGAGATGATGGGCATCCGGCTGGACCGGCCCTTCCCTCTGTATCCGGGAGGGTTCCCTCGCGAGGTGGTAGAGCCGTTCGAAGCCGCCGTAGGTCGGAAGATGCTCGGGAACGTCCCGGCCTCGGGAACCGTGATCATCGAGGAGCTGGGCCCCGAGCACCTCGCCACGGGTAGCCCTATCGTGTACACGAGCGGCGACTCCGTCTTCCAGATCGCGACCCACGTCGACGTGGTCTCCCTGGATACGCTCTACGAGTGGTGCCGGATCGCGAGAGGGATCCTCACGGGCCCGCACGCCGTAGGGCGGGTTATCGCCAGGCCGTTCGAGGGCGAGCCCGGGGCCTTCAGGCGAAGGCCCGAGCGACGCGACTACAGCGTTCCCCCGCCGGGCCCGACGGCGCTGGACGCCCTGAGCGAGGCCGGCGTCGCCGTGTACGGCGTGGGCAAGATCCAGGACATCTTCGACGGGAAGGGTCTGACCGACGCCACGTACTCAGATTCGAACGACCACGGCATCGACCTGACCATCGAGTACATGAAGCGCCCGGGCCCAGCCCTGGTGCTCTCGAACCTCGTGGATTTCGACTCGAAGTACGGGCATCGGAACGACCCGCAGGGGTACGCCGCCGCCATCCACGCGCTGGACGCGCGCCTGCCGGACCTGATCGCTGCCCTGGACGGAGGCGTCATGCTGCTCACGGGTGACCACGGGTGCGACCCGACCACGCCTTCCACCGACCACTCGCGCGAGCGGACCCCGCTGCTTGCCGCCGGCCTTGCCGGAGGGCCGTACGAGATCGGCACGAGGGAGACCTTCGGCGACCTCGGGCACACCGCCGCCGAGCTCCTGGGAGTCGAGCTGCCAGGACTGACCGGAGAGAGCTTCGCGGCTCGGATCGGCCTCGGAGGGGACTGAGCCGTGTGGGATCCCAAGCAGGTGGTCGCCGCCAAGCGTGACGGCGGGACACTCGACCCGGCCGACGTGGAGCGGTTCGTCCTGGGATATGCGCGCGGTGAGATAGGCGACGCGTTGGCCGCCGCGTTCCTGATGGCCTCGCTTCTGAACGGCATGGATGACGGAGAAACCCTGGCGATGACGCGCGCGATGATCGCTTCGGGCGAGACACTCTCGTTCGGGCCCATGAACCGGCCCACGCTGGACAAGCACTCCACCGGAGGGGTGGCCGACAGCGTGACGCTGATCTTCGCCCCGCTCGCGGCGTCGCTCGGGCTGGCGGTCGCCAAGCTCTCCGGCAGGGGCCTGGGTCACACAGGCGGGACGCTGGACAAGCTCGAGTCGATCCCGGGCCTGAGGACCGACCTGTCACCCGAGCAGATCGAACGCCAGGTGGGCGAGGTCGGTTGCGTCGTGGCCGCTCAGAGCGCCGACCTGGTGCCGGCCGATGGGGCCGTGTACGCGCTGCGAGATGCGACCGCCACCGTTCCCTCGATACCCCTCATCGCCGCGAGCGTCATGTCGAAGAAGTTGGCGGTTTCGACCGATCTGATCCTGCTGGACGTCAAGGCGGGCTCGGGCGCGTTCATGAAGACGCCCGAGGATGCTCGGCAGCTGGCCGAGTCGTGCCTGAGGCTCGCGCGCGGCGCGGGGCGCCGGTGTGGCGTCGCGATCACCGACATGTCCCAACCTCTCGGAGACGCCATCGGTAACGCCCTAGACATCGCAGAAGCGGTGGCGATCCTCAAAGGGGAGCAGCAGGGGAGGCTACGGGAGCTG
Source organism: uncultured Actinomycetes bacterium (assembly GCA_964535065.1). Classification (GTDB taxonomy): domain Bacteria; phylum Actinomycetota; class UBA4738; order UBA4738; family HRBIN12; genus AC-51. The sequence goes on from CAZHRY010000042.1 coordinate 14,003, forward strand.
GCGGTATGGTTCGCGGCACGGGCTCTCGAAGCGCTCGATGGTGTTGCATCCGAAGAAGCGCTTCGGCGGGCGGCAGCGGCACTGGACGACGGCTCGGCGCTGGAGCGCTTCAGAGCGATGGTCGAGGCCCAGGGAGGCGACCCCGCGGTCTGTGACGAACCTGAGCGGGTTCTTCCCCGGGCGCCTGTCGTCGCCCCCATCGTGGCCACCACGGTCGGTGTGCTGGCAGCGACGGATGCACAGGAACTGGGACTGGCCGCGGGTGCGCTGGGCGCCGGACGGATGAAGAAGAGCGACCCGATCGACCCGGCCGTTGGCATCGTCCTGGACGCCAAGATCGGCGACGCCGTGGCAGCCGGCCAGCTTCTCGGGTACGTTCACGCCCGCAGCGCGGCCGCCGCCGCGGAAGCCGCGACGCGCACGCTCGCCGCGCTGGAAGTGGAGGAGGAGCCGGCGGAACCGCCGCCGCTTATCCACGAGTGGCTGGGGGAGGGTTGAGTGGGCAGGTTCAGCGCCGAGAGCCTCAAGGCGGCCGCGTACATCGCGTTCGCGCTGCTCGTCGGCATGTCGGCTCGCGAGTACGCGCGCGCCAGGGTCGCGACGCGCCTCGGGGACCCGACGCCGCGCCTCTGGGGGCGGCTGACCTTCAACCCCAAGTCTTGGTTCGACCCGTTCGGCAGCGGTCTCCTGCCGGGACTGATCCTCGTGCTGTGGGCCGCGGCAGCGGGGTTCCGCCCGCCTCCGTTCGCCTACGGCAAGCCCGCTCCCGTGGACCAGAGCTACCTGAGGCGCCAGCCCCGGGACGCGGTGCTGGTGGGGCTGGCAGGCCCAGGAGCCAACCTGGCGCTGGCGGTCCTCGCCGGCCTCCTGGCCAGGGCCACCGGGTTGCCGTACGAGCTCCGCCTGTTCCTTGTCGCGTTCGAGTACACCAACGTGGCTCTCGCGATCTACCACCTCCTTCCGATCCCGGGCCTGGACGGCGCCAGGCTGGTGGCCCTCGCCCTGCCGCCGGGTCCGCGTGTCACCTACCGGAACCTCGATCAGTACCTGCCGCTCTTCGCCCTGCTCGCACTGTTCCTGCTCGCCGGGCCGATCCTGGGCATCGTCAACTCGCTGTCGAACGCGATCTGCAGGCTGGCGTCGGGGTTCTCCTGCGTGTGAGCCGCCCTCACCGGGAGGTCGCGAGCGCCGCGATATCATCGCGCGCATCGTGACCTCCGCCCAACAGGCCCCCGAGCAGGCGCAGACCCCCAACGGGGCCAAGCGCGTCCTGACCGGGTACCGGCCTACCGGGCCCCTGCACGTCGGGCACTGGGCAGGCAACATCGAGAGCATGCTCCGGCTGCAGTCGGACCCGGCCTACGAGTGCTTCTTCTTCATCGCCGACTGGCACATGCTGACGACGCACTACGACCGGACCGACGAGCTGCCGGGCTTCGTGACCGAGCTGATGCTCGATTGGCTCGCCGCCGGCCTGGACCCCGAACGCGCGGTCATCTACAGGCAGTCGGACATCCCCGAGGTGGCCGAGATGACACTGCTCCTGGGCATGATCACGCCGCTCGGCTGGCTAGAGCGCGTTCCCTCGTTCAAGGAGCGCTTGCGCGACATGTCCGAGCGCGACATAGCCAACTTCGGGCTGCTCGGCTACCCGGTGCTCCAGACCGTGGACATCACGATCGTCGGCGGGCAGCTCGTGCCCGTGGGAGAGGATCAGGTCGCGCACCTGGAGATCAGCCGCGAGATCGTCCGCCGCTTCAACCGGCTCTACGGGGACGTGCTGGTCGAGCCTCAGCCGCTGCTGTCGGAGACTCCCCTGATCCCGGGCTCGGACGGGCGCAAGATGTCGAAGTCGCTCGACAACTACATAGGCGTTCGCGACTCCGAGGACGACATCCGGACCAAGGTTCGCTCGTTCATCACCGATCCCCAGAAGCTCCGCAAGGGCGACCCGGGCCGGCCCGAGATCTGCCCGGTGTTCGCACTGCACCAGAAGTTCTCCCCCGGGGACGTCGAGCGGATAGAGGCGACATGCCGCACCGGCGAGCTGGGGTGCGTCGAGTGCAAGGGGATCCTGGCCGACCACGTGGCGGAGTACTACCGGGGGTTCCGTGAGAGGCGCGCGGAGCTGGGCGCGAGACCCGGGATCGTCGAAGAGGTGCTCGCCGCGGGAGCCGCGAAGGCGCGGCCGGTGGCGCGGACGACCTTGGAAGCCGTGCAGGCGGCCATGCACTTCTGATCCCATGGGCGAACAGGAACAGATCCGGCCCTCGGACACCTTCACGGTCGAACTACCTGGGTTCACCGGACCGTTCCGCCTCCTCTCCGATCTGATCTTGGAGCAGAAGTTCGACGTGTGCGACGTTTCCGTGGCCACGGTGACGGATCGCTTCCTTACGTACTCCAAGGAGGCCGAACGCTGGAACCTCGAAGAGGCCACTTGGTTCCTCGCGATCTGTGCGGTGCTGTTGGAGCTGAAGGTCGCGAGGCTCACGCCGAAGCAGACCGAGCTGGACGAGGAAGACCTGCTCGGCGGTTCACCCGACCTCGCCTATGCGCGCTCGCTTGAGCTGAGGGCCTTCCGGCATGTGGCCGTGGAGGTGGCGCGCAGGCTGGAGGACGAAGCGAACTACTTCGCCCGCGATGTCGGCCCGGGTCCCGAGTTCTCGCACCTGTATCCGGACCCGATGGTCAAGGTGCCCGCCAGCGAGCTGGCGCGACTGGCCGCGCAGATGCTGAGGCCGCCCCCGGCGCTGGACCTCTCGCACGTGACGCCCATCCGTTACACGGTGGCGGAGGCCATGAGCGCCGTCGAAACCCGGATCCAGGGGTTCGAGGGGCAGGCCGTCTCGTTCCGAGACCTCGTCTCGGATTGCGAGGAGCGCATCCAGGTCGTCGTCAGGTTCCTGGCGCTGCTGGAGTTGTACCGTGAAGGGAAGGTCGAGCTTCAACAGGGTGATACGTTCGGGGAGATCGAGGTCGAGTGGAAAGGGTGAACCTGAAGTGACGGCGGATGCGAACGGGCAGGACACCCGCGCCCTCGAGGCTCTGTTCTTCGTTTCGGACGAGCCGCTGACCTCCTCGGTCCTGGCGCAGGCGCTGGAGCTCGAACGCCGCGATGTCGAGGCGCTGTGCGACCGCTTGCAGGCCGATCTGGAGGAGAGGGGCTCCGGCCTCGTGCTCCGGAACGTCGCGGGCGGGTGGCGCATGTATACCCACCCCGACGTCGCCCCTGCCGTCGAGAAGTTCGTCCTTTCGTCCCGGCAGGCCAGGCTGACCAAGGCGGCCCTGGAGACGCTCTCGATCGTGGCGTACAAGCAGCCGGTGACCCGCCATCAGGTCAGCGCGATCCGAGGGGTGAACTCCGACGGGGTTCTGCGCGCGCTCACAGACAAGGGCTTGATCGAAGAGGCCGGGCGCGAGGAGGCCCCGGGACGTCCGGTGCTGTACGCGACGACGCCGCAGTTCCTCGAGAGGCTCGGGCTGCCGTCCCTCGCCGCGCTGCCGTCCTTGGCGCCTCTCCTTGGGGTAGAAGCGGATGAGGACGCCTCAGATCGCGAAGTGAGCCGGCTGGAGGAGGACGAAGAGGCATCGCCTGCGGGCGACGGCGCAGGTGACGACCCCGAAGAGGACTGATGGAGGAGCGCCTCCAGCGCGCGCTGGCCAGGGCCGGCTTCGGGTCCCGCCGCTCGTGTGAAGAGCTGATCTCGGCCGGTCGCGTGCGCGTGGACGGGCGTGTCGCGACGCTGGGGGACAAGGTCACCCCCGAGAACCGCGTGGAGCTTGACGGAGCGCCGGTCAACCTGGATCCGAACACGCGATACCTGGCCCTGCACAAGCCGGCCGGCGTGGTCACGACCATGCGAGACCCGCAGGGAAGGCCGACCGTGGCCGACCTGATCCATCCGGACACGCCCAGGGTCTTTCCGGTAGGGCGCTTGGACCGGGACAGCGAGGGCCTGCTGTTGATGACGAATGACGGCGACCTGGCGAACGGCCTGACGCACCCTCGATACCAGATCGAGAAGGAGTATCTGGCGGAGGTCGAGGGGCGTCCTTCGCGAGCGCAGCTTGCGGCGGTGAGGGCGGGGGTCTCGCTCGAAGACGGAGAAGCCAGGGCGAAGTCGGTTCGGGTGGCAGGCACGTCAGGCGAACGGGCCCAGCTCAGGCTCGTCATGACCGAGGGGCGCAAACGCGAGGTGCGTCGCCTGCTGGCAGAGGTCGGCCTGCCCGTCACCAGGCTCGTCAGGTTGAGGGTTGGGCCCGTCACGCTCGGCCGCATGAAGCCAGGTGAGGTACGGGAGCTGAGCTCCGCCGAGATCCTGGCTCTGTCGAAGCTGGTGGCGAAGGCAGAACGGAGGGCTCGCAGGGCATCCGGCATGTAGCCTGTGGGCCCGGAAGGAGGGCCGATGCGGGTTCGCGCCGCCAGGGGAGCCATAGTCGTCAAGGAGGACACGGCCGAAGCCGTGCTGGACGCCACACAGCGGGTCGTGCAGGAGATGCTCGACCGCAACGACGTGGCCCGCGACGATCTGGTGAGCATCCTGTTCTCGGCCACCGACGACCTGACGTCGGTGTTCCCCGCTGAGGCGGCCCGGCGCATGGGCCTGGGCATGGTGCCGCTCCTGTGCACCCGCGAGATCCCGGTCGAGGGCTCGATGAAGTCGGTCGTGCGGGTCCTGATGCACTTCCACAGCGAACGCGGACTCGACGAGGTCACGCACGTGTACCTGGACGGGGCGGAGGCTCTGCGAGATGACCTCGACCCAGCCGGCTGAGCCACCCAAGCGCGTCGCCGTCCTGGGCACCGGGATGATCGGCACGTCCATCGGGCTGGCGGCGGCGCTGGCCGCGCTCGAGGCGGCGGGCTGGGTTGTGTCGTCCGGGGTGGGGGGCCGCGCCGCCGCCCGCGGTTGCGGAACGCCTGCCGGGTGGCTGGAAGAGGCGGTGGATGGCGCCGATCTGGTCGTCGTCGCAACTCCGATAGCCGCGATCCCCGAGACGGTCGCCCGCGCGCTGCAGGCGTGTGCCGCGGTCGTCACCGACGCGGGTTCCATCAAGACCCACATCGCCCACGAGGTGGCCAAGCTGGCCAGTCCCGAGGCGCTTGCCCGCTTCGTGCCCGGCCATCCGATGGGCGGCAGCGAGCGCTCGGGGCCCGAGCATGCCTCGGCCTCCGTCGTGGACGACATCGTGTGGGTGGTCGCGCCGACCGAGCATTCTTCGGAAGGAGCCGTGGCGCTGGTCGAGGGTTTCGTCGGCGCCGTCGGGGCCAGGGCGGCTCGCCTTACCCCCGAGCGTCACGACCGGCTGGTGGCCTTCGTCAGCCACCTGCCGCAGGTAGCCTCCACCACGCTGATGGGCCTCGCGGCCACGGAGGAGTCCGACGAGCCCGACATCTTGCTTCTGGCGGCGGGAGGGTTCCGCGACCTGACACGCCTGGCGGCCTCTAACCCTTCCCTCTGGAGCGAGATCCTGCTGGCCAACCGCGAACAGATCGCCGAGGCCATCGACCTGTTCGTGGCCCGACTCCGCCAGCTCCGCGAGGAGGTGGTCGAGGGCCGGGCCCCCGAGGTCGAGAGAACCTTCGACCTCGCCAAGCAGGCCCGCCTGACCCTGGCGGCCAAACCTCAGGTGAAGGCGGGGGTAGCCGTGCTCCAGGTTCCGATCCCCGACGAGCCCGGCGCTCTGGCCAGGATGACCGCCGCGCTGGCCGAGGGCGGGGTGAACATCGAAGACCTGCAGATAGTCCACTCACCCGAGGGCGGGCGCGGTACCGTTCACCTGACCGTGGCCGCGAATGCGGCTTCCGAGGCCACCGAGGTTCTCGCAGGCCGCGGATACGACCCGACCCGGCTCGCCTGAACCGCGAGCCCCGACGCGAGGTGCGGCGATGTTGATACGCGTGGCTCCGGACGGAGCGCTTCACGGCGAGGTGGAGGTGCCCGGAGACAAGTCCATAGCTCACCGATGGCTCATCCTCGCGTCCACGGCCAGGGGCCGGAGCCGCATCGCGGGCCTTCCGGGTTCCCTCGACGTGCGCTCCACGGCGTCCTGCTTGGCGCAGGTCGCTCCGAAGGCTCGACCTGGTCTCGAGGTGTGGGCTCGCAACGCTTCGTCCCGGGTGGAGGGTGGAGGTTCCACGTGGAACGCCGGAAACCCCGGTCCGGCCGTTCCCGTCCTTGAGGTCGAGGGTGAGGGGCGCGATGGCCTCACACAGCCCGCCCGCGACCTGGACTGCGGCAACTCCGGGACATCGATGCGCCTGCTCGCTGGAGTCCTTGCCGCATCCCCCTTCCGGAGCG
>CAZHRY010000043.1:0-20073 GCA_964535065.1 uncultured Actinomycetes bacterium
TGACTCCACGATCGTGAGCCGGACGGAAAGAGCGGTCGCGTCGGTGCGGACATGGGACTACTGGGATCCCCCGACGACGGTGGACCACGAGGCGTTCGTCGCGGTCGCGAGGGATCTCCTGGCTGTCGCCGAGGCGCGGGCGCTCGATTGTGCGGGCGGGGCTGCCGTCTCTCCGAGCGGCGCGTCGAGCCAGGGCCGCACCGACCGACGGACCGCCGCAGGACTGCTGGCCGCAGGCGCCGGGCTCGCGGCCCTGGCAGGCGCCGGGTCGGCTGTCGCGGGTCGACGGCCGCGCGGCCCGGTCGCTCCGGTGGGGCCACCCCCAGAGGAGGTTCTCTACAGCGGCTCCGACGCGATCAGGATCCTGCGGGACGCGGGGCTGCTCCAGGAGGTCCGTGGGGACGACGGATCCCTGGTCGGATACCGGCCGGTCGGCGACCTCGAGCGTTTCATCGCGAACACGCCGCAGTGGCAGCCCGAGTTCGGCAGGCCCTTGAGCACGCCGGGCGGCACGGCCACTCACCTGGGAGCCGTGGCATTCGAGGAACATCCCGACGGTCTCTTGCGGGACCTGACGATCGCGGTTCGGGAGTTGCCCGGCGGGGCGCCCGCCGGGCCTTCGCCGGATCCGGCGCAGCCTGCCGCGAGCCAACCTGCCGCGCAGCCGCCGGGAGAGCCACTCGCCGAGAGGCTCGGACGCGCCTGGGCACGGGCGAACGCGTACGGGGTGTCGTTCGAGTCCGCGCTCGAAGCGCCGTCCGTCCTCCCTCCAGTGCGGCCGCCCACGCAGCCCGCGCCTCCCGCGCCTGGCGTCGCCGGGTCTCCGGCCCCTGGGACGCCTGATGCTTCCGGCCCGCCGGCCAGCGCGGACCAGATACCGGCGTGGCTCTCGACGCCGGGGTGGAAGTCGCTCAAGCCCTCGGATGTCTTCCGGATGTTCCCCCAGCACTTCGGTCCGGACGGAGCCATCAAGATCTCGCCCTTCTCCGGGTCGGTGCCGAAGGTCACGATCCAAGACGGATCGTTCTCGGCCGAGGTCTCGTCACCGCTGCCGTTCGTTCCCGACGTTCACGTTCGAGGGACCCTGACCCCGTCCCCCTCCGGCGACGCGCTGGTTCCGACGATCGACGAAGTGACGGTCGGAGGAGAGCCCTACGGGGACCGGCTCGAGCACCAGCGCAGCGTGGCTTCGCATCTGAACAAGCTGACGAAGCCGGTCGGGGATGCGGGGCTGCGCTTCGGGGAGGTCCGCCTGGAGGACGGCGAGCTGAGGATCAAGGTCGAGCGCCCGGGCGGCTAGGACGGCCGGATCACCAAGCAGAACTCGTTGCCCTCCGGATCGAGCATCACCCGCCAGTCGTAGCCGAACTCGGAGAACTCCCGGTCGTCGGCCCACCTTGCGCCCAACCTTTCGACCTGGGCACAGGCCTCGTCGAGGTCCTTCACCGCGACGTCCAAGTGGAGCCGGTTCTTCACCGTCTTGGACTCCGGGACCTTCTGGAACCGAAGGATGGGTACGCCCGGTCTCGGTTCTAGGTCGACGTAGATCGCGGGCTCGCCGTCCGGCGGCGTCACGCGGGTCCCGAACACGGCGGCCCAGAACCCGGCGAGCGAGACGGGGTCGTGGCAGTCGATCGTGATGGCGTCCAGTTCACCGAGACCCTCCATGACCGCTCGATGATAGGGGCCCGGGCGTATGGACGGATAGTCTGGCGGTCATGCGACGGGTCGATCTGTGCGTCGTGGGAGGGGGGATAGTCGGCCTCGCCGCTGCGTTCCGAGCGATAGAGGAACGACCCGACGTGTCGGTCGCGGTGCTCGAGAAGGAGGACCGCTTAGCCGCACACCAGAGCGGGAACAACTCGGGGGTCGTGCACGCGGGCGTCTACTACGCGCCCAGGTCCTTGCGGGCCCGATTGACGAGAGAGGGGCGAGAAGCGCTGGCGGCCTTCGCCTCCGAGCACCGCCTGCCCTATCGCGTGTGCGGGAAGGTGCTGGTGGCGACCGACGCGTCCGAGCTGGACGGCTTGGCCGCTCTGGAGGCAAGAGCGAAGGCGAACGGGCTCGAGGGCGTGCGCACGATCGGACCCGAAGAGCTGAAGGAGATCGAGCCACACGCAGAGGGCGTTCGGGCGCTTCACGTGCCCGAGACGGCCGTCACCGACTTCTCGGCGATCGCAGGTGCGCTCGCCGACGAAGTGAGGGCCGGAGGGGGAGAGGTCCATCTCGGCACCGAGGTGACAGGGCTCGCGCCGGTGGCAAGCGGCTGGCGCGTCGCGACCGCCGCCGGGTCGCTGCGGGCCGAGCGGGTCATCGTGTGCGCGGGGCTGCGGTCGGATCGCGTCGCAGCCCTCGCGGGGGGGGGGGGGGGGGGGCGCCAGCTGACGCTCAGCGGGGGGGGAACCCGGGGCCCGCCCCCCCCCGCCGCCGGCGGCCTGGAGACCCCGCCGGGGGGGGGGGGGGGGGGGGGGGGCGCCTCCCCCCGCCCCGGGGGGCACCCCGCCCCCCCCCCCCCCCCCCCACCCCCCTGGTCCGTGCTCTCATCTACCCCGTTCCCGACCCGGCGCTGCCGTTCCTCGGGGTCCACTTCACGCGGCGCGTGGACGACGAGGTCTGGGTCGGGCCCAGCGCGGTGCTGGCTTTCGCGCGCGAGGGCTACCGGATGCGCGACGTGAACCCGGGCGACGTGGTCGCGATCCTCCGCGATCCCGGGTTCCGCAAGCTGGCGCGGGCGAACGCCGGCTTCGGTCTCGGGGAGATGTGGCGCGAGATCTCCAAGCCGGCGTTCGCCCGCGCCTGCCGCCGCTACGTGCCCGACCTTCAGGCCGACGATCTGGGGGAGCGTCGCTCCGGGGTTCGCGCTCAGGCGGTGATGCCCGACGGGTCGCTCGCCGACGACTTCCTGTTCGACCAGCAGGACGGGCTGCTCGTCGTCAGGAACGCGCCCTCGCCGGCCGCGACCGCGTGCCTGGCCATCGGGCGCGAGATCGTGGCCCGCGCCTTCTCGGCGTAGCTCCTAGCCGGCCACGCCCCCGCCGTCCACCGGAAGCGCGGCTCCTGTGACGAAAGATGAGTCGTCCGAGGCTAGGAAGAGTACCGCACGCGCGATCTCCTCCGGCCTTCCCATGCGCGCCATCGGCCGGCCTTCCGTGGCGTTCGCGACGTACTCGTCCCAGGTCATCCCCTGGTTGCGCGCATCCTCGTGTTCCATCGGCGTCTCGGTGTCGCCTGGGCACACCGCGTTGACGCGTACGCCCTGCGGCCCGTGGTCGATCGCCATGGCCTTGGTCATCAGCACCATGCCGCCTTTGGCGGCGCAGTAGGCTGCGCCTCTCGCTCCGCCCACCAAGCCCCACCCGCTCGAGCAGTTCACGATCGACCCGCCTCCGGCGGCGATCATGTGCGGCAGCGCGAACTTCGACATCAGGAACGCGCCCTTGAGGCTGGTGTCCACCTGTACGTCCCATTCCTCTTCAGAGCAGCCGAGCACGTCGTTCGCCACGTAGACGCCGGCGTTATTGAACAGGATGTCCAGCCCGCCGAAGGCGGCTACCGTCTCTGCGACGCTGCGCTCGCAGTCGGGGGCGATCCGGACGTCGGCGGCGACGAAGATCGCCTCGCCGCCTGCCGCCCGGATCGCCCCCACCACCTCCTCGCCGCGAGCGTGATCGCGCCCCGTGATGGCCACCTTGGCCCCTTCCTGGGCGAACAGGATCGCCGTCGCCCTGCCGATCCCAGAAGTGCCGCCTGTGATCAGCGCAACCTTGTCGGCAAGTTCCATCGCAACCTCCTTGTGACCCCAGGGACGCTAGGCCGATAGCCGTCCTGCCGCAACCGTTATGGGGAACCCCTCATGCGGGGCCTCCGCCCTGCCGATGGGCGTAGGTACGTCGTTCCCCGATCGGAGCCGGTCATGAAGGTCGAAGAGAAGCGCGAGTGCCCGACCTGTGGAGCTGAGAACCCGGTCACGAGCGGGTTCTGCTGGCAGTGCTACGCCTCGTTCCAACCCGGCGCGCCGGCTATGCCGAGTGGGCCCGTTCCCGGCCAGACGTTCGCAGGGCGGCCCGGTATGGCCTCCCCCTCCCCCACGCCGTTGCCCGCGCCCGCTCCGTCCTCGTCCGGGTCGGCGTCCACGATCGTCCGGTTCCTGGTCGGCGCCGTAGCGGCCGCCGCGGGGTACTTCGGTTTCCAGGCCCTGTTCGGTGGTCCCAGCGTCGAGCTGCCCGCCAGCGTCGCCGGGAGCCCCCGCATGACGGACGCCACGGCGAAGGAGTTCGAGGCGAGCACGCTCGAGGAGGCACAGAGCTGGGACTTGGACGCTCAGGCGGGCGTCTACGGGAAGGTCTTCCCCGAGGTGTTCGTGATCCTCATCGACGGCTCGGCGATCGAGACCACCGAGGAGCTGTTCGACTCTCTCCTGCAGGGCATGGCCTCCGCCGGCGCCACCGTGGACGAGAGCAACGTCTTGAGCGGTGAGCACGACGGCTCGGACTACCGGTGCGTGGCGGTCGAAGGAAGCGGCATCCAGGCATCAGCCTGCATGTGGCGCGCCGACGCCCACGTCGGCATCGTCATGGACATCACCAGAGGGCTCGACGAGATCGAGCCGATCCTGTTCGAGACGCACGACGCCTCCGTTTCCTAATCGTCGTTGCGGATCGTCCCGGTGCCCTGACCGTCGGTGATCGCCGAGTTCGTCGCCCCGGACAGCTTGACCTTGAACGTCTCGTTGGACTCTGCGCTCCCGTCGCCGTTGACGAGCACCTTGACCCGTTTGACGGTCTGTCCCGGCGAGAACGTCACGGTGCCGGACGTGCTCGAGTAGTCCGAGGGCGCGTGTGCCGTGCCCTCGACGGTTTCCCAGTCCACCGTCACCGTCGAGCCGCTGGCCTCCGAGAGCGCGATCCGGAACCGGAACGCAGTGGTCCCAGAGTCGCCCTCGTCGAGCTTGCGGTCACCGGCGGACACCTTGGGCTTGCCACAGCTGGGGAACTTGAAGGAGCCGATCCTGGTTCGCCAATCCAGGTCCGCGGACGTGGGCTGGTACATGCCCGTGAACCAGAACGTGCAATCGTCGGCGGGGTCAACGCTCATCGAGGCGTAGTCTCCCCACCTCTTGTACGAGTTGGTCTGCGACCCGCCCCCGTTGATCAGCACGGACTCGCCCTGGCCGAGCGTGCCGGCTGGGTCACTGGACAGCCTACCCGCATAGCGCAGGCCCGGGTAGACGCTCGAGCCGTTCGAGACGTTGTAGCCGATCGCGATGTTCCCATCCTCGTCCATCGCCGCCGTCGGGATCCAGCGGTACATCGAGCCCGAGGACCAGGTGCCCGAGTCCTGGACCGACCACGATCCGCCTGTCGGCTGCCTGAGGTGGTACCAGCGGATCGCGCCCCGTCCGTTCACGTCTACCGTGTGCACGACGACCATGTCCGCGTGTGCACCGAAGTTGCGGTAGCCGACCCGGTACATCAGCAGGTCGGTGATCGCATCCAGCTTCACCGAGGTTCCCGGCTGCGGGATGCAGTAGTACGTGGACGCGCAGAGCACGTTGTCGAAGTCATCCACGGTCAGGTTCTGAGCCGTCGTGAAGGTCGTGTTGGCCGGGGTCGTCCAATCGACGTCGAACTCGTAGACGCGCAACCTGTCCGGTGAGCCGTTGATGTACGCGACGAAGGTTCCCGGCGTGCTCGCCGGAGGAGCCGTCGGGCCGTCCAGATCCGCGGGAAGCAAGCCGTAGGCCCCGCTGACCGTCTTCTTCTGCATGGTGGCCGGGTTGCCCGCGAGCATCTGGTCGCGCTCGAACGCGTAGACGCCGGCGTCCACGCTGCCGTTGTAGAGGTTCGCCGTCATGTAGTACGAGTCGTCCCAGACGCCGAACTTCGGGTAGTCGGGGAACTTCGTGGTCGAGGTCTCGAACGCGTACTGGTACCACGTCCCGGTCGGGTCCGCGGTCGTGGAGATGGCGATGCACTCGTAGTAGGTGGGGCCGCCGGACGTGAACTGGCTGATCAACCACCGATCGGCCGCCTCGTCGTACAGGACGATCGGGTCGCCGTCGTTGACCGTGTCGCATTCGGTGCCGGTCGTGCTCCAGAAGCTGGCCAGGTCCGACGGGCCGGCCAGCGACGAACCCGTCTTGTCGAAGATCTGGACCGAAGAGTTGACCATCTGGACGATGTGGTCGGGCCCCACGTCGGCGTTGGCGTCCGCAGGTGTGTAGCCGGCGGTCGACGCCCACGTCATGCCCGTGAACTCGACGTTCGGGCTCGGCATGCGTGAGATAGCCGGTCCCCGGTCGATCGAGCCGGCCGTGCGTTCGGCCCGGACCCTTCCTCCCATGGGTGGCGTGAGCCTAGGCTCGGCATCGGGTCGCGCGCCGGTGACGCCGATGTCCGGCAGGCTCCACAGGGGCGCCGAGACCGTCGGCGTCACCGGCGCGCTGACCTCCACGCCCGGATCGGCCGCGGAGACGCCTTCCACTGGGGCAAGCACGGCCCAGGTGAGAACCAACAGAGCTGAACCGAGCCACCTCTTCATCGCGGGCATCCCTTCTTCGGTCGGCCTTCAGTCGTCGTTCTGGATGGTGCCTTTCCCGTAGCCGTCCGCGATCTTCGCGCCGGATGCGCTCGAGAGCTTGACGGCGAAGACCTCGTTCTCCTCGTCCATCCCGTCTCCGCTCACGCGGATCGTGATCCGTGCCGAGGTGTCGCCGGGGGAGAGGGTCAACGTGCCCGAATCCCCACGGAAGTCGGACGGCGCGTGCGCGGTCTTCTCCATCGTTTCCCAGTCGACCGTGACCGGCGAGCCTGAGACCTTCGTCAGAGTGACCCTGAACCTGAACTCCGTGGTGCCGGAATCGCCCTCTTCCCGCTTGACATCGTCGATGACGAGCGACCTCCTGCCGCAGCTCGGGAACCTGAACGAACCGATGCGGGTCCTCCAGGCGACGGGGGCGGTCCGTGACTGGTACTCACCCGTGAACCAGAAGGTGCAGCCGTCCGATGGATCCACGCTCATCGAGGCGTAGTCGCCCCATCGGTTCGAGTCCGTCTGGGAGCCGCTCCCATGGATGAGCGCGTGCTCGCCCTGGGCGAGGCGGCCGGCGGGATCGCTGGCCAGACGGCCCGCGTACCTCAGGCCCGGATATACGGCCACCCCGTTGGAGACGCTGTAGCCGATGGCGATGTTTCCGCTCTTGTCGATGGCGGCGGAGGGCATCCACCTCCACATCGAGCCGATCGCCCACGTCCCCTGGTCATGGACCCCCCAGACGCCGGCGGTCGGCTTCCTGAGTTGGTACCAGCGGATCGCGCCACGTCCGTTCACGTCCACGGTGTGCACGACGACCATGTCGGCGTACGGGCCGAAGTTCCTGTAGGCGAGGCGATGCATCACGAGATCGGTGATCGAGTCCAGCTTCTGGCTCGTTCCAGGCTGAGGAACGCAGTTGAACAGGTTGGCGCAGATCCTGCTGTCGAACGGATCGACGGTGAGGCTCGTGTTGGAGATGGACGTGTTGGACGGGGTGGCCCAATCGACCTCGAACTCCCACATCTTCAGCCGGTCCGGGGACCCGTTCTTGTACGCGACGAAGGTTCCGGGCTCCCCGGGTGGGGGAGCGTCGGGACCGTCGGCGTCGGCCGGGAGCAACCCGTAGTCGTTCACGATCGTCTTCTGCATGTCCGCCGGGTCACCGGCCAACATGGCCGATCTCTCGAAGGCGTAGACGCCGACGTCCACGCTCCCGCCCCCGCCGTACAGGTTCGCGGTCATGTAGTACGCGTCGTTCCAGACGCCCAGCTTCGGGTAGTCGGGGAACGCGGAACCGGACGTGCGGAACGCGTACGACCACCAGGCCTCGGTGGGGTCGGGCGTCTTCGATATCGCGATGCACTCGTAGAACGGAGGGCCGGAGACGGTGAACTGACTGATCAGCCAGCGGTCGGCGGCCTCGTCGTAAAGGACGACCGGATCGCCGTCGTCGGATCCGTCACAGTCGGTGCCCGTTCCGCTCCACATGGCGTGGAGCCAGGTCGGGCCGGCCACCCGGTGGCCATTCTTCCTGTAGACGGAGACGGCCGAGTTGACCATCTGCACGTAGTGGTGGGGCCCGACGTCTCCGACCGGGTCGGGAGGCCAGTAGCCCGTGTCGCCGAACCGCATGCCATCGAAGCTTTCACGGGGCTCGGGCATCCGGCCGGTGTCTCGCGTGTCGGTCGGCGCGGTGGAACCGCGCGAGGGCTCGGAGGGTTCCGGGCCCATCCGCGGGGAGGCCTCGCGGGTCAGAGCATGCGATCGAGCGATCCGCGGCATGTCGCGCAGCGGCGCCGTGGAGGCCGGGGTCACCGACCGGACAACGTCGACGATACCGGTGCCACCCGAACCGCTCGCCCCTCCTGCGGGCGTCGAAGCAGCGCTCAGTGCGATGACGAGCGACGTGGCGGCGAGCCTCTTCACGCGGGCCTCCTCTGATGGGTTACGACCGAGGATAGCCTCCTCAGGTCGTCCCGGCGGAGTCGAGCGCTGCCAGAAGTCGCGTGACCGGGCCTTTCAGGCCCATCTCCTGGGCGAGCTGGGTGAGCGCCTCGTCGTCCCTCTCGCCGGCCCAAACGGACAGCGGCGCGTCGGCGTTGACAGGCACCAACCGCTGCATGTCGGCCAGGTATCGCCTGGATCCCAGCAACCTGGTGCGCACCGAGGGCTTGATCAGGTCCGAGTCCCGGGTGGCCGCGTCCAGCATGGCTTCGAGGGACTCGAAGGCCGTTACCAGGTCGCGAGCGGTCTTCTCGCCGACGCCCTTGACGCCGGGCAGGCCGTCGCTGGGATCCCCGCGGAGCATCGCGAACTCCGAGTAGCGTGAGGCGGGCACCCCGTACTTCCCCATGACGCCGGCCTCGTCCAGCTCGAGCAGCTCGCTCACACCACGGACGGTGAAGAGGAGCTTCGCTACCGGGTCCCGCACGAGCTGGATCAGGTCGCGGTCGCCGCTCACCATCTCGATCCGGTCGTCATCCGCAGCCTCGGCGCAGAACGCCCCCATGGCGTCCTCGGCCTCCCAGCCCTCCGTCTGGGCCTGCAGCATCCCCGTGTGGTTCAGCGCTCGGCGGAGCAGTTGGAACTGCTCTGGCAGCCCCTCGGGGTCGGGCGGCCGGTTCGCCTTGTATGCGGGGTAGATGTCGGTCCGCGCGACCGGACGCCAGTCGTGGTCGTAGACGTGGACCACTTCGTGTGGCCGCCGATCCACTATGAGAGTGACCACCATGTCCAGGTAGCCGTGGACGGCACCTACGGGCATGCCGGCCGGGGACCTCAGCCCGGGGCCAAGCGCGAAGAACGCCCGGTACATCAGGCTCGACACGTCCAGGAGCAGTCTGTGCGTCACGTCAGGTCGCCACTCGCTCCAGCGTCAGGTGCCAGTAGGCGACCCCCGTCGTCGGGTTGGCGCCAGGGTTACGGACCAGCACCGTGAAGGTGTACGAGCCCGGCCCGACCGGGCCGTACGACCGGTCGATCGCGAAGGCGTTGGGGTCGGAGTCGTTCTTGTCGAGCAGCCCCTTGCTGGGGTTCATGGTCGAAGTGCCGCTGGGTCCTTGCATGCGAACCTTGATCTCGCACGGCACGACGAGCAGATCCTCATCGTTCCAGCAAGTCGCGTAGCCGGAGAACCGCACCACGAAGAGCGCCTGCTGTCCGGACGGAACCGTCATGCTGAGCGCGGCGCCGGGGACGGCGGTCCAGGTTCCCGCGGATGCGAACCACGCATCGTCGCCCCCGTGGGTCGTCTTGACCTGTACGACGTCGTTGCCGCCGGTCGTAGGCGCCGAGACCGCGATGCTTATCGAACTGACGAGAGCCGTGGCAAGCGCCAAGGACGAGACCCATGCGAGCGATGCCTTGATCCTGGTCAGTGGCTCCAAAGCGTGTCCTCCTATCGTCGGGTTGCCGACGATGCTCCACCGCCGGGACCGCTCGGGTCAACCGGATGTAGGGTTCCTCGTCATGAAGAAGTCGAGACCGAAGACCGCAGCCGAGCTCCGACTCATGGAGGGCTCTCCGCCGCCGCCGGACCGGTTGGTGACGCTCGCCAACTGGGAGCAGCCCCCGTTCAATCGCTGGGGGTTCCAGCACATCAGGGATCTGATCCCGACCGCGCGGATCTCCCGCGGCGAAGGGCCGGTTTGGAAGCTGCCTAGGGCCGAGCGCGACCTGTCCAAGGTCATGGTGCGCGTGGGTCCGTCGCGCGAGGCCCCCCTGGCGGAGGTCCTGGACGGGACCTACACCGACGCGTTCATGGTCCTGCACCGTGGCCGCGTGATAGCCGAGAGCTACTTCAACGGCATGACGCCGAGCACCACTCATCTCCTCATGTCGGTGTCGAAGTCGGTGATCTCGACGGTCACGGGCATCCTGGTCGGCCAGGGGAAGCTGGAGCCCTCCTGGCTCGTGACCGACCTGATCCCCGAGCTCCGCGGAACCAGCTTCGAGGGCTGCACGGTGCGCCATCTCCTGGACATGCGAGCAGGAACCCGTTTCGACGAGAACTACGACGACCCCGAGGCAGACGTCTGCGTCTACGAGCAGATCTACCTCTGGCGGCCTCGGACCGACAGGCGTATGCCGTACGACGCGTGTGAGTACTTCAAGACCCTGAAGAACGCGAGGCCTCACGGAGGGCCCTTCGAGTACAGGTCGGTGCTCACCGATGTCTTGGGCTGGGTGAACGAGCGGGCCGGAGGTGCTCGCCTGGCCGAGCTGATCTCGCGTCACCTCTGGGGACCGATGGGAGCCGAGTTCGACGCCGAGGTGACCGTGGACGGGCACGGCAACGCGATGGCCGACGGGGGGATCTGCTGCACCTTGCGCGACCTGGCGCGTTTCGGGCAGCTCATGCTGAACGGTGGGCGGCGTGGCTCCAGGCGCATCGTCCCCGGCGAGTGGATCCGGGACGTGTACCGGCCCGACGACGACGTTGCCGACGCCTTCGCGGAGAGCGACGACGCCCACGAGTTCCCGCCGGGCGCCTTCTACCGGAACAAGTGGTGGGTCGTGGACCCGGCCGGGCCGGTGTACATGGGCTCCGGCATCAACGGGCAGACGGTGATGGTGCACGTTCCCGCCAGGGTCGTGATCGCGAAGTTCTCGACCTGGCCGGACGCCTGGCGTCCCAGATGGGCCATCCCGACCCGGCGCGCGTGCGTGGATCTGGCCGAGAAGATCGCGGCCGGAAGGGCCTAGAAAGCCGGGGAGTCCATCGAGCGGGCGACCGCGATCGCTCGATCCATCAGGATCTCGGCGGTCACGACGTTGGATTCCGCCCCTGAGTTGTGGTTGAGGCGGCCGTCGTCCACGCCGTCGGCAACACGCCCGCGCGATGTGTCGTATGCGGGGGTGCCCGCGGGATTCCTGCCGTCGAACCACTCGCGCGCGAGCCCCGCAAGGCGCGTCCAGCCGGGGTTGCCGGTCGCCGCCGCGAGCCTGTCCAGCGACCAGATGCAGCTGGCGACGTCGTATGGGGCCACGCTCGGAGCGTCGAACCCCGCCTCGACCACGGGAGCGATCAGGACCGAGGCGCTCGCGGCGGCGACCTCGATCAGGGAGGGTTCGTTCACCAGAGACGCAGACTCGGCAAGGACCCCCTCCTGGATGTGGGCCCAGAGATGCGGCGCACCCGTTTCATAGGTGGAGTTCTTCAGGACGCCGTCCTCCCGGCACTCCACGAGCTCGTGGCACCACTGCCGGATGGCCGGCACGAGGGTGCCGATGCCGGCATCCCTGGCCAGGCGGGTCGCGGCGTGGATGTGCAGGGCCCTGACGTCCGCGGCGGCGGCCTTCGTGACCGCGTGGTCCAGCCCCCGATGCATGGCGGCCTCGGCGCGCTCGTCCTCGAAGGTCAGCCACGCGTGCGAGACGCCAACCAGCGCCCGCGCGTGCCAGAAGTTCTCCCCGGTCTCGGACGTGATGCCTTTCTCGTTGCGCTGCCCGTCCCACGAGTACACGAAGTTGATCCAGCGGCCGTCCTCCTCTTGCATCCAGAGCAGGAAATCGAGGAGCCCTCGCGCCCATCGCTCGGCCCACGGGAGCTTGGTCGCCGCCCACACGTCGCAGAGGACGTCGAGGAGACGCGCCGCATCGTCCACGCATGCGACCCCCTCGAAACCTGACTCGTTGGCGGACAGGTGCTCGTCCGACATCCCCGAGTAGACGGCGACCGCCAGGGCGTCGGGACCGGCCGCGGGCAGGGGCCGAGTCAGGCGTGCGAGCTGTCTGAGCACGGGTGCGGAGTGTCGCAGGAGGGGCGATCCATGTCAGTAGGACCTTGGGCGGTTGCTCACACGGGGGTCAGGGCCTCGAGGACGTCTTGGAGGTCCACGTCGGCCGCACACAGGGAGGTGTCGGCGGCCCCGTAGTAGATACGGATACATCCGTCACCCAGGTCGGCATGCCCGGTGGGGAATATCACGTCGTGCAGGAAGCCGTCGTGCTCGTACGGAGCCTCCGGGACCATCAGCGGCTTGGAGGTGCGGGCGAGGACCTTCGAGGGGTCACCGGCGTCGAGCAAGATCGCGCCCATCCCGTAGCGGTTGCTCCGGTCGGCCCCGTGGTACAGCTCCAGCCAGCCTCCATCGACCCTGATCGGGATCAGGCTCGCGCCGACGCGTATCTCGTCCCACATGCCGTGCCGCGGAGCCGCCACGGGCCGGTGGTTCCCCCAGTGGACCAGGTCGTCGCTCTCGGCGATCCAGATGCCCAGGACGCGACCGAAGGAGCCGGGCATCGGACGTGTGAGTGCCATGTACTTGCCGCCGATCGTCTCGGGGAACAGCACGACGTCCTTCTGATCGGGGTGCAGCATCGCGCCGTGACGCTCGAACGTCCGGAAGTCCGTGGTGGTCAGGCGGCAGGTGACGATGCCCAGCCGGCTGACCGCGACGTAGGTGATCTGATAGACGCCGTCGATCAACGTGATCCGAGGGTCCTCGACCCCGTACTCCTCCAGCTTCGAGGAGGGCATCAGGACGGGCTCGGGATCGATCTCGAAATCCAATCCGTCCTTGCTGCGGGCCAGGCGCAGGTGCGAGATGTGCGACAGGTAGTCGGTGAATTCGTCCTGGCCGGGCACGAAGGCTCCGGCGGTGTTGCGGTAGCGGATCGTGCGCGGATCGGACAGATCCAAGCCCGGCAGGTCTTTCGGCACGTAGCCGATCACCACCTGCGGGGGCTCTCGGTCGCAGTCGAAGAAGGCCATGCCGATGAGCTGGTCGGGCCTCATGCCCGCGGGAAGCGGGACCAACCTGGGCTCGGGCCCGGCCAGGTCCACCATCTTGGCGTCCACCGACAGGTCGAAGTCCCTGACGGGACGCTCGGCAACCCGGATCAGAAGGATCGTTTCGTCTCCGACCTGAGCGACGCCCGGATTGATGGTCCCGATGACCTCGAACCCAGGCTGCGATGGTTGCACGTCCTCTGGCTCGACGAGCGGATTGGCCTTCACGCGGTGGCCCTCGGTGATCGCGGTCCTGTCCCGGCGCCTGCGCTCCTTGGGTGCCGGCGCGTGCTCTCGGACCAGCTCTCCCATCACCTCCAGCAGCCGGGCGCCGGTCTTCGGCCAGGTGGCCTCGTTCGCGTACTCGTAAGCGTTCTTCTCCAGCCGCGCCTTGAGCGCCTGGTCGTCGAGGATCCGTGACACCGCTTCGGCGATCTGGGCCGGCGAGCGGAAGTCCACAAGGATGCCCCGGTCCTCCGCCAAGGCTTCCTTCGCGTGCAGGTACGGCGTGGACACGACCGCCTTCCCCGCGCCGAGCGCGTACGAGAGCGTGCCGCTCGTTATCTGGTTCGGATCCAGGTATGGGGTCACGTAAACGTCGGTGGCGAGTAGGTACTCGATGATGTCCTTCTGCTCCAGGTACTGGTTGACGAAGAGCACGTTGTCGGACATACCCAGCTCCTCGGCTAGCCCGAGTAGCCGGTTGCGGTATTCCTCGCCGCGCAGGCGCAGGAGTTCCGGGTGGGTCTGCCCGGCGACCAGGTACAGGGCTTCGGGATGCTGGGCCACTATCTCTGGCATGGCCTCGATCACGTACTCCAGGCCCTTACCCGGGCCGACGAGCCCGAAGGTTGAGAGGATCAGCCTGCCATCGAGCCCGAGTTTGGCTTTCAGCCGCCGCCTCCCCTTCGGTTCGATGTGCGGCATGCCGTGCGGGATCACCGTCGGCGTCGCCTTGACGCCGTAGGTGCGATCGAGGATGTCCACCGCGGTCTGGGCCATCACGACCAGACCGTGGGCCGAGTCGGCGATCTGCCTCACCGTCTGGCGCACGGCCGGGGAGGGCTCGGGAAGAACGGTGTGCATGGTCACGAGGGCGGGCTTCCGCAGCTCGTCCAGGAGCGGGACCAAGTGGTCCTCGTACATGCCTTCGATCCAGTGCTCCCCGACGAACCCGCCGCCCTTCCACTGACCGAAGAGGCCGAACTCGTGCTGGACGCAGACGATGTCGGCGTTGGAGCGGTTCATCTCGCGTGCCGCGGCCATGTAGCTGACCGGCCCTCCCTGGCGGATCCGCCAACGAACCTCCGAGCCGTAAGCCCGGACGGTCCCTCTCTCATCGATCGCCGCCACGCGGCACTGCGTCCGGGGGTCGGCCTTGCGGATGGCGTCGATCAGGTCCGACGTGAAGGTGGCTATGCCGCAGCGGCGGGGGGGGAAGGTAGAGACGAAAGCGATCCTCATCCGCATCAGAGTAGCGCGGCCGTCAGTTGGGGGCCGTCCGGGCTCGTATCGGGCCAGCCGGCTGCGGCCCGGCAAGCATCGTGGAGCCGTTCGCACTGGATCAGTGAGGCGAGCTTCCGTCCTTCGCGGGCGGCGCCGATGGGATCCAGAACGAGACCGTGGTGCCGTGTCCCGGTGCGGACTCGACGCGGCACCAGCCCCCCACCAGCTCGGCGCGCTCCCGCATGGAGGTCAGGCCCACGTGCCCTGATGGCGACGGGGATCCTGGATCGAAACCTTTGCCGTCGTCCTGGACCTCGATCCGGACCCCTCCCTCCGAGGAGGAGAGGGTCACCGTGAGGTGCCCGGCCTCCGAGTGCTTGAGTGCGTTGGCGATGGCCTCCTGCGCGATGCGATAAGCCGTCAGGCGTGCCGGCTGGTCGATCTCGCCGCTCACCTCGTCGACGATGGTCAGACTGGTTCGACCTGTGGACAGTCCGTCGAAGTGCTCCCGGAGCGCGGCGGCGAGGCCCAGCCGCTCGAGGGGGATGGAGCGCAGCTCGACCATGAGCCGGCGGATGGTCACGATCGATTCCGAGACCGTCGCCGCAACCTGATCCAGATTGGCGCGCTCGCGTTCGCTCAGCCCCGGATCGCGGACCATCTCCACCCGCATCAGCGCCGCTGTGAGCTTCTGTATCGGGTCGTCGTGCAGGGCGTCGGCGACCCGCGCCCTTTCTTCCTCCTGGGCGCGCACGATCCTTCCGAGGAGCCGCCGCCGTTCCTCGCCCGCCTGGTGGATGTCCTCCAGGCTGTTGGCCAGCTCGTCCTGGAGCCGTTTGCGTTCGGTGATGTCGCGGGTGTGCACGACGATCGCGCCCACGTCGGGGTCGTGCAGCAGGTTGCTGGCGTGGTTCTCCAGCCACACCCACGACCCATCTTCGTGCCTGGCACGGATCTCGTTCGAGGCCTCGGCTCCGGGATGCTCGAGCACGCGCGCGAACGACTCGGCAACGGTTCCGACGTCGTCGGGATGGATGAACTCCTGGATGTCGCGCCCGAGTGCCCCCTCCGAAGCCCTGCCCAGGATCGCTGCACCGCCCACGCTGATGAACTCGATCATGCCGTCCGGACTGATGAGGACCACTCCGTCGGTCGAGTGCTCGGTGGCCGCTCGGAACCGCGCTTCGCTGCGCCTGAGCGCGGCGCGATCCCTGCGCAGGACTTCGGCCAGGGTGCCGGCCAGGGTCGCTACGACCATCAAGACCGCGCTTCGCAGGGCGACCGGCGGGACGCTTCCTTCGGCGTCGTGGACCAGGGTCACCTCGATCGTGCCGTACACCGCCGACATGAACGCGCCCGCGGCGAGCGAGCCGCCGAGGCCGAAGAGGACCGCTGCCTCGATCACGACCGGAAAGACCAGGGCGAAGAGGAAGCGGCGATGATCGAAGGAGTAGACGCCTAGGAGGCCGGTGACGGTGGCCACGTCCAGCGCGAAGGCCAGGTGGGCGATGGTCGTCGAGCCATGGAAACGCCGCCACCACTGGAGCAGACCTGCCGGGATCCCCAGGATGCCTATCGCTACGACCAGGGGGGGCACCCACTCGGGCTGGGGATGCTGGGGAACGGACGTGTACGTGAGGGCGTACATGGCCGTGATCAGGCCCATGCCTATCCGGGTGATACCTATGGCCTCGAAGGAGGCTATGAGTGGCGCTGCGCGCCAGCCATTCGCCAAACCCTGCACGGATCCCCCTTCGCTCCACTCTCCACTTCGACTATCGGCAGGGCTATCTTCCTCTCAAGGGGGGCTACCGGAGCCACTCGGCTTGCCGTAGTGTGCGTTGCGTCCGAAGGAGCCTAGGAGGGCGGCCCGGTGGGTGAGCGAGCAGAGCCGGGGCATGAGCTGTTCTGGCGTGCGTTCCACGCCAGCTCGCTGCCCATGGGTCTCACGCGCTTGACCGATGGCCGGTTCATCGACGTCAATCGGGCGTTCGAGGAGCTGTCCGGCTACTCGCGCGACGAACTGGTGGGCAGGACCAGCGTCGAAGCGGGACTCTGGGTCGAGGCGGAAGACAGGGCCGGCATCATGGAGGAGCTGCGACAGCACGGCTCCATCCGGCACACGGAGCACAGGCTCCGGCGCAAGACGGGCGAGGTCGTCCTGCTGGACTACGCGCTGTCGGTGCTGGACCTCGACCACGACCCATGCGTATTCGGCGTGGCGACCGACGTCACGGAGACCTATCGCGCAAGATCGCTGATGGAGACGGTGATCGAGCATGCGCCGATCATCCTGTTCGCTCTGGATGGCGAGGGCATGCTCACGCTCGCCGAGGGAAGCGCGCTCGAGTCCTTCGGAGTGGACCCGAGCAGCGTCGTGGGACGGCCCATCGCCGAGATGTATCCGGACCCCGTCCTGATGGAGCAGTTCACCCGTCTCCTTTCGGGCGAGGAGATCCGGTCCGTCGTGCGCGTGGGCGGCCGCGTGATCGACGTCTTCTGCAGGCCGCTCATGGAGGCGGGATCCTTCCGCGGCGCGGTCGGCGTCGCCACCGACATCACGGATCCTGAGAGGGCAAGGCGCGATCTGCAGTTGGTGGTGTCGAACGCGCCCATAGTCTTCTTCGCTATGGACGCGAACGGCGTGTTCACCCTGTCCGAGGGGGCGGCGCTCGGAGCGCTCGGGCTGAGGCCAGGCGAGGTTGTCGGAAGATCGGCGTTCGAGTTGTACGCGGGCGACCCCGAGGTTGTCGCCCAGCTCCATCGCGTCCTGGGGGGAGAGGAGTTCCGCTCGCTGGTCCGATCGGGCGACCTCGTGTTCGACGTGTTCTGGTCGCCGGTGAAGGACTCGGAGACGGGGGAGGTCGCCGGCGCGACCGGCGTGGCGACCGACGTGACCGAAGTACAGCGGGCGCAGGAGGGCAAGGCCCATCTGTGGGGGCACCTAGTTCGTATGCAGGAGGGGGAGCGCGCGAGGATCGCCAATGACCTGCACGACGGCCCGATCCAGCAGATGGCGGCGCTCCAGCTCAGGCTGGCCGCGCTGCACGACCTGCTTCCCGACAGCCCTCTGCCTTCGCAACTGGAGGGGACCCTCGAGGAGTGCCTGGCCGGGCTGCGGCGGATGGTCACGGAGCTTCGCCCCTCCACCCTTGACCGGCTAGGGCTCGCAGCTGCCATCGATGCGGACCTTCATGCCCTCAACGCGGAGCTGGGGATGGCGGTCGAGATAGACGACGACGACCTGGTCGAAGAACCCGATGCAGACACCGCCATCACCGCCTACCGGGCGACCCAGCAGGCACTGTCCAACGTACGGGCGCACGCGCGGGCTTCGAGCGTCCACGTGCGGCTATCCACGCACGAGGCCGGATTGCTCGTTCGCGTGCGCGACGACGGCGTTGGGTTCGATCCGGTCCCGGGTGAGCCCGGCCACATCGGCCTGCCGTCAACCCGGGAGCAGATAGAGCTTGCCGGCGGATGGCTGCGCGTGCTCTCCACCCCTGGCGGTGGAACCACCGTCGAGTTCTGGCTGCCCTCGACCGTGGAGCCGGACACCGCCTGAAGTCTCAGGCTTCGGGGTTCTCCAGCGCCTCGGCTTCGTAGGCAGCCACGATCGCGGCCAGCTCCGCGATGAGCGCCTCGTCGAGGGGCTCGGGCTCGTGCTCGGCCAGGATGCGTTTGGCTTCGGCCAGCGCCATGCTTTCGGGATCGGGTTCTCCGATGGCTTGCCACTCCTCCCAGGAGGACCGATCCATGTACCTCGAGCGCCACAACTCGCGCATGTGATCCAGCGTGTGCTGCTCTCCCAGGAAGTGCTCCGCGGGCCCGACCGTGTCGATCGTGTCCAAGCCGATGTGCTCGTCGTCGAAGGGGTACCCCTCGGCCCACCGGGCAACGGCGCCGAACACCTCGCAGTCCAAGAGCATCTGGGCGGGCGAGAACACGTTGCTTGCGTACAGGCCTCCCGCGCCGCTGAACAGGTCGGCGGGAACGAAAGCTGTCTTCGCGGCGCTCAGGGCGGTCTGAACGCCCGCCTGCCAGTTGGAGCGCTTGGCGCCCGAGCCGAACGTCGTGGAAGCGCTGGGCAGGTCGAGCGCCTCGATCACCTGCGTGCAGGCCATGGTCGCGAAGGGGTCGTCGGGGCCGGCGGCGAGGTTGAGGGCGCCCGAGTACAGGTCCATCGTCGCGGCGTACGAGGCGCAGACGGCCTTCGCTCCGGGCTGGAGCGTCTGAAGGATGGCCACGCCCGAGAGCAGCTCGGCGATCGTCAGCGTGACCAGGCCGGCCATCGTTGCCGGCGCGGTTGCGCACGCCATAGCCATCGAGGTGAGTGAGATCGGGATCCCTGCTTCGGCGTAGTTGGCGATGGCCTCGATCGGGCCGTCGTCCCAGAACAGAGGACTGATGATGCACTGGATGCTCGAGAGGTTCGGGCGAGCGCGCAGCTCCTCGGCGCCGCCGCCCACCGTCCGGCAGAGCTCGACGACGCCCCGGGATGAGAACGCGTGATTGCCCGAGCCCGTCTGCAGATGCTTGGTCGTGTTGTTGAACAGGACCTCCATCTCGTGGAGCGAGCGAGCCTCGGCTTTCTGGTCGCCGGCCGATACGGATCGCCACATGAAG
The DNA here is from genome assembly GCA_964535065.1 of uncultured Actinomycetes bacterium. Classification (GTDB taxonomy): domain Bacteria; phylum Actinomycetota; class UBA4738; order UBA4738; family HRBIN12; genus AC-51. The sequence continues at coordinate 19,340 of CAZHRY010000043.1, forward strand.
CCGATCTCGGGCAGGGCGTCCGCGATGCGGGCGAGCTGCCCGAGATCGGCCTTGGTCGAGGATCGCCTCTCGCCGGTGTCCATGTCCAGGATCTGCGGAGCGCATCCGTCAGGGGACAGATAGCCACGGGTGCCGTCTATCACCAGGTCGCGGTCGGGCGTGCGGCCAGCCAGCGTGAAGGTCCGGGGCGCGAGGGCGCGCTTGGACTCGACGAAGTCGGGTGACAGACGGATGCGGCGGGCCTTGAAGTCCACCTGCTGGCCGTTGTCGGCCATCAGTTCCAGCAGGCGGTCGCTGGTGGTCGAGACGCCGGTGCGCTCGAGGATCTCGAGCGCACCGGCGTGCACGCGTTGCACCTGCTCGGTGGTCAGGACCTGGACGCTGAAGGTCTTGGGCAGAGCGCGGATGGGCTCGAGCGTCGTCATGCGCCTATCGTCTCACCCGCTCAACGCCGCCTGGTAACCATCGGCGACATCCGGCGGCACCGGGCCGGCACCTCGCGGTCATGCCAGCACGGTGAGCTTCCTGGTCGCCTTGGCGAAGCCGGCCTTGGTCGCGACGGCCGTGAGCTCCTGTGGGCCCATTGCCGGGAACGAGATCGTGCAGCGGCCGGCCGACCCGGTCGTGCACTGGCGCGTGCCCACCTTGACGAGGGCCCCATCGACCGGGTCACCCGCATCCGTGACGGTGAAGGTCACCGTGCGGGCGGCGTCGCCCTCCCACCGGGGCCGCGA